>CANFSZ010000047.1 GCA_947449835.1 Opitutia bacterium
CTCAAAGAGATGATCCCGACCTTCGACGTGGACATCAAACTCCCGGAAAACGCCGCGTTCTTCCAGGCCCACAGCGACCAAGCTGAGAAAAACCTCCAGCTCGTCTAAACCTCCACGCTTTTCCGCCATGCCCACGCTCTACACCGCCGCCGTCGATTTCGGCGCCACCAGCGGCCGCGTCATCCTCGGCGCTTGGTTCAAAAACCGTCTCACGCTCAAAGAGGTTCACCGCTTCCCCAACACGTTCCGCACGCTCGCTGGCCACGATTACTGGGACGTCGGCACGCTCTGGCACGAAGCGCAGACCGGCCTGCGAAAAGCTGTCGCCGCCCTCCCCCACGGCGCGAAAATCGCCTCCGTCGGCGTCGACGTCTGGGGCGTGGACTTCGCCCTCGTCAACGACGCCGGTCGCCTTGTCTTCCCGATTCACGCTTACCGCGACGCCCGCACCCAGCCCGGCCTCAAGCGCCTCGCTCACACCCGCGCCGCGCTCGAACGCATCTACGCCGCCACCGGCATCCCCAACGTCTTCTATAATTCCTCGCTCCAACTCGAGGAAACCGTCGCCTCCTGTCCCGCGATCACCGATCTAGCGACGCGCTGCCTGTTTTTGCCCGATTATTTTAATTTTCTCCTTTCGGGCCGCATGGAAAACGAGTTCACCATCGCGAGCACCTCGCAGCTCATCGATGTGCATTCCACCGATTGGTCGCGCGCCGCGCTGAAACACTTTCGCCTGCCGCCGCAGTGGTTCACCAAGCCGATCCTGTCTGGCACCCACCTCGGCCCAGTTAAAAATTTCCCCGAGCTCGCCGGCACGCAGGTCATCGCCGTCCCCGGCCACGACACTGCCGCAGCTTACGATGCGATGCCCGCCAACCCCGACGGGACCGATCTTTTCCTCAGCTCGGGCACGTGGTCGCTCGTCGGTTTCGAGAGCGATCGCCCGGTCCTCGGCGCCGATGCCCACGCCGCGCGCATCTCCAACGAACGCATCGGCGACGGCCGCTACCGCCCGCTCACCAACGTCATCGGCCTCTGGCTACTCGAAGGCACCTTGAAAGACTTCGCCTCGCGTCCTGCCGACGACCAAGCTTGGGCCGCGCTCATCACCGCCGCCGAAAAACTCCCCGCGCCCGCCGCGCTCCTCGACGTCACGGATCCCGCGTTCACCAACCCCAAGTCGATGAAAGCCGCTATCGACGCTCAACTCAAACGCCGCAAGTTGCCCGCCCCGAAAACCCTCGCCGCCTACACGCGCCTCATCTGCGACTCCCTCGGCCGCGGCCACGCCGACGCGATGCGCGCCTTCGAGAAAATGGCGGGCAAAAAATTCCGCCGCATTCTCATCGTCGGCGGCGGCTCCAAAAATCGTCTCCTCTGCCAAGCCACCGCCAACGCCGCCGGCATTCCGGTCGTGTCATTCGCCCTCGAAGGCACCGCGGTTGGCAACATCGCCAGCCAGCTCATCGCCCTGCGCGCCGTGAAAGATCTTTCCACCTTCCGCCGCCTCCTCGGCGCGACGTTGGCGAAGAAAATTTACGCCCCGCGTTGAACTGCCGGTGGACACAAAAAAGCGCGGACACTTTCGTGCCGCGCTTTTTTGCGCTTAAAATTTAAGATTATTTTACCAGATGTTAACGCGCTCGGCGCGAGCGCGACGCATCGCGGCGCCCTCGGGGACGCCAAAGGCCGCGGCAAATTCATCGAGATTGGTCAGCGGCCCGTTGGCGCGGAATTCTCCGGGTGAATGCGGATCGGTCATGACGCGCATACGCAGATTCTCCGGGCGAATGTTATTTCGCCAGATCGTCGCCCAGCTCAGGAAAAATCGTTGCTCGGGCGTGAACCCGTCGATCGGTGTGCGCGGTTGATCGGCGAGGGATTTTTGCAGCGCGGCGTAGGCGATTTTTACGCCGCCGAGATCGGCGATGTTTTCGCCGAGCGTGAGTTCGCCGTTGAGATTGAGGCCAGGCAACGGCGCGTAGCCGGCAAATTGTTTCACCACGACGGCCGCACGTTCCTTGAAACGGGCCGCGCTCTCGGGCGTCCACCAATCGGTGAGATTGCCCTGCGCATCAAATTGGCGGCCTTGATCGTCGAAGCCGTGGGTCATTTCATGCCCGATCACGGTGCCGATGCCGCCGTAGTTGACCGCGTCGTCAGCCTTGGGATCGAAAAAAGGTGGCTGCAAAATTCCCGCGGGAAACGCGATACCGTTGGCCGATGGGCTGTAGTAAGCGTTCACCGTCGGGGGCGTCATGCCCCACTCCGTTTTGTCGACGGGCTGGCCGATTTTTTGAAAATTACGCCGCGTCTCAAATTCAGCCGCGCGGAACACGTTCAAGACATGCGATCCGCGATCGATTTTCACCGTGCTGTAATCTTTCCAGGTATCGGGATAACCCATTTTCACGGTGAACGCATCGAGCTTGGCCAGCGCACGGGTGCGCGTAGGCGCATCCATCCACTCGAGCGTTTCCAAGCGCGCCCGTAAAACGGCGCGCAAATCGGCGACGAGCTTGAGCACGCGCGCTTTGGCCTCAGGCGGAAAATACTCCGCGACGTAAAGCTGGCCGAGCGCCTCACCCAGCGAATTATCGGTCTGAGCCACGATGCGTTTCCAGCGTGCCTTCAAGGCCGTGGTGCCGTTGAGCGTCGTGCCGAAAAAAGCGAAGTTCTCATTCACGAACGCCGCGCCGAGATGCGGCGCGGCGGCGCGCAAGAGGTGCCAGCGCAGATAAGTCTGCCAATCGGCGATGGACGTCGCGGTGAGTTCAGCGGCGAAGACTTTGTAAAAATCCGGGTGCGCAAGATTGATCTCCGTAAACGCCGGCGTCTCCACGGCTTTGAAATACGCCGCCCAATCGAGCGCACCGGTGGTTTTCGCCAAATCCGTGACCGGCATTTTGTGATAACTCGCGTAAGGATTACGCAGGAGCACGCGCTTCAACGAAGCCGCGGCGAACTTAGTCTCAAGCACGATGACGGCATCGGCGTCGCTCTCGGCGACGGCCGGAGTATCACCGAGCAGGATAAACATCTTACTCAAATGGGCCCGAAAGGCGGCGCGGATGTTTTTGGATTTCTCGTCGTCGTTTAGGTAATAATCGCGATCCGGCAACGAGAGGCCGCCTTGACGGAGTTGAGCGATCTCAAGGTTGCTGTTCTTCGCGTCGGCTCCGCTGTAAAATCCGAAACCTGCGCGGACGCCCATGCGATGAAATCGCGCGAGTGAGGCCATGATGTCGTCGGGTGTTTTGATCGCAGCGATTCGCGCGAATTCGGGCGCAAGGGGACGCGTACCCGCGGCTTCGATAGCGGCTTCGTCCATACCACTAGCGTAAAAATCACCGACGAGTTTCTCGATCGGCGACGGGGTCTTGGCGGCGGCGGCGCGTTCCAGAATCGTGTGGAGATTTTTTTGATTATCTTCCTGAAGAACCGAGAAACCGCCCCAGCGGCTTTCTTCGGCGGGAACGGGATTATTTTTCAACCACGCCCCATTCGCGTAACGGTAAAAATCATCCTGCGGACGAATTTCGGGATCGAAATTTTTTGGATTAATTTCCGCGTGAGCGAGAGTGGTCAACGCGAGGACAAAGGCGGCGTGGGCCGCGCGGGGGAGAGTTCGCATGGGGCAAACTTTCTCCGGTCGTCGCATCGCGCAAGCCCGTTATCGTCCGCTATCGCGCAGAAAAAAGCCCCGGCCGGGGCCGGGGCTTGAGCACAACGAAACTAACCGTACTCAGCGCAGGAACGCTTCGTGCAAACCGCCGTCGACGGTGACGATCTGGCCGGTGGTCTTGCTGAGGCGCTGCGACACGAGGAGAAAATACGCCTCCGCCTGATCGGCGGGCGTGATCGGCGCCTTCGTGAGCGTGCGGTCGGCGTAGAACTGGGCCAGTTTCGCCACGAGCGAATCGGTCGCTTCGTCGTCCTTGTAAGGGATGTTGTATTTCGCGAGCGAGCCGATGACGCGGTCGCGCGGGAACATCGCGGAGCCTTGAACCACGGTGGCGGGAGCGACGCCGTTCACGCGCACGAGCGGCGCGAGTTCCATGGCTAGTTCGCGCACGAGGTGGTTGGCAGCGGCCTTCGAACAATCGTAGGCGAGTGAACCTTTTTTCGCGACAGCGGCGTTGGCCGAAGTCGTGAGGACGAGCTGGCCCTTTAGGCCTTGTTCTTTCCAAGTCTTGAGCGCTTCGTCGCCGACGATGTAACTGCCGGTGACGTTGACGCCGAAGGTGAACGCCCACTTGTCGTCGGGGATGTGGCCGGTCGTATCGCTCGGCCAGAAGACGCCGGCGGTGACGCAGATCGAGTCAAAGCCGCCGTAGGCCAGCGCAACGTCGTCAAGCATGGCGCGCACGCTGGCGCGATCGACGATGTTGGCCGCGAGACCGAGCGCGGGACCGCAGGAGGAAATTCCAGAGCCGGCGACGCCGATGCCGACGCCGTATTTGTCGGTGATTTCTTTGGCGGTGGCTTGCGCGGTCTCGATCTTCATGTCGACGCACACGATGTGCGCGCCTTCTTTGACGATGCGGTGCGCGGTTTCTTTACCGATGCCGGAGCCGGCGCCGATGACGACGACGACTTGGCGCGCGAGTTCTTTCTCGGCGGGCATGCGCTTCAATTTCGCTTCTTCCAAGAGCCAGTATTCGATGTCGAAAGCTTCCTGCTGCGAGAGCGCGATGTAGGTGTCGATCGCCTCGGCACCGCGCATGACTTCAACGGCGCAGGTATAAAATTCGGCGGTGACGCGGCTCTCGGATTTATCTTTGCCCCACGCGATCAGGCCGACGCCGGGGATGAGGACGACCGTGGGATTCGGGTCGCGCATCGCGGGCGAGTTGGCGTGTTTGCACGTGTTGTAGTAAGCGGCGTAATCCTTGCGGTAAGCCTCGAGGCCGGCGGCGAGCTTTTGCTTGAGCGCGGCGGTGTCTTCGGCCTGCGGATTCCAGTCCACGTAGAGTGGCTTGATCTTGGTGCGGAGGAAATGATCGGGGCAACTCGTGCCGAGTTCGGCGAGACGGGCGGCGTCTTTGGAGTTCACGAAGCGGAGGATTTTTTCGTCGTCCTGCACGGTGCCGATGAGGCGCTTGGCCTTGGAAACTTGGCCGCGGAACCACGGGAGGATCGCGGCGAAGGTCGCGCGACGTTGCTCGGGCGTGAGCGTGGCGTATTTAGCGCCGCCGAAGGCCGCGGCGTCGCCGCCCTTGGCTTGGTATTTCGCTTCGATGAAGGCGGAGGCTTTCTCGATGCAATCGAGCGTGTACGTGTAGCAGGCTTTTTCTTCGTTATCCCAAGAGATGAAACCGTGTTGGCCCATCATGATGGATTTTACCTTCGGATTTTTTTGGACGATGGCCTGCATCGCGAGGCCGAGTTCGAAACCGGGACGCATCCAGGGCACGTAAGCCATCTCGCCGCCAAAAATCTCCTGCGTGAGTTTTTCGCAGTTTTTGGAAGCCGCGATCGAGATGATCGCGTTGGGGTGCATGTGATCGACGAATTTCGCGGGCAGGAAACTGTGCAGCGGCGTGTCGATCGAGGAGGCGCGGGGGTTGAGGTTGAACGTGGCGTGCGCTTGCATGCCGACCATGTCGTCCTCGGCGGGAGCCTTCAGGCCCTTGTCGGGGCGGGCAGCGTAGAGCTGCTGCATATCGAGCAATTTTTGCTGATAAAGAGAGGAGAAGTTTTCGCGCGTGCTGGTGCGGAGATCGCCGCCGGAGCCTTTGACCCAGAGCACTTCCGTGGGCTGGCCGGTGAGCGGATCTTTCTCAGAGATTTTGGACGAGGTATTGCCGCCACCGGTGTTGGTGATGCGTTGGTCGCTGCCGAGAATGTTGGAGCGATAGACAAGGCGGCCGACAGGATCGAGGGCGGCAGCTTTGGCGTCATCCCAGAGGAAGTTCACGAATTTATAGGATTTCATGGAGGTTAAAAAAGAGGGGAATGAGATGAGGGTTTAACGGAGTCCGAGCATTTTTTCGCGATAAAGTTCATCGGGCCGGCCCGCGATGCGCGCCGCGACTGCGCTGGACAGGAAACGCGGCGAGCCGAGCGCGACGGCGCCGGCGTAAATTTCCGCTGCCTTAACCGCCATCAATGTCGCCGCCAACACCGCCTCGGGCGTGCCGCCAAGTGCGATCAGGCCGTGGTTTTCGAGGAGGATAACGCGCGGGGCGCGAGCGAGACGTTTCACGTAAGCGAGGACGCTACGGCGGATCGCTTGCGCGAGTTTCAGGCCGGGATCGACGTAGGGCACGAGGACAAATTCCGTCCCGCAACACACGATCTCGTCAGGGCAAAGGCGGCGCGTGGCGAAGGTCTTCGCGTGCGGCGTGCACAGGATCGCATTCACCGCAATCGGGTGCGTGTGGCCGACAAAATTTACTCCCGGCAACGTCAAGAGCCACGCGTGAAACATCGCTTCGACGGAAGGTTTTTTGCCTGCGGGATCTACGCGTGCAGCCAGCAAACGTTCATCCACGGCGGTGTCGGCGAGGTGGTTTTCGTCCAGCAGCGAAACGAGCGGTTCAAACCGACACGCCGCCACGCCGGCCGGACCGAGGGTGGCGAGATTCGAGCCGCTCGCCTTGACCAGAAACGTATCGGCGCCGAGGCGGGTCGAGGTGTTGCCTTCGCCGAGGATGGCGAGCTTGCGCTCCTCGCGACCGAGTTGATGCGAGAGTTCGAGCAACCGAGCGAGCGGATCGGGAGCGGGAACAGATGAAGGTTTCACGGCCATGACGAAACGACAGCCAAATGAGAGATAGTGCGAGATTCCACCAAAATCTCTCAACCCGGCCGTTTTCCGGTCGGGCGACTCACAGCTCGACGTTGTCGATCAAGCGCACTTCGTCGATCCACGCGGCGATAGCTAACAAGCTCCGACCCGGGACGACTTCGCGCAACGTCTCCATCGTCTGCGCATCGACGATGGCGACGTAAATGACGCGCACACGTCGGTGTTGTCCCATGATATGCGTCGCCTCGGCGATCAAACGATCGGTGCTACGCACGCCACTATCGGCCATTTCTTTGGCGCGCTTGAGTGCGTTGCTGAGGGCAAGCGCCTCTTGGCGCTGACTTGGCGTGAACTCACGATTACGCACGCCCGCCGCGAGGCCATCCGCTTCGCGCACCGTCGGCACTACCACGATCTCCACAGGGAAATTCAACTCCTCAGCCATGCGGCGCACCACGGCGGCCCGTTGCGCCGTTTTTTGTCCAAAGAAAACCGCGTGCGGTCGGACGATGTTAAACCATTTCGCCATGACCGTCGTCACCCCACGGAAATGACCCGGCCGCGAAGCCCCGCACAACGGCTTACTCGTCGCCTCTTCGCTCACAAACGTCGCATGGCCGCGCGGCAATATCGCCTCCTGTTTTGGCGAAAACACCACATCGGCCCCGCAGGTTTCACAAAGCGCGAGATCTTCGACCGGCGTGCGCGGATAGTTCTCGATGCGCTCGTTGGGCCCGAATTGCAGTGGGTTCAAGAAAATGGAAACCACGACCACATCCGCCCGCGCCTTGGCCGCCCGGATCATCGCGGCTTGGCCGGCGTGAAGCGCACCCATCGTGGGCACGAGCGCCAGCGTCTTGCCGGCCGCGCGCCATGCGGCAACCTCAGCAGCCATCTCCGACACGGTTTCGATTATCTTCATAGGGGTACGCCGATTTGGACTAACGTCGGGCTTGAACAAACTCGGCCCGCCGCGTTTGTTCAAGTTTTTCGCCTCAGCCCAGCGCCGCTTCTTCCGCAAACTCCTCACCACCTTTTACCGACCCGCACCATGATCCGCATCAACGAAAACTACACCAAGCTCAAAGCCTCCTACCTTTTCGCCGACATCGCCAAGCGTGTCAGCGCCTACGTCGCCGCGCACCCCGATAAACCCGTCATCCGCCTCGGCATCGGCGACGTCACCGAGCCGCTGCCCGCCGTGTGTACCGCCGCGCTCCACGCTGCCACCGACGAGATGGCTGTGCGCGCCACCTTCAAAGGCTACGGCCCCGAGCAAGGCTACGCGTTCCTCCGCGAAGCTGTCGCCCAACACGACTACGCCGCCCGCGGCTGCGCCATCGAAGCCGACGAGATTTTCATCTCCGACGGCTCCAAGTGCGATTGCGGCAACATCCAGGAAATCTTCGCCACCGAAGGCCTGAAACTCGCCATCCCCGATCCCGTTTATCCCGTCTACATCGACACCAACGTCATGGCCGGCCGCACCGGTCCCAATCTCGACGGCCGCTACGCCGGCATTACTTATCTCGATTGCACGCCGGCCAACGGCTACGTGCCCGCCATCCCGAGCAACGCGACCGACCTCATCTATCTCTGTTTCCCCAACAACCCCACCGGCGCCGTCGCCACGCGCGCACAACTCACCGCTTGGGTCGCCTACGCCAAGGCCAACAACGCCATCATCCTCTTCGACTCCGCCTACGAAGCCTACATCCGCGATCCGCAGATCCCACACTCGATCTACGAAATCCCCGGCGCGCGCGACGTCGCCATCGAGTTCCGCAGCTTCTCCAAAACAGCCGGCTTCACCGGCACCCGCTGCGCCTACACCGTCGTCCCCAAGACCCTCGTCGCCTACGACCTCGCCGGCAAAACGCACTCCGTCCACGCGCTCTGGAATCGCCGCCACACCACGAAATTCAACGGCGTGGCCTACCCGATCCAGAAAGCCGCCGCCGCGATCTACACGCCCGAAGGCAAAGCCCAGGTCAAAGCCATGACCGACTTCTACCTCGCCAACGCCGCGCTCATCCGCACCGCCGTCAACCAACTCGGCCTCAGCTGCGTCGGGGGCGACAACGCGCCCTACATCTGGGTCAACACCGGCCGTGATTCCTGGGAGTTCTTCGATCTCTTGCTGAACAACGCCCAAGTCGTCTGCACGCCCGGCGCCGGCTTCGGCAAATGCGGCGAAGGCCACGTGCGCATCAGCGCCTTTAATTCGCGCGCCAACGTCGAAGCCGCGCTCCAACGCATCGCCACGGCGCTGAAAAAATAACTGCGCAGCAAACTCCGCCAAAAATAAAAGCGGCGGTCTCAAGCGAGATCGCCGCACCCTATCGGGCCGCCCACGGCCCGATTTTTTTGGCCCAAGCCGAGCGTTACAACTTCGCCGGCAACACCCCGACCACATCGTCGCTCAGCGCCGCCAGCGCCGCGCTCAAACGCGAAGCCAACTGGGAAAAATCTTTACCATCCCACGCCGTCTCCGGCGCAACAAAACGCCGGCGCGCCACCACTTCACCGAGCGCACCGATACGCGTCACCTCGATCATCGCCACGAGCCGCACCACGCCGGCACCACCGCCAGCAGGCAACACTCCTTCGGCGCGAATCAGGCGCACGCTCACATCAAAATCGCGCGGCTCTTCAAACGGAAACGGCTGCACAAACACCCGCCCCACCGTCGGTGAGGCCAACAACTGCACGCGCAAGGTGTGTAAAATTTCTTGCTCCAGCGGCTCCGCCCAGCGCGCCTCTGACGGGAACGACAATTCGTTTTCCCCCGTGCGCACGACGAGCGAGCCTTTCTTCAAATAGGGCGCGAGCTCGATGTTTCTCAAACCGATGCGCAATCCACCGTTGATGGGTTGCGCGCCCGCCGCTCCGGCTGAAGGCGCCGAGAGCACGTAATAACGCGTCGTGTCCGCCGTCGGCGCGGGGATGACGTTGCAACCCGTGACGAGCAGCGCGCAGGCGCCGAGCGTCAGTACCGCCCGCCATCCTAAATCATGCGTTAAAAATTTCTGAGTACTCATACGCGCGAGGGGGAAAGTTGAAGATCGAGGAGTGAATCGCTCAACGCGGAGCCTTCTTGCCGGTGAGCAGAGCGTTGGGGTTACGTTCGAGGAAATCGGCGAGGCGTTGTACCGCATCGGCGGCTTCGGAGAGTTTGCCAAAGGCCTCGCCGGCGCCTTCGCCCAAGCCTTGTTGCGCGTTGATGAAACTGCGCAGCGTGAGCGCGGTGGCGTTGAAATTCTGCAGCGTCTCCTGCGCCTTGCCGAGGGTGGCGTGGACATCTGCGCCCGTCGTGGAAACTTGGCCATCGAGCTTCGCCAAAGTCGTGCGCAGATCGACCAGCGTGGCATTGAGATTCACAAACGCTTCCTTCAGCTCGGGCGAACTCGCGAGCGTTTCGACCGCCGCGCCGGTGCGTTGCCATTGGGAGCTCACGCCTTTCAGATCGAGGCCGTCGACCTGGCGGCGGGTGGAAGCGAGTAACGTTTTCAGTTCCACGGAGAGTCCGTCGAAATCGATTTTCCGCACCTTGGAAAGAATCTCGCTCGCGCTGGCCTGAAACTCCGAAATCGCCGAAGGCACCGCCGGTACGACGACGTACTTTAGCTCCGTCGTGCGAGCATCCGCCGGGAATTCCTTGGGGTTCAAAAAATCTAGCTCGACGAACAACATGCCCGTCGCGAGCCCCAACACGCCGAGTTGGGCGCGCAGGCCGTGATCGATCAGCGTCTGCAATTCGCCGCGCTCCGCGACGTTGATCAACGCGCCCTGAGTATCCGTGAGGGTATTGCGGCTGAATTCGCAGGTCACGACGACGACCGAGTGGTTTTTGCGTTCGTCGTAACGCACCGTGAGATCGGCCACGCGACCAACGCGCACGCCGCGCAACTTCACCGGCGAACCAAGATCGAGCCCGTGAATCGATTCGTCAAAATACACCACAAACCGCTGCGGCTTGGAGAAAAAATTCACGCCGCCAAAGGCCAACAACACGACAATGCCGAGCGCAAACGCGCCCAGCGCAAAGGCTCCAACGATAGCGGGACTGACCTTGGTTTTCACGTAATAATGAGAAGAAGCAAAATTCGGTTAAAAGGACAGCCGGAAGCAACGATGCCACAAAACGTCACCCGCCGAGAGCGCCAAGGAAGCGTTTAGGTGCCTCATAAAATCGGCACCTTGCCCGTACCGCGCGTGAGGAATTCCTTCACGCGGGGATCGGCGCTCGTCGTTGCGAGCGTCCGCGGCGCGCCTTCCGCAATGATGCCCTGGGCCTGCTTTTCGAGCATGATGACTCGGTCGGCGATATCGTAGATCGAGGCCAATTCGTGCGACACCACCACGATCGTCGTCCCAAACATCGCCCGGATTTCCACGATCAACTCATCGAGCTTACGCGAAGTCACCGGGTCGAGCCCCGCCGACGGTTCGTCGAAAAACAAAATCTCCGGATCAAGCGCCAGCGCTCGCGCCAAGCCTGCCCGCTTTTTCATGCCGCCCGAAATCTCCGCGGGATAATAATCTTCATAACCGCTCAACCCCACTTGCCCGAGTTTGAGCGCGGATAATTCCTCGATCTCGCGCCGCGTGAGCGACGTATATTCCTCAAGCGGCAACGCCACGTTCTGCCGCAACGTCAGCGAACTCCACAGGGCACCGCCTTGAAAGAGCATGCCAAAATGCCGCAACTGCGCCCGGCGCGTCGCAGCATCAGCTTCCGAAAACGCCGCGCCGAGAAACCGCACGCTCCCGCCCGTCGGAGGGTTCAAACCCACGAGATGCCGCAGCAACGTGCTTTTCCCGCAACCCGATCCGCCCACGATGAAAAAAATCTCTCCGCGCGCGACGTTGAAGGTCACATCCCGCAAAATCGTCTGCTCGCCGTAGCCGCAGACCAGGCCGCTCACCTCGATCGCCGGGCCGCCGCTGCGCGTGTGATTCGGGTTCAGCGCGCTCATAGCCCGAGAATGTTAAATGCCACCGCGAAAAACGCGTCGGAAACGATGATCAACAAAATCGCCGTAACCACCGCCGAAGTCGCCGCGCGCCCCACTCCGGCCGCGCTGCGGTCCGCCTGCAATCCGCGCAAACAACCCGCCAAGCCGATCAACAGGCCAAACGTCAGCGCCTTGAACAACCCGGTGTTCACATCCGAAAGATCAATGATGCTCTGCGTCTCGATCCAGTACGCCGCCGGCGGAATCTGGAGCACCCCGAGCGCCACCATCATGCCGCCCAAAATCCCGACGCAGTTGGCATAAAGTGCCAGTAGCGGCATCATCAAGCCGAGCGCCACGATGCGCGGCAGCACCAAAAAATCCACCGGCGAAATCCCGAGCGCCGCGAGCGCGTCGATTTCTTCGTTGGCCTTCATATTACCGAGCGTCGCCGCAAACGCCGCGCCGGTGCGCCCCGCCAATACGATCGCCGCCATCATCGGCCCCATCTCGCGCACGACCGAGAGGCCCACCAAATCCGCTACATAAATATCCGCGCCAAACTGCCGCAGCTGCACCGCCGCTTGGTACGCCATGATTAGACCGACCAAAAAACTGATCAGGCTCACGATGGGCAACGCCATCGCGCCGCATTGCTGCATCTCGTCCACGCAGTCCCGCCAGCGAAATTTATGCGGCATCCGCACCAGCCGCCACGCGCTGATCACGCACTCGCCCACAAACGCGATGATCTCCCGCACTTTTTTCCACGCGTCCTGCGTCGCCAACCCGACGCTCGTTAAAAAATTCTCCGAGCGGTCAAACGGCACGCTCGTCTCATGCGAAGCCACCAACTGCCCGAGCAAGGTCCGTACCTTCGCCGGCACCGCCTCGAAATCGCAATGTGCGCCGTGCGTCCGACACCATTGTTGCACTTCAAAAAGAAACAACAGTAGAGACGAATCCCAGCGCTCCACCGCATCCATCACGACTGTGACGCGGGCTGGTTTCTCCCCGCCCACGCAGTCCGTCCAGCGCGGGGGCGCGGCGGTGATGCGCCAAACGCCAGCCAAGATCACCGCACAACCTTGCACACCCGGTTGCACGGTCACGCGGGCCTGCGGTTGATCGGCGTTATCAGACATGGCCTCGGTTGTAGCGGTCTCTGCGCAAAACCAAACCCTAAAAAATTTCCGTGCCTCCGCCCCATTCGCGCCGCCAATCTTTAAACACATGCAGTTTCGCACCCTTCTCTTCGACCTCGACGGCACGCTCATCGACCACTTCGCGGCCATCCATCGCTGCTACGCGCACACCCTGCCGCAACTCGGCCAGCGCGCACCCACGCTCGCCCAGGTGCGCGACGCCGTCGGCGGCGGCCTCGAAAACGCCCTGCTTAAATTCATCCGCCCCGACCAAGTCCCCGCCGCCGTGAAAATTTATCGCGCCTACTGGGATCGTACGATGCTCGACGATGTCCTCGCCCTCCCCGGCGCTCTTGCGCTGCTGCGCGACCTGCACGCACGCGGCCTCACCGTGGCGATTTTTACCAACAAACACGCCCCATCTTCCCGCCTCATCGCCGACCACCTCGGCTTCACCCCTTTTCTCGCCGGCAATTTCGGCGCCCAAGACACCCCTTGGCTCAAGCCCGACCCGGCCTTCACCGCCCACGTCCTCACCACGCTTCACGCCGACGCCGCGACGACGCTACTCGTCGGTGATTCCCCGTTCGACGTCCAAGCCGCGCTCAATGCCGGCTTCCCTTGCTGGGCCGTCACCACTGGTACGCACCACGCCGCGGAGCTTCATGCCGCCGGGGCCACGCGGGTTTTTGCGAACCTCGCCGAAATCCAAGCCGCCCTCAACGACTGAGCCCGCGCACGCGCACGACTTCCAGTTTCAAGGCCCGCAGCGAGACCACGATGTCGCGCAGAAACGCCGCCAACGCCGCGATCAAGCACGCGATACTCGCCAGAAAAATCACGACCATCTCGACGGCAAATTCACGCTCCAGCACCGCGTCCACGAAAATAATCATCACGAGCACACACGCCAGCAGCATGCTCAAACCGGCAAACATCACCGCCCGTTGCACGAGCCGCGCCCGCCGCCACAAGATATCCAGCTGATGCTCCAAGTGCTCGCGTTCCTCGCTTTCTTGCGAAGCCGCCTGCCGCACTTGCCCCGCCAAAAGCCGCGTGCGGTCCACCACGCGCGCCATCCGATTGGTCAACGTGATCATCAACCCACCCACGCCGCTCAATAAAATCACCGGCGTGATCGCCAACTGAATCACCGGCAAAAACGAACTGGGTACGATCGTATTCATGAGCCCAACTTGAGCCGCTCGGCCGCCGCCCGCAATCCTCGGTTTGCCACGCCCCGATTTACCGCTTCACCTTCCCTCGCCCGTGCCACCGCCCGCCGTCCATTCCACGCTCACCGGCGTCCTCGAACGCATCATTTTCCACAACGAGGAAAATCATTACACGATCGCGGAATTTCGCCCCGACACCCGTCCCGCCGCCGTAAAAACTCCGGCATCCGCCGAGGAGAAAATCGAAAAAGTCACCATCGTCGGCGCCCTGCCCAGCGTCGAATGCGGCGAGACGCTCCACCTCACCGGCGAGTGGACCCAACACTCTCAACACGGCGCCCAGTTCAAAATCGCCGCCTTCAAAAGCGAGCTCCCCGCCAGCGTCTACGGCATCCGCAAATACCTCGGCAGCGGCCTCGTCCCCGGCATTGGCAAAGCCTACGCCAATAAAATCGTCGACGCCCTCGGCACCGACACGTTCCGCGTCCTCTCCGAAGAATCCGGCAAACTCCGCGACGTCCCCGGCATCGGCCCGAAACGCGCCACCGCCATCAAAGCCGCTTGGGACGCCAAACGCACCGAGCGCGAACTCTACATTTTTCTCCAGACCTACGGCGTCACGCCCAGCCAATGCGTGAAACTGGTCGAGCGCTACGGCGCCCAAGCCAAACCCATTCTCCTCGAGCAACCCTACCGCGTCGCCCGCGAGATCGACGGCATCGGTTTCAAAACCGCCGACCGCATCGCCATCAACCTCGGCTTCGCCAACGACGCCCCGCCCCGCCTCGACGCCGGCCTCATTTACGCTCTCGAGACGCTCCAAGACGAGGGCCACACCGCCTACCGCGAAGCCGATCTCCAAGACTACGCCGCGACGATGCTCGAGACGAGCGGCGACCATATCACCGCCCGCATCGACGCCCTCGTCCAAGCCAAAGCGCTTTCCCGTCATCAACCCGCCGGCGTGGAAAACCCGCTCCCCGGCTCCGCGTTGATCCAGCTCCCGCACCACGACCGCGCGGAACAAAAAATCGCCGAGGTCGTCGTACGCCTCGCCCGCACCGGCAGCGGCCTGCCCGCGATCAAAGCCGACGCCGCCGTCACATGGGCCGAAGCCAAAGCCGGCTTCGCCTTCCACGAGCTCCAACGCACCGCCGTCAAAAACGCCCTCACCCACAAGTTCACCATCCTCACCGGCGGACCGGGAACGGGTAAAGCCCAGCCGCTTCACGCCCAGGTGCTTACTCCCTCCGGATTTTGTCGCATCGGCGGACTCCGCCCCGGCGATGAGATCATCACCGCCGAGGGCAGCGTGACCCGCATCGGCAGCATTCATCCTCAGGGCAGAAAGAAGATCTTCCGCGTCCACTTCGCCGACGGACGCACGTGCGAGTGCTGCGACGACCACCTCTGGCGCGCCTGGACCCGCACCTCGGTTTGGAGTCCCACGAAGAAAAAGAAAATCCGCGCCCGTAGGTGGCGCACGGTTCCGCTCAGTTACCTACGCCGCCGCCTCGACGAGGACCGCGTCGAAAGCAACCGCCTCGCCATCCCGCTACTCTCCCCAGCCCCGGCGATTCCCGACGTCGATCTGCCCTGCGACCCCTACGTTCTCGGCGCGCTCATCGGTGACGGCACCCTCAGCAATGCCGTACTATTCACTACCACCGACACAGCTCTCGTCACCAACCTCGCCACTCGCCTGCAACCTCTAGGCCTGCGCCTAAAGCAAGTCATCTCCGGGGGCACGCCCACGATCAGTTGGCGGATCATCGGTCGCGGCCGAGGCTTCGCCAACCCGCTGCGTGACGCGATCAAAGCGCTCGGCCTCGCCGTCACATCCCCCTCAAAGTTCATCCCACCGGCCTTCCTCGCCGCCTCAGCCGCCCAACGCCTCGAACTCCTCCGTGGCCTCCTCGACACCGACGGCACCGTAGATCGCCTTGGCGTCATTTCCTTTACGACCTCCAGCTCTCGCTTGGCCGACGATTTCCAACAACTCGCCTGGTCGCTTGGCTGCATCGCCACGCGCGGCGCGATTAAGCATCCCACCTACACCCACCGTGGCGAAAAGCGCGCCGGCCTGCCCGCCCACACGGTTTTCCTCCAACATCCCGAGCCCGCCACCCTCTTCACCCTAGCTCGGAAAATCCGCCGCACCGTTCGCCCCAAAGCCCGCGCCCGCCTCAGCCATCGCCTACGCCTCACCGCCATCGAGCCCGCAGGCACCGCCGAATGCGTCTGCATTTCCATCAATTCGCCGACCGGACTTTACGTGACCGATAACTATCTGGTCACACACAATACCACGATCCTCCGAGCCCTCGTCGAAATTCTAAGAGCCAAAAAGGTCCGCGTCCACCTCGCCGCTCCCACCGGTCGCGCCGCACAACGTCTCGCGCAGACCACCGGCGGTTTCGCGACCACGATCCACCGGCTCCTCAAATACGACCCCGCCGGCGGCGGCTTCGTGGCCAACGAATCCGCGCCGCTCGCCACCGATTTCCTCATCGTCGACGAAGCCTCGATGCTCGACAACCGCCTCGCCTCCGCGCTCCTCCAAGCCGTCCCGTCGCGCGCGCATCTACTTCTCGTCGGCGACACCGACCAGCTCCCGAGCGTCGGCGCTGGCAACGTCCTCAAAGACCTCATCGCCGTCGCCACCGCCGAGTCCTCGCCGCAAGCACCGGCCGTCACGCGGCTCGCCGTCATCTACCGTCAACAAGGCCAAAGCCAGATCGTCACCACCGCCCACGCCATCAACGCCGGCGACCCGTCGCTCCCACCCGCCGTCAACGAAGTCTCCGCCACCCAAGTCTGGGCCGACCTCACGTTCATCGTCGCCACCGACGCCGAGGATTGCGTCCGCAAAACCCTCGAGCTCGTCACCACGTTCATTCCGCAAAAATTAAAATGGCCGCACCCGATCCGCGACGTGCAGGTCCTCGCGCCGATGCACAAAGGCGTCGCCGGCGTCGGTAATTTCAACGTCCAACTCCAAGCCGCGCTCAACCCCGCCCCGCGCGGCGCCAAAGCCCTGCGCACCCCGAGCGGCGAATTCCGCGCGGGCGACAAACTCATCCAGCTGCGCAATAACTACGACAAAAACCTCTTCAACGGTGACATCGGCGTCATCACCGCGATCGACGCCGAGGGCGGCACGTTCACGGCGGATTTCGACGGCGACGTCCACACGTTTGAGCGCGGCGAGTTCAACGACCTCGCCCTCGCCTACACGGTGAGTATCCACAAATCGCAAGGCTCCGAATACCCCGTCGTGATCGTGCCGTTGCTGAAGGCGCATTTCATGATGCTGCAGCGCAATCTGATTTACACGGCGATCACGCGTGGCCGGAAAAAAGTTTTTATCATCGGCGAACCCGCCGCCTACGCCATGGCCGTGCGCAACGCCGAATCCAAAACGCGCACGACCCACCTCCGCGAAAAAATCGCAGCCACGCCCGCCGCCAAAGCCTCATGATTTTCGCCCGAGCCTCGTTCGCTATTTTAATCTTAATGCTCAGCGCCGGTTGCTCCACGACGCCACTTCCACGTGTCGCTCCGATTCCGCCGCCCGCCGAATTTTGGCTCGATCTTGTCCAAGCCGAGGAAGTTGCCGACGCGGATGTCTTCAACGATCTCGCCACCGCGGGCGCCGTTTACATCGGCGAAGCCCACACGATCGCGCGCCACCACGCGATCCAGTTGGAAATCCTGCAACAACTCTTCCTCCGCAAACTTCCCCTCGTCCTGTGCTTCGAGCAACTCGAGGCGCCCGATCAACCGGCCATCGATCGCTACAACCGCCGCGAGATCGATTTTGAAACCCTCGCCCGTGACATCGATTGGTCCAAGAAATGGGCCAACTACCTCGATTACCGCGCGCTCTGCGATTTTGCCCGCCTCCAGCGCATCCCCATCCGCGCCCTCAACGCTCGCTCCGCCACCATCCGCGCCGTGAGTCGCGGTGGCGGCCTCGCCCTCCTCGCACCCGAACTCCGCGCGCAACTCCCTCCCGAGATTTTCACCGCCGATCCCATCTACGAGCGTCTCACCAACCTCCAGCTCGCCCAACACCTGGCGCTCGATCCCGCGAAACTCCGTCCGGTTTTCGAAGCCCAAGCCGCCCGCGACGAAACCATGGCCGCCAACATCGTAGCGGCTCGACGCGTGCAAGCGCCGCCTGATGAACCGCGCACCGCCGTCGTGATTCTCGGCGCCGGCCACATGCGCTACGGCCTCGGCACCGCCGAGCGCGTCCGGCGTCGCGATCCCGGCATCGTCGAGCGTCTCATTCTCATCACCGAAAGCGGCCAAGGCCAAATGACGCCCGAACAAAAAGCTCAATCCCGCGACATCACCATCGCCCACAGTGACCTTCGCTCCGTCGGCCGGCCGCCTGCGGATTACGTTCGCGTGCTCCCGCTCGCTGCGACCACAACCGCTCCAAGGCCCGCGCCCGCCCCAGCCCGAGCGCCTTAACCATTAAACTTAAACGTCCCCATGACCCGCTCGATTTTTTGCCGCCATCTCACGCTCGGTGCCGTCGCGTTTTTTCTCGGGCTCACTCGCCTCGCAGCCGCACCGGTGTTTTCCGAACTCTGGGGCGAAGCCGGCGAGAAATGGTCCACCCCGAGCCGTCTCCCCGATTTTTCGTACGCGGGTTACCATCGCGGCGAACAACCGATCCCGGAATTACCGCGCGCGACCAACGTCCATGATTTCGGCGCGCGCGGCGACGGCGTGACCGACGACACCCGCGCCCTCCAAGCCGCGATTGATGCCACTACGGCGGGCGCCGTTTATCTGCCGCCCGGGCGTTACCTCGTCTCCGATTATCTCCGCCTCACGCGCAGCGGCGTCGTCCTGCGCGGCGCGGGGCGCGAGCAAAGCATCCTCTGGTTCCCGCGCGGGCTCGACGTCGTCCATCCGCGCAAAGGCAAAACCAGCACCGGTTCGCCCGCGAGTGGGTACTCCTTCGACGGGGCGTTTGTCTCCATCCGCGGTGATTATCAGGCCCAAGCGCTCGCGCAGATCACGGCCGTCGCCCGCCGCGGCGATCACAGCGTCGAGACCGACCGCGTCACGGGCCTGAGCGTGGGGCAACTTGTGCTCATCGTCGTGCGCGAGACACCCGACCAGAGTCTCAAAACCTATCTCTACAACAACGACCCCGGCGACATCGCCAAGGGCAAGCCCCTCGACACCAAAATGCTCGTGCGCATCACCGCGATCACCGGCGCGCGCGTGACGTTTGATCGCCCGCTGCGTTTCGAGACGCGCGCGGCGTGGCGGCCGGAGTTGCGCGCGTTTAATCCCACCGTCACCGAGGCCGGCATTGAGCACTTGGGCTTCGCCTTCCCTGGGACGAAATACCGCGGCCATTTTAAGGAAGACGGTCACAACGCCATCGAGCTCCGCAACGTTTTCAACTGCTGGGTCCGCGACGTCGCCATCCACAACGGCGATCTCGGCGTCAACGTCGTCGCCTGCCACAACACCCTCGACGGCGTCCTGCTCACCGCCGATGCCACGCGCGGCACGGTCGAGGCCGGCGTACCCGATTGCACCGGCCACCACGCCATTCAGGTCAAAAACGCCGAGGATAATCTCGTCACCAACTTCGAAGTCCGCGCGCCTTATGTCCACGATCTCACGGTCGAGCACGCCTCCGGCAACGTCTTCGCCCAAGGCCGCGGTCTCGATCTCGATTTCGATCACCATAAAGACACGCCGTACGAAAATCTTTTCACCGACATCGACTGCGGGCGCGGCACGCGTATCTGGCGTTGCGGTGGCGGCGCCAGCCTCGGTCGCCAGAGCGCCGGCTGGGAAATATTTTGGAATATCCGCGCCGCCCGCCTCATCGAACCCGCGCCGAAATCGTGGGGCCCGGTCACCATGAATTTCATCGGTTTGCGCACCAAGTTTCCTAGCAAGCTCGACGGCTCCGGCCCGTGGTTTGAAGCGATTCCGCCGAAAGATCTCTCGCCGGCCAATCTCCACGCCGCGCAATTCGCCCGGCGTCTCACCCAACCCTAACTCCTCGCCGCCGCCATGTGCCTCGAATGTCTCGAACGCTTCGGCGTACCGCTCGATCCCGCGCACCACGCCGCGCTGAAGCGCCGCCCCAATCGCCACGTCCGCCGCGTGAAAAAAATCACCCCGCCCGCGGCCACCGCCGCCCCCGCGCCGGCCGCCGTACCCAAGGCGAAAGTTATTAGCGAGGCCCGCTCGACTTTTCGGCGCTAACGACTTGGCGAAACGCCAACTCGCGCTACGGTTTCCCCTCAAAAACATCCCTAACCCCTTCTTTAGCCCTTATTTTTTATGATGAAACGTCTCCTCGCCTTCGCCCTCGCCGCCCTCGCCTTCGGCTCCGCGCTCCGCGCCGCCGAAACTCCCGCCCCCGCCAAGATCGACGGCTTCACCTTCGTCCGCACCGTCGGCGGCATCTCCGAATACACGCTCGAGAGCAACGGCCTCACCGTGCTGCTCATGCCCGAGCACTCGAGCCCCACGCTGACGTTCATGGTTACCTACCGCGTGGGTTCGAAAAACGAAGTCACCGGCACCACCGGCGCCACCCACCTCCTCGAACATCTCATGTTCAAGGGCACGGAAAAATTCCTCCGTTCCAAGGGCACCGGCGTCGACCAGCTCCTCGAGAAAACCGGCGCACTTTACAACGCCACCACGTGGCTCGATCGCACCAACTACTACCAAAATCTCGGCAGCGAACACCTCCCGATGGTCGTCGAGATGGAAGCCGATCGCATGCGCAACTTGCTCCTGCTCGAAACCGATCGCGCTCCCGAAATGACGGTCGTGCGCAACGAATTCGAACGCGGCGAAAACTCCCCGTTCCAATCCCTCATCAAGGAAATCTTCCAAGCCGGTTTCGTCGCCCACCCCTACCACCACTCCACCATCGGTTGGCGCAGCGATATTGAAAAAGTCTCCATCGAGAAACTCCGCGAGTTCTACGACACCTACTACTGGCCCAATAACGCCACGGTCTCCATCATCGGCGATTTCCAGACGCCCGCCGCTCTCGGCCTCGTCAAAAAATTCTACGGCGTCTA
>CANFSZ010000048.1 GCA_947449835.1 Opitutia bacterium
AGGACCTTTTTAGGTTAAGGTGGGCACCTCCTCCGCAGCGTCTGCTTTCCGATTTACGGCCTAGCATCTTCCGCGACGGTCTCGGTTCCCGTAATAATTCTAAGGCAAAGAGCAGTTATTGAAAGCACCTCGAACACTGCAGGGTGTCATGCCCAAAACTAGGTCGCCCGTCTCCGCCGTCAAACGCCGAATCAGGATTCGATGATACTCGAATCCAGATGCTGTATAATCAACTCCTGCACCGTGGCCAGAAAGAGGTAACACATGAAGGCCTTCCTCACATCTTCAGCCAGATCCTCGAGCTCCACGTCTCCGCCCTCAAGCGTGTCGTCGCCCAATCCCCGCAGATAAACTTGGCGCAAACGCAACCGCACCGCCGCGCAGGCTCGTACGATGGGTTCGGCGTTGTCTTCATCAAATGCGACGATGCCCTCGCTAAAAAACTCTTCGTCAAACAGCGCCAACAACGCCTTCACATCGGCCGTCTGGCCCGTGATCAGTTCCGCCAACCAAGCATCGCGAAAATCTTCGTCCACGTCGCCCAGTTCTTGAGGCGCCGCAAGCTTTTCGCTCAGCCCGTCCACGAGAAGTCGGATCACATCAAGCAGCGGCGCGACGATCGATAGACTTAATTTAACCTCAATGCGTTTCATCGGGTTCGAGGACGGCCGTTAGATGCCATTGCTGCAAGGTGAACACATAAGCTTCTGCTTTTTCGCGCAGCCCGCTCCAAACCACCGAGCGACCTTGCTCATGGACTTCTAGCATGTGCCGGCGCGCAGTCGTTTCGCTGAAACCGAAGATTTTTTTAAAAACCATCATCACATAAGACATGAGATTCACCGGGTCATTTAAAACGACAACACGCCAGACCCCGCTGAGTTGCAGCTCGGTGCGACTCAGCGTCTCGGTCGACGGCGAGGATTTAACGCTAGAAACGATCATGCCGCTTTGTGCTTCGCCTCGTTCACCACGGCCGCCAATCGCGCTTCGATCTCGGCGAGCGGGATTTTGGCTACGTCTTTGGAGTTACGCGCCTTCAGCTCCACGATGCCATCTTTGAGGCCTTTGCTGCCGATCGTCACACGCAGAGGAATTCCGATGAGATCGGCATCCTTGAACTTGACGCCCGGACGCTCCGCTCGGTCGTCGATGATGACATCCGCACCGGCGTTCTCAGCTGCTGCGGCGAGCTTCTTTGCCAAATCCATGGCTTCAGCCGAATCAGGATCGAGCAGACAGATCAGCACATGGAAGGGCGCTACATTCCAGGGCCACACGATACCATCGGCATCATGACTTTGCTCGATCACGGCCTGCATGGTACGGCTGATGCCGATCCCGAAACAGCCCATGACCATCAGATGTGATTGCTTCTGATCATCTGTGTAGACCGCGCCAAATTTCTCCGAGTATTTTGTTCCCAGCTTAAAAATGTGACCGACTTCGATGCCGCGACGCACCTGGAGTGGCTGGCCCGATTGCGGGCAAGGCTCGCCGGGACGAACCCGACGAAAATCTCCGAATTTCGTGATGGCGAGATCGCGCACCACGTTGATGTTGCGCAGGTGGAAGCCATCTTTGTTCGCGCCCGTCGTACCGTTGCCAATCAGTCGGATGGCATGATCGGCAAAAACACCGGCCAAAGCTGCGGCGTTTTTAATCGTACCCTTCACCGCACCTAAGCTGCCGGGTTTAGCGCCGAGCACAGGCTCGATTTCTTCCGCCGTCGCCGCGCGGAAAACCGTGAAACCTAAAGAGCCAAGTTTCGCTTCTTCCAATTCATCGCTGCCTCGGAGGATGACGATGAAAGGTTTACCGTCGCCGATGTAGACCAACGTTTTGAACTGTTGATCTCCTGCGACATGGTACGGCGCCGCCGCCAATGCCGCGATCGTCACGACTCCCGGAGTCGCAAATTCCTCGATGGCACCGTTCGGCGCCGCATCCGCGAGATCTTTGGGCACTAGTGCGCTGGTCGCTTTCTCGCGATTAGCCGCGTAACCTGCCTCGCTGTAAATCACATCATCGTCACCGATTTCAGCCGGCACCATAAATTCGTGCGAAAAACTTCCGCCCATCACGCCTGTGTCGGCTTCGACGGCGATCGCCTGAATACCGACGCGCTTAAAGAATTTCTCGTAGGCTGTCTTCATCGCGAAATAACTTTTCACCGCCGCCTCATCGTTGGCGTCGAAGGAATACGCGTCCATCATCACGAACTCGCGCGCCCGCATCAGACCAAAACGCGGACGAATCTCATTGCGGAACTTGGTCGCGATTTGGAAAAAATTCTTGGGCAAATCCCGGTAGCTAGTGATTTCCTGTTTCACGAGCGGCGTGATCACTTCTTCATGAGTCGGCCCGAGGACAAACTCGGGTTCTTTGCTCCGGCCCTTGCCGGCACCGGCGCTATCCGTGCGAAACATGATCTCACGCGCGGCCGCCCAGCGCGGACCTTGCTCCCAATTTTCAACTGGATGGACGTGAGGCATCCATAATTCGATACCACCACCCGCCTCGATCTCTTCACGGCAGAGTTGCGTGAGTTTTTGCATCACCCGCAGCCCGAGCGGCATGTAGGTGTAAAGCCCGCCACCGAGCTTGCGCACGAGTCCCGCGCGCACGAGCAGCTTGTGCGAAGCGATCTCGGCATCGGCGGGACTTTCCTTCAGAGTAGGGACAAAATACTGGGACCAGAATTTCATGTAGCCTCGTAACGAAGCGAGCCGCCCCCCTGTGCGCAAATTTATTTGCGAGTCTGCCCGACTCCGCGGTTAATCTCGCTCACTTGTCCATGTCCGGCTCCTCCTCCCATCGTAAACCTTGGCCCATGAAATGGGTCGTCCTTGTTATTATCGTCAGCCTGGCCGGCTATACATTTGTGACGCTGCGTTACCGCAAAGCCGCGCCTTCTTATCAGCCCTATCAAGACACCAAAAACCGCGCGGGCGTGCTCCGACTCCTCTCGGCGGGCTTTCAACGTATCATTTTGACCGCACAACGTCCGGCCGAAGCCAGCTCTGTGAGCAACAGCGCCGCGAGCATCGCTGCGCCCGGCGGCTTAGGCTCCGACCTCGGACCGTCGTTGCTGGAACTCCCCCTGCTGCCCGCCGAGATCACCCGCGTTAATGCGCCGGCATCCATCAGCGCGATCCTCGCTTATCCGATCGAGTTCACTTGCACCTTGGCGGACAACAAACGCCAACTCTCCGGCGCCGAGCTCTACCTTAAAAACAACGTCATCACGTTACTACCGACGTTTGAACAACTCGACGGTGGCCTCTTGGCCCGCAGTCGCGACAGCGTCGTTTTAGTGACTGTTCCAGCCGGCACCTTAAAACCCGGCACCTATCGCGCCGTGGTTGTGGGCGAACGCACCTCGCGGGCTTGGACCGTGCAAGTGCATTGACGCCGCCCACCGCTTCGTCGCAAATCACGCCACTTCCATGAGCAACGGCCCCGGCCCCACCCTCCCGCCCTCCGCGCCCGCGGTTTCCGCTCCCGCCCAAGCCACCACGATCAAGCCCAACGATCTGCGCGGCATCCTGAAATACGTCCCTCGTTTTCAAGGCCAGATCTTCATCATCGCCATAGACGGCGCAATCATCGCCGACGAAAATTTCAGCAACCTGCTCGTCGACATCGCCGTACTCCGCAGCCTCGGCATCAAGATCGTGCTCGTCCACGGCATCGGCCACCAAGTCCAAGAACTCTCCGAGCTCCGCGGCGTCGCCATCACCAACAACGACGGCACCGGAATCACCGACGCGGCCACCCTCGACCTCTCCATCCGCGCCGGCTCGCGCGTATCCCACCTCATCCTCGAAGGACTCACGCAAAATTCCCTGAAGGCCGTGATCACCAACGCCGTGCGCGCGCTGCCCCTCGGCATCATCCGTGGCGTGGACCAACTGCTCACCGGCAAAGTCGAGCGTATCGACAAAGATTTCATCTTCGAACTCATCGCCCAACAGGTCGTCCCGCTGATCACGCCGATCGCCTTTGGTCCCGACGGAAAATCCCTGCGGGTAAACTCTGACCTCCTCGCCGCCGAAGTCGCCGAAGCGCTGCACGCCACCAAGATCATCTACCTCACGCCCCACGCCGGCCTTGAGATCAACGGCAGCGTTCGCCGCGAAATCTCCGTCGAAGCGCTGACCAAAATCTTTGCCACGCAGCCCGAGCACATCGCAGAGCCCGTGCGCAGCAAAGCCGCGCATGCTATCAAAGCCATCGAGACCGGAACCCCGCGCGTGCATATCGTAGACGGCCGTATCTTCGACGGTTTGCTTAACGAAATTTTCTCCAACGAAGGCGTCGGCTCGCTGGTCTACGGCAACGACTACCAACAAATCCGCAAAGCCTCGAAACGCGACGTTCGGCTCATTTACAATCTCACCCGCGCCGCCGTGAAGCGCGAGGAGTTGCTCCACCGCACGCAGCAAGCCATCGAGAAAAACATCGATCAGTTCTTCGTCTTCGAAATCGACGAAAACATCATCGCCTGCGTCACCCTCTATTTTTATCCCGATAAACCGCAGCTCGCCGAAATCGGCTCGCTCTACGTGCTGCCGTTTTACCACAACCGCGGTATTGGCAAAAAAATGGTCGAGTACGCCTGCCTCCAAGCCAAAGAACGCGGCGTCACCGGCGTCATCGCGCTCTCCACCCAAAGCTTCGGCTTCTTCTCCAACGTGTGCGGTTTCGAAGAAGCGACCAAAGACGTTTTGCCCGAGGCACGCCTCAAAATTTACGAAGACAGCGGACGCAACGCCAAGGTCCTCGTCAAAGCCCTCGCTTAAAAACTCACTCGCACTTCGGCGTCGGCCCAAGCGATCGGCCCGCCCACTGCGACCTCAGAGCAGCATAAAGCAGAGCCCCATGATGATCGTGGGCGGCAACGCCCAGACGAAAAGTTGGAGCGGCGCTACGCCCTCGGGGAAATAACGCTTCAAGATCGTCTGCCCAGCCGGATTGGGGGCATTGGCGATCACCGTCAAACCGCCACCGGTGACGGCCCCCGCCACGACCGCATATTTCATCCCGTCAGTAAATCCGGGCACCAACGTCGCCAGAAAAGTGATCGCGGCATTATCATTAAACGCCGTCAAAATCGTCGCCCCGAAAAACACCGGCACCTCGCCGAGGCTTTTTAAAACGGGCTCAATCCACCAGCCCTGCAAGCCGCCATGTACCACCAAGCCCGCGAGGAAAAAGCCGACCAAAATCGGAGCCCGCAAATCGAGCTTTGTCTGGTGGTGGGCCGTGGCCTGCATGAACGCCACGAAGAATAAAAATGCTCCCACAAAAAGCACCGGGTAATGTGCCATCCAGACCACGAAGCCCAAAAAAACCAAATGCGCGAGCGTCACCCACGAGGGAATCGAAGCTACAACAGTCGACTTTTTTCGCGGCCCCGCATTCGATTTGAGGGCAAGTAACTCAGTCCGAAAACAGGCAAAGGTGAAGCCCGTGGCCGCCACGATCCCTAATGCCGCCTTCCACCCGAAATGAGTCAGCATAAAACCAGTGCCCCATTTCCACGGCCCCGCGACCATCAACACCGGAGGCGCCGCAAAATGCGTTAACGTTCCACCAACCGAGATATTAACGAAAAGCAACGCGAGCGTCGCGTACTTAAGCCGCGTCGAGGGCTGCAACTCGTAAAATTGATACGCCAACATCAGCGCCGCGATCGTCATCGCCGCAGGCTCGGTAATAAACGATCCCAACAGCGGCGCCAGAACCAGAATCGAGCACCACCAGGCCACGGGCTTCCCCCTCCCCAGCGCCGCCACGCCACGCAGCGCCCGCTCCGCCAGCGTCAATACCGGTCGTGTCGCGGCAATCGCCATCACCACGACCACAAACATCGCTTCCGTATAATTCACCTGATGCGCGATGTAATTAATCGCCGTGTCCCCGCCTTTGAATCCCACCAGGGCACCGGCGAGCACTATGGCCCAAAGCCCAAACACCGCTTCGATTTCACCCAAAAAATGCAGCGCCTGCCCCTGGAAGCTGACTTCGTCAGGCTGGCCGTCGTCGTTCGTATCCGATCGCGGTGTGCGGTTACGAAGCTTACACGCGTGACGTTCCTCCACGACGTGCGCCCAATGTTGAATTTTGCCGGCCAAAAACGTGTGCGTGATCGCCAACAAGAAAATCACCGTGGCCACCAAATTAAAGGGCTCCGCCTGAATCCGCGCCAACAACACCTCAAGCAGCCCCGCCGACGATGATGCCGGATAGGAATCGAGCGGCAGCGGAAAATTTATCGGGGTTATCATAAAATTTTCAGGAGCGCATCCAGCGAGTAGATAAAATCGTGCGCTCCTAAGCGCACCGTCTCGCGCGGAGTGTAGCGCCCAAATCCCACAAAACGATCCACCATCGGTTTCGTCTCCAAATCACTCGCGCCATCGCCCACCATCACAAATTGCCCCGGCGAAAACTCGCGTTTTAATGCGGCTACGATCTCCAGTTTTCCGCCCGAACGCGTCGTCGGATAATTTGTATCATAACCGCTATAGGTACCATCGGCCTGAAAGAAAATATCGACCGCTTCGACGCGCTCGATCCCGAGGTGCTCAGCCAAGGAACCCATCAAGGGGCGGAACCCACCGCTGATAATCACGGGAGTCCAACCGCGGGACTTGAGCTCATCAATCGTGATGCGCGCCGTCGGCTCCACGGTCTCAACATAGCGGCGGCCCACCATGTCAGCATCGGCACGGCGCGGTTGGATGATCTCGAGTCGACGACCAAATACCGCCTCCACTGGCAGCCGGCCATTCATCGCGTCGTGGGTCATCGCTTCGATTTGGGCAAAAACCGCTGGGCCGCGACTGCGTCCGAGCTCGTCGATGCCTTCAATCGCGCTCAGCGTACTATCGCAATCGAAAGCGATGATTTTCATGGTCCCCATTGCGCTTTAAGAGGTCGCGCTCGACGGAAGCGGGCAACAAAAAAGCCCTCCGCAAAGGGAGGGCTTTTGAAATGGAGCAACGAATCAAATTACTTCTTGGCGGCGACGCGCTTGAACTTGTTCGTGAATTTTTCGACGCGACCGGCCGTGTCGACCAGGCGCTTCTCGCCGGTGTAGGCGGGATGCGAATCCATCGTCACGTCGCGGACGATGATGAAATACTCGGTACCATCGATGTTTTCCTTACGGGCGGATTTCATCGTGGACTTCGTCAGGAAACGTTTGCCCGTTCCGATATCGAGGAAGCAGACGTCGTTGAGCGTGGGATGGCCTTCGGCTTTCACAGTAGTAAAAAAGGGTTAATTAGCCTTGGCGCGCTTTGTAACGCGGCTCGACTTTGTTGATCACGTAGATTTTGCCTTTGCGACGCACGACCTGGCAGGCCGGGTGACGCTTCTTGGCGGATTTGATGGAGGAAACAACTTTCATAAAACGCGTGAAAACAGTCTTCGATTTCGTCTCTGTCAACTGAATTGTCCGACTGGGCCCAAAACGTCAGCTAAAACCATCAGTTCTGGCCCGTTTCCTCGGGTTCATGCGCGAGCAGACGCCATTCCGCACCTTCTCGCGCGAGCAATTCGCGCCACAGCGTATGATCAAGCGGCAATTCAAACAAATCGGGCGGCGCGGTGACGACCACCCAGGTGTTTTGCTCCAACTCGTTTTCTAATTGTCCTGCCGTCCAACCCGCGTAACCGGCAAAGGCCCGCAGCGCGGCATCTTCGGCGTCGCGCAATTGCGTCGCTTGTTCGGGCTCGATCCCGAAGTGCAAACGAAAGCCGTTTTCCTGCGTCTCCCAGGCGACGAGGACCAATTGTTTTTTCTCCACGGGACCGCCATTGCAAAGCGGCACGCTGGCCAGCGGCCCGAGCGCGAAATCACCCTGCAACTCACCGAGACGCTTGCCCAACGGACGATTTAACACGACGCCCATCGCGCCGTCGGCGTTGTGCGAAGACATGAGAATCACGGTGCGGCGAAAATTCGAATCTTTCAACGAAGGGTGCGCCAGCAAGAGCGCTCCGGCCAACGTCTCATCGCGTTCTGTGCGTGGGGCAGACATGAATGAAAGGGCGCGGCCGACGTTCTCAGAGCTTCAATATGACGACGCCCGCATCCAGCAGCAGCGGGGCCACAAGAGGATCGTTGTGGTAATCTAAACGGTAACGCACCTCGGCGATACCGGCGGCCGCGAGGATTTTCGCGCAATTAATACACGGAAAATGCGTCACATAAGCCACGCAACCTTCGACCGAACTCCCGCGGCGCGCGGCATCGGCCACAGCGTTTTGCTCGGCGTGGACGGTCGCCTGTTCATGACCTTCACGCAGGCGAGAAACGTGCGGCGTGCCCGGTAAAAACCCATTGTAGCCGGCCGCTACGAGCCGGTTTTTCCGTTCGCCGCCGGTCACGATGACGCAGCCCACGTGTAAACGTTCGCAGTTTGAGCGCGTGGACATCAGCACGGCCGTCGCCATGAAATACTCATCCCACGAGGGCCGGTGCGGGAATTTTTCGGCCGCCTCAGCAATGAGATCTACGGGATGATCGGTCTTGGACATGAGAAACAGACCTGAACACTGGACAGCCGTCGCGCAACGCGCAACCTTGCGTTGTGCTTTATCGCCAGCTTGAGCCTGAGATCCTTGACGCTTTACCAGCTGCCGATCCCACCGCGGTCCATAGTCGAGGTGATCTTCGCCGTATTAACGTGCTCATGGGTAATATCCTTTGGTTCGTCCGCAACTTACCCCCTCTTATTAATCAAGGAGACCGCGTCCTTGAGCTAGGAGCCGGCACAGGCGATCTTGGAAAGGCCTTGTCCCCGCACGGCGTCCAAGTCCATGCGATGGATCGCTGCCCGCCTCCGGCTGCGTGGCCAGCCGCTCGCTCGTGGCACGAGGCCGACGCTTTAACCTTCAACGAATACTCATCATACTCCGTAGTCATCGGCAACCTCATCTTCCACCATTTTTCGTCCACGGAACTCGCTGCTCTAGGAGCTAAGTTCAAACCCAGCGCCCGCCTTATTATTGCCTGCGAACCCGCGCGGTATCGCTGCTTTCAATTGCTGTTCTCATTTATTGCCCCGCTAATCGGCGCCAACGACGTCACCCGCCACGATGCGCATGTCAGCGTTGCCGCGGGATTTCGCCGCGAAGAGCTTGCGGTCGCCCTTGGGTTAGATCCAGCCGTCTGGGATTACCGCGTCTCAATTTCGATCTTCGGGGCCTACCGTTTAATAGCCACCCGTCGCTTATGAGTTCGACTCGGCCGATTGAAATCATCGGGGGTGGCCTAGCTGGTCTGTCGCTCGGTCTTGCTCTTCGAAATGTTGGGATCGCCGTGCGCGTGATAGAAGCCGGAAATTATCCGCGACACCGAGTCTGCGGAGATTTCATGACCGGTCTCTCTGCCGTCACCGTCCAAAGCCTCGGCCTCAAGCCCCTACTCGCGGACGCCTTGCAGCATAGGCAAGTCGCTTGGTTTTACCGCGAGCAACTCATCTGTGCGCAACGTCTCCCAGCCCCCGCGCTCGGGCTCAGCCGCTATGCGTTGGACGCTCGCCTTGCCCAGGCCTTCACCGCAGCTGGGGGTGAGCTGAACCGAGCCACGCGGGCCAAAGACTCCGGTCCACTTCCCGGACGCATCCTAGCGCACGGCCGAAGCCGCAGTGAATCACCTTGGCTAGGCCTCAAACTTCACGTGCACGACCTCCGCCTCGCTCAGGATCTCGAGCTTCACCTCGGCCACGAAGCTTATATCGGTCTCACCAAAGTTGAAACCGGTGCCGTCAACGTTTGCGGCCTTTTTCGCCGCCGTAATCTCGCCGCTCCCGGACCGGCCTTACTCGCCGCTTACTTAAAAGCCGTCGGCCTACCCCTGCTTGCCGACCGCATCGCCCGCGCCACCTTCGAAACCGGCTCTTTTTCGGCGGTCTCAGCTTTGAGCTATGAGCCCGTAATTCCCACTCCGGATACAATCAGCCTCGGCGACGCCGGTGGACTCATCCCGCCTTTCACCGGCAACGGTATGGCCATAGCCTTCCAGAGCGCCGAGACCGCCTTGCCACACGTCGTCGCCTACTCTCGTGGCAAGGCATCTTGGACCGCAACTTGCAACCACACCCACGCCGCTCTACGCCGACGTTTCCATCATCGGCTCGCCGTCGCGCGGAACTTGCAACCGTTCCTCCTTGCCCCGAATCGCCAGCGCTTGGTCTCCGCGCTAGCCCGCGCTCACCTACTTCCACTTCGCCTTCTATACACGCTACTCCACTGAAGTCTTTTCATCCATGTTTCTCCACGCCTTAACAACCGCGGTCCCGCCGACAACATTCACCCAAAGCCAATGCTGGGATATCGTAGAAAATTCCGCTGTCCGCGAGCGCCTTAATAAACGCTCACGCCTCATTCTCCACAGCATCCTGCGCGGCGACCACGGCATCGCTACTCGTCACTTCGCAGCACCGGACATCGAAAAAATTTTTGACCGCAGCTCCGATGAACTCAACGCCATCTTCCGCGCCCAAGGCCCAGATCTCGCCGCCCGTGCCCTTAGCGCCGCCCTCGCCCAAGCCCAGCTCAAGGCCAGCGACCTCGACGCCCTACTCATCTGCACCTGCACGGGCTATCTCTGCCCAGGCCTCACCAGTTATGTCGCCCAACAGCTTGGCCTGCGCACTGACACGTTTCTCCAAGATCTCGTCGGCCTCGGTTGTGGCGCCGCGATTCCCACCTTACGCGCCGCCAGCCACGTCCTCGCCGCGCAACCCAACGCCACCGTCGCCTGCATCGCTGTCGAAATTTGCTCGGCTGTTTTCTACCTCGATGATGATCCGGGCGTCATTATAAGCGCGTGCTTATTCGGCGACGGCGCGGCGGCTTCGATCTGGCGCGGCACACCTGGGCCCAACGGCCTCCGCGCTTTCAATTTTCAAACCCTCCACCGCCCTTCCGACCGCGACAAACTCCGTTTCGAACACCGCGATGGAAAACTCCGCAACCTCCTCGACCGCGCCGTCCCTCAACTCGCTGCTTCAGCAGTGCACGAACTCTGGTCTGCCCGCGGCCCGCGCCAGGTTAGCCGAGTCGTCGCCCACCCTGGTGGACGCGACGTGCTCGAGGCCCTGGCCCCGGTGATCGCGCCACACAACCTCGACGCCAGTGCCCGCGTTCTCCGCGACCACGGTAACATGAGCAGCCCTTCCGTCCTCTTCGCACTCGAGGAAACACTCCGCGACGAAAAACCCAGCGCCGCCAGCGGCGATTTCTGGCTCGTCAGTTTCGGCGCCGGCTTCAGCGCTCACGCCTGCCGCCTCGGGCCCTGATTGTCCAAGGCCATGTGAGGATCGGCGTACTAAAAAAATCAAGAGAGCATCCATCTTAATTTATCTTTGAGCCCGCACTTCATTCCTGGGCTTGTTGGTACCCTTTTACCACATAGGCTTCTGCCGTTATTATTACCTGCCGTTCGATGCCGCACCTCGTTCTTGTTTCATTCATCTGGGCTTTTTCGCCCGGTCTCATCAAAGGCCAACTCATCGGACTAGATCCAACGGCCGTTGGCGTAATTCGTCTCGCTCTGGCGCTTGTGGTCTTCCTGCCTTTCTTCCGCCCACGCGGACTGCGCCGCGCGACGGTTCTCCGGCTAGCGATCATCGGGGCCGTTCAATTTGGCCTAATGTATCTGATGTATCTGAGCGCCTTTACTTACCTGCCCGCCTACGCGATCGGACTTTTCACGATCACTACGCCGCTCTATCTCGTCCTAATTGACGCCATCGCCTGCCGCCACTGGCAACCACGCTACACCCTCGCCGCGCTCCTCGCCATTGCCGGGGCCGGTGTGATGGTGGCCAAAGACGGCGACCTCGGGAGCGCTTGGCTCCGCGGGTTTCTTCTCGTGCAACTCTCTAATCTCTGTTTTGCCGCAGGCCAAGTCGCCTGGCGCCGCGAACGCGCCCAAGTCCCTACCAACACCAGCGACGCCGCCCTCTTCGCCCTGCCCTATCTTGGCGCCTTCCTCATCACCGCGCTGGTCAGTACGATCACCACCGATTGGAACGCCCTCCATTTTACGCCCTCGCAACTTGTCACGCTGATCTATCTCGGCGCAATTGCATCCGGAGTCGCCTTCTTTCTCTGGAATCTCGGTGCCAGTCGTGTCGGCACCGGGACGCTTGCCGTGCTCAACAACCTGAAAGTCCCGCTCACGGTCACGTGCTCATTACTCTTCTTTGGAGAACAAGCCGACCTCACCCGCCTCGCTTGTAGCTTCGCCTGCTTCGGCTTCGCGCTCATCGTGGCCGGACGCAGCACCGCCTGAAGCATCAGCGCCTTACTTTACCTTCGTCACAAATTTCCGACTCACGCCTGTCGCAGGAATGGCGACGGTATAACTAGCGCCATCGGCCTCAACCGCCAAACGCACGAGGTTGCCCGCGCAGGCCTCATCCGGATTCGCAATCAGATCGGGCGTCGTATTTCCCTCCGGCCCGACGCGAACGTTGCGGTGCAATTGAAACACCGCCGCGATCGAAGGCGTCGCGCGCAAAGTCGCCCACGTCCCAGCCTCGCCACCTTTACGTGCGCCGTTGTTCATCACGACGACGGTCGGTGCGAGCTGTTTGACCAGCGCGGGATGGTTGCTCACGTCGAGACCGTGATGACTGGTTTGGTAGACATCGACGTTGCCGACCAAATCATGCGGCGAAACCAGCTTCGCCTCCATGTTCCACGTCAGATCACCGCCATCAAAAAATCTGAAACCGCCAAAGTCTAAGCGCCAGACGGTGCTGTTAGCATTGTCGCTCATATCGACCGATTTCGCAGCCACGTCCGTAAACAACGTTTTCTTCTGCTGATCGGGCGTCGCCGCAACGAACTGCTGATTCACCGCCAAGCAACGCAACACCGGCGCCGGCTGGCCTGGGACTCCGCGCAACGCGATCACGGTTCCAGGCAAAACCCGCTCCCGCTTCGCCGCGATTTCACGGTATGGTTTAATCTGGAGCTGAAAACTCGACGCCGCGCGTCCATCCGGATCGCGCTCTGGGATTCCTTTATCGTGAATCGTGACGATGGGCAACGCTTGGGCGACTTCCGCCGCGCCGCCAAAATGATCCCCGTGAAAATGCGTCACGATTAAGTGATCGATCTTTTTAATACCCGCCGCGCGCGCCGCCGCCACAATCCGGCCGGCATCACGACCGCCGGGATTACCTGTGTCGATCAACACCGATTCACCCGCCGGCGTAAGGATGAGCGTCGAACCGCCGCCTTCGGAATCGATCCAAAAAATCTCCAAACCGCGCTTGGACCGATCCGCCGCGCAGGCTACCGCGGCAACAACCCAGAAAGCCGAAATCACCAGCAGACTCCGCCGCAACGAGCGCTTCATTTTGAGTAATGCGCCGTGATTTTTTCCCCGACGTCACGGTAACCGATGTCTTCGCCGTAAATAAGTTTATATTCTGTGATCGCTTCCTCGGCTTTACCCATCGCCTCGTAACACGAAGCGAGTTCATAAACGACCGACTTTTTGGTTTCATCCATCGCGGCCAATTCCGCCTTCGCGGTCGTAAATTGCAGCACGGCGAGATCCAAAATTTTCTTCGACTTGAATCCGCGCCCGAGACCGATCAACGCCGCCACGCGTACCTGCGGGCCCTTTTGCGCCTGCTGGAATTGCACGAGCGCCGCATCAACCTGACCCGCCGCCAAGAGCAACTCACCGAGCACCAAACGCGCCGGGAAATCATTCGGGTAACGCTCGACCGTGCGCTTGGCTTCATTGAGCCGCCACGCGGCCAATTCGGCCTTCGCCGTCGCCAACGCTGCCGCGAGTGCCGCATCGCCCGGCTGCGCGGCCGCCGCAGCTTCCGCGTTTTTCAAACGCCCATCGAGCAACGCCGTCTGCAATTCCGACTCCTCTTTTTCCAACGAAGGATCGGCCGCGCCCGCCGGCAAGGCCCGCGCCTTGCGCACCCAGGCCAACACCTCATCGCTGCGCCCGAGCTGGCGATAAGCCTGCGCGACCGCGCGGTAGTGATTGAGGTTCGCCGGTTCGGCTTGGACCCGAGCGAGCGCCTCGTCGACCAGACGCTGCGCCATATCGCCGCCGGTGATGACTTTGGCGGCCTGCTCGAGAGAAATCGACTGCGCTTCGTCGCGCAACTTGTCCCGAAAACTTCCTTGCGCATCCCAATTTCCCTTCGTGACCGTCTGAGCGACGGAAGCCTTGCGCAACAAACTCTGCGCCTCGGCGTCGGCTGGTTTCAACTTGAGCAACGCATCAGCGGTCTTCACCGCTTCGGCCGGTTTGCCCGCCGCGATCCACGCCTCGCCGAGCGCGAGCAAATTGGCGCGATTGTCCGGCTCCAACTCACGCACCGCATCGAGCGCAAACGCCGCCGTCTCGAGCCAGCCTAAGCCGGTCGCCGCTTCCGCCAAAAGTTTCAGCGCCGCCACGCTCGTCGGATCTTTCACGAGCATCGCCTCGGCTGATTCCAGCGCCTTGGCCGGATCTTTTTTGCCACCGCCAAACATCATGCCACCGCCGGAAAAACCACCGAAAGCCTTCGCCATGAATTTATTTTTCGAGCGAAAATCGCGCAGTTGCGCGGCGCGTTGCAACCGGCGCACCGGCAGGCAAGCGGGCGCGCTTTTCAACACCTGCGCACAGGCGTCGAGCGTGTAATCGAGCTGACCGCGATCGAGGGCGATGCGCGCGTTATCGATAAGTTTCTGATGGCGAGGGTCGAGTGAGGTGACGGCGACTTCGGGCATACTTTTGGAATCAGCCGCCCCGCGCCGAGCGCGTCAACGCTAGAGCTAAACGACCTCAAGATCGGCTCGCACCGCTTTTTCCAAGCGCGCGAGACCGTCGGCCACCACGGCATCGCTCGGCCCTTCGACCAACAAGCGTAATTTCGCCTCGGTACCCGAGTAACGCACCAGCAAACGCCCGCGCGTCCCGAGTTCACGCTCGAGTTCCACGATCGCCGCCGTCACGACCGGCAACGTTTCGAGCGGACGTTTGTCCTTCACGCGCAGCGCCCGCGTACCTTGGGGAAATTTCTGCAATATCTGCCGCAGCTCCGAAAGCGGCCGGCCCGTGGCCAACATCACTTCGATCACCTTGAGCGCTGCCACCAAGCCGTCGCCCGTCGGCGCGACTTCAGCGCAAATCACATGACCCGAGGACTCGCCGCCAAGCATCGCTCCGCTGGCCAACATTTCTTCGCTCACATAACGATCGCCCACGGCCGTACGACGCACCAGGCCGCCTGCGGCCGCGACCGCGGCATCGACGCCGAGATTGCTTTGCACCGTAACGACGAGCGTGCGTTTGACGAGGCGCCCTTGCGCCAACGCATGCGTCGCGAGCAACGTCAGCACTTCATCACCGTCTAGCACCACGCCACGTTCATCGCACAGCACGCAGCGATCACCGTCGCCATCGTGCGCCACGCCCAGACGCGCCCCCGTCGCGAGCACGCGCGCCGCGAGCGCCTCAGGATGTTCGCTGCCCACGTGGGCGTTAATATTGGTACCATCAGGGGCATCGCCGATTCCCACGACCTCGGCGCCCAGCGCGCGCAACACCGCCGGACTGGTCGCGCACGTCGCGCCGTTTGCCGTGTCGAGCACGATGCGCCAGCCTTGCAGGGCGCCCGCCTGCAGCAACGCGCACGCCGCCTCGATGTAAAGCGCACCCGCGTCATTCAGTGGCTCGGGTTGCGGATGAACTCCTACCACAGGCGGCGCATCCGCCAGAGCCTGTTCAATGGCGTACTCTTGTTCGTCGGTGAGTTTCACCCCCGCGGCGTTGAAAAACTTAATCCCGTTATCCTCCGCAGGATTGTGCGAAGCGGTCACCATCACACCGAGAGCCGCGCCGCGCTGTTTTACGGCGCGCGATACCGCTGGCGTCGGGACCACTCCGAGATCTAGCACCTGCCAACCGGCCTGCGCGAGTCCCGCCGCCACGGCCGCGACCAACCCAGCGCCAGAACCGCGCGTGTCCCGCCCGATCAACACCCTGTCACTGGAACCGGGCGCGCGTGTAGTCCGCAACCACTGCCCCACCGCGCCGCCGAGTTGAGACGCAAAACTCGCATTGATCACCGGGCCGCCAAATTTTCCGCGGATTCCGTCGGTCCCAAAATAGAAGCGCTTCATGATTGGTAAAATTCCCGCGTCGCCGCGATCTTGGCCCGCACGGCACCGCCGAGCAGAAGTTCACGACTAGCAGTGAGACCGTCTTTAACGGATGACGTTTTGCCGGTGAGCCACAAGGCGACCGCGGCATTAAACGCGATCGTATCGACGAGTCCAGCAGGGCCACGGCCGGCGAGCAACGCCTCCGTCAACGCAAGATTGGCCGCCACATCGCCGCCCTGCAGCTCCGCAAACGGCGCCACCGCCAAACCAAAATCCTCCGCGCGCCACATTTCGTCGAGTTCACGCAAGCGGCCCGCGCCGCGCACGCGGTTCGGCGTCGCCGTCGTCAATTCATCGATCCCATGCCCCGGCCCGATCACGCCGTGTGCGACCAGACCTGCCGTGCACTCGAGCGCATCGAGCGCACCGGCGAGTTTCGCCACCCAGCCTTCGGCAAACACGCCGAGCAACACATGCGCCGGGCGCCCCGGATTGATTAACGGCCCGAGGATATTAAAAACCGTGCGTTGTCCGCGCGCCGCCAGTGCCTTGCGCACGGGCGCGATATTTTTAAACGCCGGATGGTAATTCGGCGCGAAAAAGAAAACGAAGCCCAACTCCGCCAACGCTCGCCGCAGTTTCTCGGGCGCCGCCGCCAGATCGACGCCCAATCCCGCCAACAAATCGGCGCTGCCACATTTTGAAGTGATGCCGCGGTTTCCGTGTTTCATCACCGGCACGCCCGCACTAGCCAACACCAACACCACCAAACTCGAAATATTAAACCCGCCCGCGTGATCGCCGCCGGTGCCGACGATATCGAGCGCACACGCAGACCATGCACCCACGCCGGGATCCACCGCCCGCGCACGAAACGCTCGCGCAAATCCTGCCACCTCGGCCACCGATTCCCCCTTCGCCGAGAGAGACGTAAGAAAAGCTGCCTTGATTTCTTCGCTCTGCTCGAGCTCCGCCAACGCTGCCGCTGCACCCTCGATCTGGGCGGGCAATAAATCCTGATGGGCTTGGAGTTGGGTCGTGAGCGCGGCGAGGTCCGTCATGCGGACTTGAAAGAGCGCAGGCCTCCGCCGTCCGCAAATAAATTTGCACCGTTCGCCCAATCTTGAAAGCAACCTGCTGTGCGATTTTTTTTATTATATATTACTGCGGCCTTAATTTCTGCCGAAGCCGCGACCGCGCCGACCGAGAAAGCTGCGGCGCCCGCCGCTGAGTTAAGCGTCACCGATGCCGTGGTGCTCGGATTGGTCGAGGGCGTGACCGAGTTTTTACCCATCTCATCTACGGGTCATTTGATCATCGCGACGCAGTTTCTCGGGCTGGAGAGCGAACGTCCGCTCGTCGACCGCAAGGGACAACCGCTTTGGTACCGCGCCCCGTCGCCCAAACATCCAGCGGGCATTCCTTTGACGGTAAAACTGGCCGCGGACACCTACAACGTCGTGATCCAATTCGGCGCCATAGCCGCCGTCGCGCTGCTTTATTGGGCGCAGTTGATCTCGATTGTACGTGGGCTGTTGGGGCGTGACCCGAGTGGTTTGCGTCTGTTGCAGCATCTCATGATTGCGTTCGTGCCGGCGGCCGCGCTCGGGTTTTTATTTCACGACTGGATTGATGCGCATTTATTTTCCATTCCAGCGGTGATTGCCGCGCAAGTCGCTGGAGCGGGGCTGATGTTTTATGCGGAGGCGTGGCGGCGGCGCCATCGTTCCGCGCAAAACTCGACGGCGCCCATCGAGCTCACAGGGCGTCAAGCCGCCGGCATCGGCGCTTTGCAATGTCTGGCGCTTTGGCCGGGCACGAGCCGATCCATGACGACGATTGTTGGCGGGTATTTTTCCGGACTCGAGCCTCGGCGGGCGGCGGAATTTAGTTTTCTGCTCGGTTTTGTGACCTTGAGCGCCGCCACGGTTTATAAGAGTTACAGGAGCGGTGCCGCTATGCTCCAAGTTTTCGGCTGGTCGCACGTCGCGCTCGGGGCGGTGGTCGCCGCGATCACGGCGGCGTTGTCGGTGCGTTTCCTGGTAAATTGGCTCACGCGTCATGGGCTGGGCGCCTTTGCTTGGTACCGATTGGGGGTCGCGGCGCTCCTCACCGCGCTGCTTGCCGGCGGTTTCCTGCAATAAGTGCGCTTGACGCGCAAAACTCGGCGCCTTAAATCCGACCCTTTCACCACATCATTGGACTCGCTTGGGCGATGTCCCCACACACCTAACTCACCACTCACATGGCCAATCCGAAACGCAAACAGTCCAAACGCCGCAGCGCCAATCGTCGCGCCGCCAACGCTTTCATCGCTCCTGAATTCGCGAAGGATCCCGTCGATGGCACGCTCTACCGCCGCCACCGCGTGAACCCCAAGACCGGCCTCTATCGCGGCCGCCAAGTACTCAACGTCGAGGCCTAAGCCTCGCGTTCCCTCCCTCGCCCCGCCACCCGCGGAGGATATGTCTTCGGGAACACCCCGTCGCATCGCAGTTGACGCCATGGGCGGAGATCTCGGCCCTGCCGAGGTCGTCGCCGGCGTCAAACTTGCGCAAAAACGCGACCCTCAACTCGACCCGATCACCCTCGTCGGTGATCAGGCTTTGTTGGAGCCGCTGATTCAAGAGGCCGGCCTGAGTCTCGGGCCTAACCTATCCATTTTTCACGCCTCGGAAGTCGTCACCATGGACGACAAACCGCTGATGGCGCTGAAGAAAAAGAAAGATTCTTCGATGGTCCGGGCCATCGAACTCGTCAAAAATGGCGACGCCAGCGTGCTCGTAAGTTGCGGCAACACCGGTGCATTGATGGCCGGCGGCACGCTTCGCCTCCGCATGATGGAAGGCGTCAATCGCCCCGCCCTCGCCGCTGTCATCCCCCGCCAAGGCGGCCACTTTATTCTGATTGATGCCGGCGCTAATCCCGAGGCCAAGCCCGAGCACCTCGTACACAACGCCATTCTCGGTTCGCATTATTGCCGCGTCATGCTCGGAGTCGCCGCCCCTCGAGTGGGTCTCATGACCATCGGCACTGAGGACGGCAAGGGCAACGCCCTGATCACCGAGACCAATGAACAACTCCGGCGCATCGGCGACATCATCAACTACGTCGGCCCGATCGAAGGCTTTCAAGTGTTCACTGACCATGTCGACGTGGTTGTATGCGACGGCTTCGTCGGCAACATCATGCTCAAGAGCTGGGAATCGCTCGTGAAATTTTTCTCCGGCATGCTCCGCGAAGAGTTGCAAGCCAACCCCCTTCGAGCCGCAGGAGCTGTCTTGGCCAAAGGCGCCTTCACCGCCCTCAAAGAACGCATCAACCCTGAGCGCTATGGCGGTGCGCCCCTACTCGGCGTCCGCGGCAACATCTTAAAAGCGCACGGCTCCTCCAACGCCCGCGCCATCAGCAGTGCCATCCACGCCGCCCGCGCCATTATTAAAGCCGACATGAATCTCTGCATCGAAGCCGACATCGCCCGCGCCAACGAGATCCTCAGCGGTCCCCCGCCCGCACCCACCTTTTGAGGCTCTCTCTCGCCCGCGCCCGCATGTCATCTCCTGCATCCACGGTTATTCTAGGCACCGGTGCTTACGCCCCTGCCCGCGTCCTAACCAACGCCGAACTCGCTCTCACCATTGAGACGTCCGACGAGTGGATTCGTACCCGCAGCGGCATCCGCGAACGCCACATCGCCGCGCCCGGCGAAACGACCTCAGACATGGCCGTGCACGCCGCACGTCTCGCCATCGCCGACGCCAAACTCCAGCTCGCTGATATCGACCTGCTCATTGTTGCGACGATCACGCCCGATCTCCCCATGCCCGCCACCGCGTGCATCGTTCAACATAAACTCGGGCTCGCGACCTCGACCGCGTGTTTCGATCTCAACGCCGCGTGCTCCGGCTTTATCTACGCTCTCGACACCGCGAGTGCGATGATCGGCTCCGGTCGTTACCGCCACGCCCTCGTGATTGGGGCCGAAAAACTCTCCTCCATCGTCGATTGGAAAGACCGCACCACCTGCGTGCTCTTTGGTGATGGCGCCGGCGCCGTCGTGGTGGGCGGCTCCGCCCAGCCCAACATCGGGCTCCTCGGCACCAAACTCGGCGCTTATGGCGACTGCGTCGATCTTCTCTGCATTCCTGGCGGTGGCAGCAACGCCCCCGCGACCGCCGCCTCTCTGGCCGGTGGCGACCACTTCCTCAAAATGAAGGGTAAAGAGGTTTTTAAATACGCCGTTCGCGGGATGGAAGAAGCCGCCCGGGATATTTTGGAACAACATGCCATTCCTGCGCATCAGATTGCGCTAGTGATTCCACATCAAGCCAACCTCCGCATCATCGAGGCCATAGCCCAGTATCTAGAGCTTCCGTTGGAGCGTTTCTTCGTCAACCTCGACCGCTACGGCAACACCTCCGCCGCCTCGATTCCCATCGCCTTGGACGAAGCGCGCCGCTCCGGCCGCATCAAGTCCGGCGACCTCACGCTCCTCGTCGCGTTCGGGGCGGGCTTGACCTACGGTAGCGCGCTGCTTCGCTGGTGATTTACGCCGTCATGTCGAACCTCTTTCTCCGCCGCCTGCCCGTC
>CANFSZ010000049.1 GCA_947449835.1 Opitutia bacterium
ATGAATTGCGTCGCGGATAACTGCTGGTCACTTCAATTGCCCGAATCCGCCCGCCCGCTCATTTTTAAGTTTCTGGTCAATGATCTCTCGTGGAGCGCTGGCCAAGATTACACCGTGGCTTCCGGCGACACACTGGCCACGACACCTACATTTTGAGTCGCTGTAAAAAATACTTAGAGACCTGGTTTGTTTAACCCCACGGCGCTGATGCGATCAGGGTTGATCTCGTGCAGCTGCGCGGAAATAGCCGCCGTGGCCGCGTCGCGATCTTGTAGCTCCGTCGCCGGCACGTGGCGGCAACGCATGCGCACGCGGGAAAACGGTTTCGGTAGGTAAAAACGGTCCCACGAGCGAAGTTGCCACGCCGATTCGAATTCGGCGCCGATTAGCAGCAGCGGCGTGCGCGTGCGCCGTGTAACGATGAGTGCTCCTGGTTTGAAATCGTAGCAGGGGCCGCGGGGGCCGTCTGGCGTTATGCCAATGTCATTACCGGCTCTTAATACCTCCACGAGGGCCGTGGCAGCCTCGCGCCCAAGTCGGCTGCTAGATCCGCGAACGGTACGCATCCCGGCGAGCGAAAAAAATGCACTCAGCCACGCTCCGTCTTGGCTCGCGCTGACCAGCGCATGCGCCGGTCGACCTTGACGATAGCGCCGCACAATTTCCGCGGATAAAAACAGACGGTTGTGCCACAGTACGATCGCGACGGGTTCGTCGTTTTTGGTAAACGCCCGCAGATCTTCCGGCGTGGTTTCGAAGCGCAAAGAACGTCCCCATAGCTTCATTAATAAAGCCAGCGGCCAAAGCGCGACTCGACGCCAGCCTCCGATCGCGTGCGCGGCCTCAGCCGGTGCGGATTCGGTTGGGCCGTGGGAGGGCGGCTGGGGAGGTTGGGACTCGGTAGCTTTCAGGCTAGTGGTTGTCGCGCAAACCGTGGGCGCCGCCAAGCGAAAGTTCCGCCTCGTGCACAGCGTTGACCCGTGCCCGTCCTGCCCGAATCTGGCGCCGATGCCTGAGACCCTGCCGCTGTGCCCCTATTTGCCTGCCGCTCGTCCCGAGCTGGATTGGCGGGCCTTGCATGCATTTCGGGATCAAGTGCGCGGTGAGGGCTTTTATTTTTCGTGTTTAGAATACGCTCAGACCCTCTGGCAACGCGGACTCGCGGCGCGGGCGTTGTTGTGTCTCGACCGCGCCTTGGGCGCCGAATTGAGCGGGGAAGAAGTAATTTTAAACCAGTGGCCGTTGCCCTATGCGGCCATGGCGTGGTGCATAGCACAGACCCCAACTAACGTTTTTATCGGAAACCCGCGGGTGCACTTTCAGCACTACGCGGATCGCATGAACGAACCACGCCGCGAGCAACGGCGCTGGCGCGCTTGGGCCTGTTGGGCCCTTACGCGGGCGGTGCGACCGGAATTCCCGGCCGACCCAAGGCACGCCGTGGTAGAACCGCAAATCGAAGAGATCACTGCCGCGCTTGAGCAGCACGGCTTACGCGGCGAGTCGGCCCGTTGGCGCGCGGTGCTCGCCGCAGTTTCAGTCTAACCGATTTCTAAAGTAGCGAACCTTGGTCGCCGCCGATTGCGGCCTTGAGGCCGACGGCAGCATAACCCTTCGGCGTGAGTGTACGGCCTTGGGGGGTGCGCTGGAGGTAGCCCTCTTGGATCAGAAATGGCTCGTGCACCTCCTCAAGCGTCTCGGCTTCCTCGCCGACGGCGACTGCGATCGTGCTCATCCCAACAGGACCGCCACGGTAATTTTCGGCCATGACGCGCAACATGCGTTTGTCCATCTCATCGAGACCTGCGGCGTCGATTTCTAACAGCTCCAAGGCGGCGGCGGCTGCGGGTTGAGTAATTTTACCTTTGGCGCGCTCCTGCGCGTAGTCGCGGCAGAAGTTGATCAGGTTGTTGGCGACGCGCGGCGTGCCGCGGGCGCGGGTAGCGATTTCTTGCGCGCCACCTTCGTCGATCGCGACGCCCAGCAGACCGCAACTGCGGCGCACGATCCCTTGCAGGGTAGCGTGATCGTAATAGTCGAGGCGCGTCTGTAACGTGAAACGGGAGCGCAGCGGGGCGGTGAGCAATCCCGAGCGCGTGGTCGCGCCGACGAGCGTGAAGCGCGGAATCGAGAGGCGCACACTCCGTGCGTTGGGGCCCTGATCGATCATGATATCCAGACGGAAATCCTCCATCGCCGAATACAGATATTCCTCAACCGTTTTGGGGATGCGGTGGATTTCGTCGATGAATAGGATGTCGCCTTCCTCAAGGCTGGTCAGCAGTCCGGCGAGGTCACCGGCTTTTTCGATGACTGGACCCGAGGTAACTCGGACGGCTTTGCCCAGCTCGTTGCCAAGGATGAAGGCGAGTGTCGTTTTGCCCAGGCCGGGTGGGCCAGAGAGCAGGATGTGGTTAAGCGCTTCGCCGCGTTTTTTGGCGGCGCCGACCATCACTTGGAGTCGCTCGATGGTTTTCAGTTGGCCGGTGAAGTCGGCAAACGAGAGCGGTCGCAGCGCGGCCTCGGCGGGCGACACGGGCGAGGCGAGGGTGGAGGCGAGAAAGTTGACGCCTTTGTTGGCGGAGGGATCAGCGGCCATGGGATTATTTCCACTCGAGCTCCGCGCCTAGGCTGCGGAGGTTTTCGACAAAGCGAGGGTGGGCACGTTTGATGATCTCGGCGTTGCGTACTACCGACTTTCCGGGGATAGCCGCCGCAACCATCGCTAAGGCAACGGCGGCGCGAATGATATAGGGAGAGTCGACGGTCGCCGGATGAAGTGGGCGGTTCCCAAAGACCACAATGCGGTGCGGATCGCTGACAAGCGCATGGGCGCCGAATTTCGCCAGCTCGGGAATCCACGAAAAACCATTTTCATAGACCTTATTCCAGAAATGGATGGTGCCCTCGGCGCGCGTGCTCAGAGCGATCATGAGGGGCAACAAATCCACCGAAAAGTACGGCCACGGGGCGGCTTCGATTTTTGGCAGAAGATTACTGGTGAACGGTTGCTCGATGCGAAGCGTCTGGTTGCGCCGGACGATGGCGGTGTCGCCCTCGTGTTCGACGATCACTCCGAGTTTGGCGAAGGCGCGGGTGATGAGGTCAAAGTGGTGCGGGAGTGATTTAGTGACGCGAACCTCGCCACCGGTGATCGCGCCGAGGGCGAGGAAGGTGACGATCTCGTGGTAATCGCTACTAATCGTGATGGTAGCGCCGTGGAGTTTTTTTACCCCGGTGATTTCGAGGCGACTGGTACCGAGTCCTTCGATCTTAGCCCCCATCGCAACCAGCGCAGCGCAAAGATCTTGGACGTGCGGTTCGCTGGCAGCGTTGATGAGCGTGGAGTGGCCGGAAGCGAGGGCGGCTGCCATCGCGAAGTTTTCCGTGACGGTGACCGACATGTAATCACACCAGTGACGGGCACCGGAGAAACCGGCGGGCAAGGCGAGGATCAAGGGTTCGCCGTCGTGGATCACGGTGCCGAGCGCGCGCAGGATTTCTAGGTGCGGGTCGATTTCACGCACGCCAAGGGAGCAACCCTTAGTGTTGGCGCGGATAGTGAGTTTGCGGAACCGGTGCAGCAGCGCGGGATACAGCAGGACCGTGGAACGCATGTCCTGCGGGAGTTCGTCGTCGGCTAAAGACGGGCGAAACGTCGAGTGATCAACGCGCATGGTGCCGGCCGTACGGTCCCAGGTGATCTGCGAACCTTGCGCCTGAAAGAAGGCGACAAGTTTATTCAGATCAGTGATGTCGGGTACGTTCAGCAGCGTCACAGGCTCATCGGTGAGCAGCGTGGCACAGAAAATTGGGAGAACAGAGTTTTTGTTGCCGGAAGGCGTGATGGTGCCGGAGAGCGGGCGACCGCCGTGGACGATGAGGTCGGACATGGTTTTTTTAAAAATAGCCTCGAACGGGAGCCAGTGATTGGAAAACCGCGGGCTGGTGCCCAGGTCGTCCATAAAAAAGGCGTCCCGCAAAGGGACGCCTTGGAAATGCGCTGAGTGGGGCGCGCGTTGGCAAGTTTTAACGGGCAGCGCGATCAGATCGCCCCGCCGCCTTGCTGGCCTTCAGGACGGGGATCGGGACCACCGCGATCACCGCGAGGGCCACGTTCGCCACGATCACGGCCACGACCGCCACGATGGCGACCGCCGCCGCGATGGCCTTCGCCACCGCCGCGATATTCACCACGGCCTTCACCGCGGCTCTCGCCTCGGGATTCATTACGACCTTCGCCGCCGGAGTTTTCACCTTCGGCTCGTGGGGTGTAACCCCCCGAACGATCTCCGCCTTGGGAGCGACCGCGACCACCACGGCGATTACGGCGTCGTCCGCCTTGATATCCGTCGCGACCCCCTTCGCCGCCCTCGCGGTGACGTTCACCGGAATGAGACGGGGCGGGAGCGGCGGATTTGAAACCGAAGAGACCTTTCAGCCAGGCGATGAAACCGCCGGAGCGTTTGGGCTGGGCTGCCGCCGGGAGGCGGTGGCCCTGTTCGGAGCGAGAGTCACGGCGGGGCTCGCGCGGTTCAAAGCGCTGACCTTCGCGACGGGGCTCGCGTCCGGAATCGCGGCCGGGCTTTGCATCCATCGGGTAGAGTTCCTTGGCGGAATCTTCCTCGCGACGGGGTTGGCCGGGGCGGGGCTCGACGCGGAACGTCGGGCGATCTTCACGGCGCGGGCGCGCGTCGCTCGAAGAAGCTTCCCAGCTGGTGGCAGGGCGCTTGGCTTCGGCGGGAGGGAGGATGTTGAGCTCGGCTTTTTCACTGCTGACCGAGGCCGGCGCGGGTGCGACGACAGGGGCCGGGGCAGCGATCGGGGCTGGAGCAGGGGTGAACACCGCAGCAGCAGGAGCTGGCGCGGTGGTTTCGACGGGGGCCGGGGTGGATACCGGCGCGATCACGGGAGCTTCAGGCTCAGGCGCGAACGGGTTCTTGTACTCGCTCTTCGGGGTGATGACCTCGAGGGAGCTGGGTTTGTAATCGCCACCACTGGAGGCTGGGGCGGGGTTGCTAGCGGGGGCAGCGGGGCGTTTTTTCCCACGGTTGAGGCCGGAGCCACGGGTGGAGCCGAACGTACCGAACGGCTGGGTCTCGCCACCGGCGTTGGACGCGGGGGCTGTCACGGCAGGGGCCGCGGGCGCCGTATTATCGGCAGCCGGAGCGGCGGGAGTGCCGGACGTATCTGGATCTGTCATTGTGTTGTTTTTTGTGTTTTCTGGGCGCTCACCGTAAAACGGGAGCGGCCCGGGTTGGTGACGCTGGCGGAACGCGTTAAGCGCACTCGACGTCGGCGTCAAAGAGCTAGCATCGTTCCGCCCGCCGCTCGGGGCAACTGCAAATTCGGTCCAGCCGCCGGGGCTTTAAGAAGTGAACGCGGGGCTTGCCAGCGCCGGAGAGCGTTTGCAGGGTCGCGGGCATGGATAAATTCGAGGAAATCTTCCGCATGCAAGAGGCGCTCAACCAACGGATCGGCGTCGTGCTGCCCCCGCCGACGGATGAGGAAAAAGCGAAGTGGATTCTCAATTACACGCGCGCCATGCAGCAGGAGACGGCGGAGTTGATCGATAGCGTGCCGTGGAAATGGTGGGCGAAGTACCAGAAATTCGACGAGCAAAACGCCAAGGTCGAAGTCGTGGATCTGTTTCACTTTCTCGTCTCGCTCGCGCAGACGCTCGGGATGTCGGCGGACGACGTTTACCAAGCCTATTTAAAGAAAAACGCCGTCAACCACCAGCGCCAGGACAGCGGTTACGTTAAAAAAGACGAAGCCGACTCGAAGCATATTTAAAATTAAAAAACCGCGCGGTTAACGAGCGCGGTTGTTGGCGCGTGGGGGGCAGCTTTGCCCGGAATCGGCGGTCGGTGGCGACCAAGTTTTCCGGCAATCTCGGCCGATCCCGGATCGCCAAAAAATACTTCAGCGCGTGACCACAAACGCTGCCGTCACGTCGACGGCGGTTTCACCTTTTTCGACGACGCGAGCGCGCAGCTTGAGCTTGGCTTTGCCGTAACGGGCGAGGGCTTCCTTGAATTCAGTGATGGCGGCTTGCGCGGGGCGCTCGCAGATGGCGCGCAGATCGCCGATCACGGGCCGACGATAGGCGGCGCGGCTCTCTTTTACGACGATGCTCCACTCGGGTTTCACGGCACCTTTTTCGTTTTTCATGAGCTCCCAAACGACGCCGTAACCCGCGAGCGTGGCGAGGGAAACGAGACTGCCGCCAAAGGCGGTGTTGAGCGAATTTTTATTCTGCTCCTTGGGTGCCGTGAGCGTCAGGGCGCGATCGTCGCTCACTTCCACGCCGACGCCCATCGCCTTGGCGAGGGGGATCATTTCGTGGAGAAAAAGCTCCAAAGCGGGAACCTTGACGGACTTCATTCCGGGCCACGTTGCAGGATTAAACTCGGTACGTCAAAGCCTCAACCGCCTGAATTGACCGAAAAAAATGTCCGCGCGTTTGACCTCGATTAGTTCTCTTACTCACTGGCTGAATCATGATTACCCTCGAAAAAAAGCTCAAAACGAACTTCAAGCTCAAGGTCGTCGCCCAAGGTGTGGAAAGCGAAGTCACGTTCAAAGACCTGCTCAAGCGCCGCACCATCGTGTCGGTTTACATGAAGAACAACACCGGTTCCTGCGATAAGCAGAACGACTCGCTGGCGGCGCATGCGGCTGAGTTTACCAAAGCCGGCTACGATCTCATCGCGATTAGCCGCGACACGCCGGGCTCGCATCTGAAATACGCCGTAAAGAAAAAAATCACTTACACGTTGGCGAGCGACCCCACTGATCTTTTCGCGCAGGCCGCGGACGCCGTGGTCGAAAAATCGATGTATGGGAAAAAGTATTTCGGGCCAGCCCGCGCGGCATTTGTGCTCGCGCCTGACGGGACGGTGCTCGCCGTGGCCGAGAAAGTGGACACCGCGGACCACGCGGCGCAGCTCAAGGCGCTCATCGCCGGATTAAAGTAATTCTGGTGTGCCTTTTAACACAGTACAAACTTAAGCAAGGTTATGTATTGCTGGTGACTCACACCGTCTCAATTTATAGCATATTGGATTATAAGGTCTGTTGCCAAAGCTCAACCGAATCGCCTCGCTGCTAAAGCACGGGATAATGGAAGCGATTCGGGGCTCAATCAGTAAAGACATGCCGCTCCAGCATAACTCGATGAATGTGTTTTCCGTTGTCACAGCCGCACAATCCGCAGTTGCGGTTTGATTTTTCAAACACCCTTTATGTAAGCCTCAAGTCCTCTGCTACTATGAAAATTATCCCGGCCATCTTCGAGCAAACTGAGATCCGTCGCGCCTATGATGAAAAGACTGAAACCTGGTGGTTCTCGGTGGTAGATATTATCCAAATTTTGACACAAAAATATGACTACCAGTCGGCTAGGAATTACTGGAAGGTGCTAAAGCATCGACTAGTGAAGGAAGGAAGTCAGTCGGTTACAAAGTGTAACCGACTGAAATTGCCCGCGGCGGACAGTAAAAGCTATCTCACTGACGTCGCCACAGCAGAGACGATACTCCGCCTCGTCCAAAGTATTCCTAGCCCAAAGGCCGAGCCAATTAAACTCTGGCTCGCCAAGGTTGGTTTCGAGCGGATGCAAGAAATGGCTGACCCAGCCCTCGCCTTGGAGCGCGCCCGAGAAACATGGCAGAAGCATGGGCGCAGCGAAAAATGGATTCAGCAGCGCATGACCGGACAGGAAACCCGCAACAAGCTTACGGACTTCTGGGCCACCCATGAAATTAACAAGGAGGACGAGTTCGCCATCCTCACCAATATCATCCACCAAGAGTGGAGCGGAGTCAGCGTTAAGGCCCATAAGGGCATCAAGGCTCTTAAGTCCCAGAACCTGCGCGACCATATGAGTGAGGCCGAACTGATCTTCACGGCCCTTGCCGAACTCTCCACCCGGCAGATTGCTGAGACCGCTGATGCCACCGGCATGACCGAAAACAAAACTGCCGCGAGGACCGGCGGCAAAATTGCCAGACGCGCGCGGCTAGAGCTTGAGTCCAAAACCGGCCAAAAGGTTGTGACCGGCGACAACTTTCTTGCCCCGCCCCCCACCAAGAAGGCGCTGCCGGCTACAAATGACTAACACGCGTTAGGTGTGGCTAACGGCACACCCCAAAAATAAAATACGTAGCTCGCTTCGGTGCGATCGGGCGGTTGTGCTGGTCGATGGATTGCCGCGCCGGATGTGGAGCTTGTTGTATTGCTCCCTCGATTTCATCGCCGATTCCGGGCATGCCGTTGGGCAAACCGGCGGGCGTGCGCTGCGTGCAACTCTTGGCCGACTTTCGCTGCGCGATCTTTGGCCGGCCCGAGCGTCCCGCGGTGTGTGCGAGCTTGCGCGCCGGTTTAGACATGTGCGGCACGAATCGCCTTGAAGCGCTGGATTTACTCGCGCGGCTTGAAATAGCGACCAAACCCTAGTCGATTCGACCCATGGCCAAAACCGAAGAAGCCCCGAAGATCATCTTCTCGATGCTCAGCGTCTCGAAAAAAATCGAGCGCAAGGAAATCCTCCGCGACATCTCGTTGTCGTTTTATTATGGCGCGAAGATCGGCGTCCTCGGACTCAACGGCTCCGGCAAGTCCTCGCTCATGCGCATCCTCGCTGGCGTCGACACGGAGATCGACGGCCGCGTGCACTTCGAGCCGGGTTACACAGTCGGCTTTCTTCAACAAGAACCCGCGCTCACCCCGGGTTCGACGGTGCGCGCCTGCGTCGAAGAAGGCGTAAAACACCTCACCGATCTCACCGCCGCCTACGATGCGAGTTGGGATGAACTTTCCGAGGCGGCCGACGACGTGGCCAAAGACGCCATCGCCGACAAGCAGGCTAAATTGCAGGAAAAAATTGACGCCCTCGGTGCTTGGGATGTCGCCCCGCAGGTCGATATGGCGATGGATGCGCTGCGTTGTCCGGCCGGCGATGCGATCGTCGATCATCTTTCCGGCGGTGAACGTCGCCGTGTGGCGCTCGCGCGTTTGCTCCTGCAAAAACCCTCGATTCTCTTGCTCGATGAGCCGACGAATCATCTCGATGCCGATAGCGTCAATTGGCTCGAACAGCATTTAAGCCGCTACGAAGGCACGGTCATCGCCGTCACGCACGACCGTTACTTTTTGGATAACGTCGCCGGTTGGATCCTCGAGCTCGATCACGGCCATGGTTTGCCGTGGAAGGGAAATTATTCCTCGTGGCTGGAGCAGAAACAGGCCGTCGCCTCCGTCGCCGAACGCACCGAGAGCAAGCGCCAGAAAGCGATGGCGCGCGAACTCAGTTGGATCCGCCAAGGCGCCAAGGCGCGCCAGTCGAAGGGCCAGGCCCGCATCAACGCCTACGAGGCCATGCTCAAAGCCGATGTCGCCGAACAAGAAAAATTATTTGAAATCATCATCCCCGCTGGTCCGCGCTTAGGCACGGTTGTGGTTGAGGCGCAGAATGTCGCAAAGGCTTTCGGCGAGAAATTGTTGTTCGATAAACTTAACTTCGCGCTGCCGCCCGGCGGTATTGTGGGCATCATCGGGCCCAACGGTGCGGGCAAGACCACGCTTTTCAAACTTATCACCAATCTAGAAAAAGCCGACGCCGGTACTTTCAAAGTCGGCGACACGGTGAAGTCGGCCTACGTCGAGCAGTCGCGCGATTCGCTCGAAGGCAATAAGACGATCTGGGAAGTCATCAGCGACGGGCAGGAGATTCTCGCGCTCGGGCCGCGCTCGGTGAACAGCCGCGCCTATTGCGCGCAATTTGGTTTCACCGGCGCCGATCAGCAGAAAAAAGTCGGCGTGCTTTCCGGCGGCGAACGCAACCGCGTGCTCCTTGCGCGCGTGCTTAAGAGCGGCGCGAATCTGCTTTTGCTCGATGAGCCGACCAACGATCTCGACGTAAATTCTATTCGCGCGCTGGAGGAAGCGCTCGAGACGTTTGCCGGATGCGCGGTGATTATCTCGCACGATCGCTGGTTCCTTGATCGAGTGGCGACGCACATCATGGCGTTTGAAGGTGATAGTTACGTCCACTGGTTCGCGGGCAATTACTCGAGTTATCTTGAGGATTTTAAGAAGCGTAAGGGCAAAGAGGCTGATCAACCGCACCGGATCAAATACCGCAAACTGTCGCGTTAAACCGTCGCGCGATCCTGGCGCGCGAACCGCCACGCTGGCTTGCGGAGCGTCGGAAATTGAGCACGGTGGCGTGCAATCCCATGAAACGTTTCTCTTCGTTACTTCGATTCATTGCGCCGATCTTCGCCTTTTCTCTCATGTCCCACGCCGCTCAGCCTCAACTCTCTTCTCTAGTCCTCGGTGGTGGTTGCTTCTGGTGCACGGAAGCCGCTTACGAACTCTTGCCCGGCGTGAAAGCGGTCACGAGCGGTTACTCCGGCGGTAAAGAGACCAATCCGACTTACGAGCAAATCTGCGCGCACGAGACCGGCCACGCTGAGGTCATCAAGATCGATTACGATCCCGCGGTCGTGAGCTTGGAGACGTTATTGGATTATTTTTGGTCGGTGCATAATCCGACGCAGGTCGGCGGTCAGGGTAATGATCATGGGCCGCAATATCGCTCGATCATCCTTTACTCCGATGAGACGCAGAAAGCCGCCGCGACGAAATCCCTCGCCGCCGCGAGCAAGACCTTCCGCGATCCCATCACGACCGAGATCGTGCCGCTCGTGAAATTCTGGCCGGCCGAGGGTTACCATCAGGATTATTTCGCGAAAAATCCCAATGCCGGTTACTGCCGGTTCGTGATCGCGCCGAAGGTGAAGAAATTAAAAGAGCACAGTCCAGTGCTCAAAAAATAAGTTCAGGTCCTTGCGTCCGCACCCAAAAAAGCCCCGCGTTGATCAGCGGGGCTTGGTGCGTGAACGAACGCTTAACGTTTAATTTAACTTAAACCGTTACTCGCGGCTGAGGCAGCGGCGGTGGCTTCGGTATCGGCGCGGGCTTTGGCGCGGCGGTTCTTCACGATCGCATCGGCGCGCGCATCGCACCAACGAATGAACGCATAAGGGCGCGGGCTGGTGAACTCGCCGGCCTGCCATTCGGTGCCGTCGGTGAAAAGAGTCTTGGGTAAAATAAAAGTACCGAAAACCCAGTCAAACACGGGCAGCGTGAAAAAGCCGGAGATGCCTTCGTTGCAATCGATCACGGCGTGATGACGCAGGTGAAAACTGTAAACTTTGCGCCAGAACCAGCCGAAATTTTTGCTTTCGATAAGTGGGGCCCAACGCTCGAAAGACCAATGTTCGATAGCGTGGAAAATTTCGTAGAGCGCCAAAGCGAAAGCCAGTGCACCGAACCCGCCGAAGAACCAAGGCCACGTCGGCATCAGCCATTGCATCAAGCCGAAGGCCGGAAACATTGCGGCGGCAAAGGCGAAGAGCGTGTACCAAGGAAAGAAAGACGCCTCGCCTTGTTCGGGCGTCGTCACCGGGTAAATGTTTTCAATAAAAGGCACGTCGCGGCCCCCGGGCGTGCGGCGGCGACCGATGCGCGTGAGATTATGGTGGAGCGTGTGTTGTTTGTAGAAGCGGCTTAAGAAGCCGACGACGGGCTTATGTAACACGTAGCGGTGGAAAAAATATTCGAAACAACACGTCAGCAGATGCACCGCGAGGAAGCACCCGATGAACGGCCCCACGCGAAACGCGATCTGCGCCTGCCAAATAGCCGCGGGCGCCACGAGCCAGACGAGACCGATCAACGCCGCCAAGGAGACAGTGACGGTAAATAGAAATAGCGGCAGAGAAAACTTCTCTTCTACCACTACGGATGAGTCCGGAGATTGAGGCATGAAGCCTTAACGTCCGGAGTATTTCACGGCTTGGCAATCGCCGAAGCCGAGACGCAGGCGGCGCTCGGGATATATTAGTCCAGAGGAAGGTCATGAAGTAGGAAACGATGCGCCGCGCTCGGTAGAGCTGGACCGGGCTTGTGCTCACGCCGGGGACGTGGTGCGCTGCGCCGGATGAGCCAAGATCAACCCAGCGTCGTCACCGCCCCGCAGCGTGAAGTCGTGTGCGCCGATGCGATTCCGTGGTTGCGGGAGCGCGGACGGATCGATGGCGCGTGCGCGGTTACGTCGTTGCCCGATGTTTCCGAATTGGGAGTCACGTTGCCCGTGTGGCGCGATTGGTTTCTCGGCGCGGTGCGGTTGGTCGTCGACGCCGTGCCCGATGCGAGTGCAGCGATCTTTTTCCAGTCGGATATTAAACACGAAGGCCGCTGGATCGACAAAGGTGCGATGGTGGTGCGCGCCGCAGAAGATGCCGGCGCCCACGTGCTATTCCACAAAATCGTATGCCGGCGTCCGCCCGGGATGCTCACGACGGGACGCCCTGGTTTCACGCATCTGATCGCTGTTTCGCGGGCGATGAAATGCCCCAACGTGCTAACAATTCCCGATGTGATCACCGATGCGGGTGAACAAAAATGGGTGCGGGCGATGGGCGTGCGAGCGGCGGCTCACGCCGTGCGGTTTGCGCGGGATCAGGTTGGCGCGCGCGTGGTGCTCGATCCGTTTTGCGGGGTCGGTACGGTCTTGGCGGTGGCCAATGCGCTCGGGCTCGACGCCCTCGGCGTGGAGAAGGCGCGGAAACGGGCGGAACAGGCCCGCGAGTTGGGCGTGACGGCGGCGGAGTTGTGAGTCGACGGGCTGGACTTACCGCACGATTAGGCGGAGGCTGATGTCATGGCAGAAACTCCTACGGTTCCTCCGGCGGTGCCCGGTTTTCAAGTGCGCACGCATTACGTGCGTAGTCGCAACGCGCTCTATGCGCGCGTCGATCTGGGCGAGCTTTATGTGGATTATTATCTCCACCTTTCCGAAAACGGACTGAAGCCAGCGCAGGAACACGATGCGCTTTTCAAGCGCGCGCTCGCGGCCTTCGTCTTGCACACGGTGTCACGGCCGTGGAACGAGATGACGGCGTGGACGATCAATTTCCAAGACCCGCGCGTGAATCTGTTTATCACCGGCGACAACGAGACGGGCGGCGTCGCCGGCCGCGTGTTTGCGGAAAACGTGCGGGAATTTCCGGAAAACATTTTTTACGCCGATGTCGTGCGCGGCCGCGAGCCGACGCGGCGCAGTACGATCACCTTCACGGGTTCGGATCTGCTCGTGGCGCTAGAAAAATTCTACGATCAGAGCGAGCAACGCATCGCGCGGTTCTTCCAACTTGGTGAAGAGGAATTTGCGGTCGTGATCGAGCATCCCGACTGCGACAAGGCGTGGTTGGCAGCGCTCACGGTCGAGCAAGTAAAGGCGCTCGAGACGACGGAAACTATCAACCTGTTGGAGACGCGGCTCGTGCGCTGGTTCTGCGGGTGTAACCAAGCGCGGATGCTAGATGTCCTGGCGCCGGTCATGCGCGCCGATCCCGTAGAATTATTTGGCGAGCACGAGAAAATCGAAATCCGGTGTCCGCGGTGTGCGGCGCGTTACACGATCACGCGGGAGGCGATGGAAGCGAAGGTCGCGGATAAAAAGTGAACGCAGCGCACGGTTGCACCGACGGCGTGGACGGTTTGAACATCGCGGCGCATGTCTGAAATTTTTAAAACGATCTGGGCCGGCTTAACGGGTTCGGCGTGGCTGGATCAACTCAATCTCGCGCTCGGGATTCTCGGCGTGACCTTGATGATTCGGCGCACGTTGTGGGCGTTCCCTGTCGGGCTTTTGTCGGTTGGCGTGCAGGGTCTGTTGTTTTTTCAGGCGAAATTTTACGCGGATGCGACGTTGCAGGTTTTCTTTTTCACCGCGCTCGCGTGGGGATGGTGGCATTGGGGAACTACGGCGGGGCCGGAGTTGCCGGTGTCGCGGCTGACGACGCGCGGGCTGGCCTTGACGCTTGCGGGCGCGGTGTTGGCGACGGCGATCTGGGCGTTGGCCTTGCGGCGTTGGACAGATGCGGTGATGCCGTGGCGGGATGCGAGCATCGCGGCGTTCAGCGTGGCGGCGCAGGTGCTGCAAGCGCGGAAGAAATTGGAAAATTGGCCGCTTTGGATTAGCGTCAATCTCGTGGCTGTGGCTGCGTATTGGAAGGCGGAGTTGGCGTTCACGGCGTTTCTTTACGCGGTGTACCTCGGTCTCGCGGTCTTGGGCTGGCGGGCGTGGCAGCGCGCGGCGAGGGTGCAGCCATGAACGCGGTGCGGCGCATCGTGGTATTTGGCCCGGAGTCCACGGGTAAGACGACGCTGGCGCGGCGCTTGGCCGAGCATCTCGGCGAACCGTGGGCGGAGGAATTTGTGCGGGAGTTTTGGGACATGCGTGGCGGCGAGATTGTCGCGGAGGATCTCGGGACCATCGCGCTCGGACAAATCGCCAACGAAGACCGGGCGGCCGCCGCGGCGCAACGGGCGGTCGTGTGCGACACCGATTTGCTCACGTGCGTGTTGTGGAACGACGTGTTGTTTCCCGAAAAATGTCCGGCGTGGGTGCGCGAGGAAGCCGAGGTGCGCGTGCGCCTAGGCGGGTTGTTTTTATTCTGCGATACGGATGCGGCGTGGACGCCCGATCCGCAGCGCTGTTTTCCCGACGAGGCGGGGCGCGCGATGTGTCGGCGCGTGTGGCGCGAGGCGTTGAGCACGCGCGGCGTCAACTGCGTGGAATTGCGCGGGGATTGGGCCGAGCGCGAAGCGGCGGCGATCCGGGCCGTGGCGGAGTTTTTACAAACGTAGCGATCAATACGTGATCGTCTCGCCGGGGAGAATCGGCGTCGTGACGGGCAAGCCGCGCGCGGGGCAAAAGTGTTCGAACGCGTAGCCGAGGGCGAGCAGGCGGGCTTCGCTGAAGGCGGGACCGATGAAGGAAAGTGTCATGGGCAACACCGGATCGGCGGTGAAACCCGCGGGTACGATCAGGTCGGGCCAGCCGGTGACGTTGGCGAGGATGGCGACGGTGCCGTTGCCCACGGGTGCGGTGGTGACGTTGGCTTCTTTGATGGGGAGCGGCGGGCGCGCGGAGGTGGGGACGATGAAGGCGTCGAGTTTTTCCTGAGTGAGAAACCACGTGAGGTTTTCGCGGACGATTTTTCGGCCGTCTTCGAGGGCGCTGCGGTAGGGTTGATCGGTGAGGGTGCCGGCTTTCTTTTCGCGGTTGTAGGCGTCGAGCCGGTTTTTGTTGGGTACCCAACCTTCTTTGGTCGGCTCGGTAATTTTCTCGGAGAGAGCGATGATTTCGTCGTGGGTTTTAGGGAGATCTTTACGCGGGAGGGTCGCTAGGTAGTCGTTGATCTGGTAGCGGAACTCGGGATCGCGGATGGCGAAGTAGAGCCCGCTGTTCACCCCGAGGACAAAGCGCGGGAGTTTGATTTCAACGATGGTGGCACCCGCGCGCCGGAGGAGGGCGAGGGCGGTTTCAGTCACGGCATCGACGCCGGCATCGAGTTTCATGAAATCGCGCAACAAACCGAGACGCGCGCCACGCAGGGCGTCGGGTTTGAGGGCGGCGGTGTAGTCGGCGGGAATTTTTCCGACGTTGGCGGCGGTGGCGGGATCGCGGGGATCGGGGCCGGCCATGACGTTGAGGGCGGCGGCGAGGTCGGCGACGTTGCGCGCCATGGGGCCGACCGTGTCGAGCGCGAGCGCGAGGGGGATGATGCCGCCGCGGCCGTTGAGTCCGAGCGTGGGTTTGAGGCCGGCGATGCCATTGGCCGAAGAAGGACCGCGGATGGAGCCGCCGGTATCGGTGCCGAGGCCGAAGACCGCGAACCCAGCGGCGATGCCCGCGCCCGTGCCGCCGCTGGAACCGGATGGCGTGCGGTCGAGGACGTGTGGATTAAGTATTTGGCCGCCCAACGTGCTGATCGCGGCGCCGCTGGCGAACTCACTTAGGTTGGACTTGGCGAGGATCACACAACCGGCGGCGCGGAGGCGGCGGGTTTGTTCGGCGTCTTGGGGCGGGAGGGAATCGCGGAGCGCGTAAAAGCCACCGGTGGTGGGGAGATCGGCGGTGTCGATGTTGTCCTTGAGGAGAATGGGGATGCCATGAAGCGGGCCGCGGGTTTTGCCGGCTTGGCGCTCGGCGTCGAGGGCGCGGGCTTCGTCGAGGGCTTTGGGGTTGAGCGTGATGAGGGCGTGGAGTTTGGGGCCGGCTTGTTCGTAGGCGGCGATGCGGGCGAGGAAGAGCTGGGTGAGTTTCTCGGAAGAGACGGCGCCGGCTTGCATCGCGGCTTGGAGTTGGGCGACGGTCGCATCGGTGAGTGTCACGGTGGTCGCGCGCAACGTCGGGGCGAGGGCGAGTAATAAACCGAGGCCGAGGGCGCTCAGGCGCGAGGGGAGACTAAGAGAGATCATGCGGTAGGGGTTCGCAAAAGCAGGGGGCGGGCCGGGGCGCGGCGCGAGGTTGAATTTTTCGGAAAAGACAACCCTGGGGCCGCGCGCCGAATAAGTCGGATTGCCTCGGAGGGTGTCGTAGGTTTCGGTGGAAACATGAACCGACGTGAATTTGTGCAAGGCTCCGCGGTGTTGGCGACAGCGATGGCGCTGCAGAGTAAAGCCCAAGCGGCGAGTGCGCCACAGCGCGCGTTTAAAATCGCGCTCACGCCAGGCAGCATCGGCGTCACCGTCGCGAGTCAGCGCGAACTCAACGGACTCGCGCACCGGCACGGCTTCGAGGCCGTGGAACCTATGCCCGCGGAAATCGCCGGAATGTCGCCCGCGCAACTCGCGGAGCTCGCTGCCGATCTCGGGGCGAAGCATCTGGTGTGGGCGGCGGCGGGTTTGCCCGTGGATTTCCGTAAAGATGACGCGACCTTTCGCGCCGGGATCAATGACCTGCCCAAAATTGCCGCCGGCCTGCATCGCGCGGGCGTGCGCCGCGTCGGCACGTGGTTGATGCCGTGCAGCGACGAGCTCACGTATCGCGCGAATTTCAAGCAACACGTCGCGCGCTTGGGGGAAATCGCCCGCATTTTAAGCGATCACGATCTGCGCTTTGGTCTCGAGTACGTGGGCACGCAACGCGTGCTGGTGGGGCGCAAATATCCGTTTGTCCACACCCTCGCGGAGACGCGGGAGCTCATCGCCGAGATCGGCCGCAATCATGTCGGGCTGGTCCTCGACAGTTGGCATTGGTGGCAGGCCGGCGACACGGTGGCCGAGCTGAGGGCGTTGAAAAACGCGGAAATTATCAGCGTCGACCTCAACGATGCGCCGAAGGACATAGCCAAAGGACAACAGAAGGACGGCGAGCGCGAGCTGCCCGTGGCGACGGGCGTGATTGATACGGCTGGCTTCCTTGGGGCGCTGGTGGCGGTGGGCTACGACGGCCCGATGCGCGCCGAGCCTTTTAATAAAATCGTCAACGCGCTGGACAATGATCCGGCCTGCGCGGTTTCCGCCGCGGCGATGCGCCAAGCCGTGGGCTTAATCGGCGGCTGAAGCGCGCAGGATAAGGTTGGGGTTTGGGTTCAGAGTTTAATCCCTCAGAAGGGGACAATCTCCGCACGCGTTGCCCTATTGGTACAGAGCAGGGGAACTAATTTCGCACGCGTTACCCTATTTGCAACGCTCGTGGGGCTTAGGCTTCAAGGCATCCGTCGGGCGCGTTGATAGTTGGCATAAAGGCCTTCCATGCGCGGGGCGCGCGCGAGCACCCAGTCGTGAAACTCGGGTATAAGCTCAGGTTTGATGGTCTCGCTGGAGTGTTTCACGTACCAGGTGGCGGCATCGATTTTGATCTTGGTCATATACCCGCCCTCGTCGGGATGTTTTTTTAACCGAAGACATCGTGAGATAATCTGCGGGTTTAGAGGCGGCTGAGTTGGGCCAGGCCGTGCGGAAACGCGCCCGTGCGCGTAGGCTCGTACCTTGGGGTCGCGAATGTGGGCGACGCGGCAGCAAGACCGGCGGAGACGCGCCGGCAGCGTGGAATTACCGGCTCAGGCGGGCCGTGACGGTGCGGATCGCTTGGGCGACTTTGGTGAGATAGGCGTCGCTCATGGCTTCATTGAGCGGGAGGACGACACCGTCGGTGAGAATCGCTTCGGCGTGTGGGCATTGGACCTGGCGGTAGTCCATCGCGGTGAGACCGGCGTCGCGCACGGGCCAAGCGCCGCCGAAGAAGTTGTGAGTTTGAAAAACCCGGTAGCGGTAAACCGGCGTCGGAATGTAACCAGCGGTGGCCATGGCGCCCTCGGCGCGCAGCGCGTCGACCCAAGCATCTCGAGTGCAGCCTAGGCGGGCGAGATCGAGGCGGAGAAAATAAAACCAGTAGCTGTGAGTGTTGCCGGGGGCGACCTGGGGCGGGCGGACGCCGGGAAGATCGGCGAGCAGCGTCGTGAGGAAAGTCCCGGCGTGGCGGCGGCCGGCAGCGATGGCGGCGAGGCGCGTGAGTTGCGCCGCGGCGACGGCGGCTTGGGGCTCGCTCATGCGGTAGTTGGGCGCGAGTTCGGCGGGGTCGCGGTAGCCGGGCGTGGTGCGGTCGTAGTGTTTGTCACCCCACGGGGCGAGGGTGGGGCCGAGGTCGGGACGAGTGGTGGCGACGATGCCGCCGTCGCCGCAGCTGAGATGTTTATAATCGTTGAAAGAATAACAGGCGACATCGGCTTCGAGCCCGACGGGGCGGCCTTGATGGAGCGCGCCCCAAGCTTGCGCGCAGTCCTCGATGAGGGCGACGCCGTGCTCGCGGGCGAGGGCGGCGAGCGCGGTCGTGTCGGCGGGATTACCGGCGAGGTGCACGACCATGATCGCACGCGTGCGGGCGGTGAGCGCACGCCGGACGGCGGCGGGGTCGAGGTTGTACGTGGCCGGATCGACGTCGGCAAAGACCGGCACGCCCTGTTGATAAAGAATACCGATGACCGAGCCCATGTCGGTAATGGGCGGAACGATCACTTCATCGCCCGGACGCAAGCGCAGCGCGGCGATGGCGACGTGTAAGGCCGCGGATCCCGAGGACGTGGCGAAGAGATGAGGAAACGGATAGTGGCGGCGAAACTCAGCGGCGAGCGCGGCGGTTTGTGGGCCTTGCCAATAAAACAAAGAATCTTGATCCACCATCGCGGTGAGGCGGGCGAGCTCGGGCGCGCCCCAACGGCGCGGGCGGGGAAGCGGTTCGTCGACGATGGGC
>CANFSZ010000050.1 GCA_947449835.1 Opitutia bacterium
GATCGAAGCCCGCTCGGCTCCACTAGAAACTTCATACGTTACGGAAAGGGTGCTATCCGCCGTCGCTTGGAGGGTGAGGGCATCGCCGTAAGTTATCTCCGCTGGGTACGCGTCAAACGTAATATTCTGTTCGGCTGGGTTGACCGTAATAGTTGCTTCCTGCGTTGCTGTAGTATAATTAGCGATATCCGTCGGCGTAAAGGTAACGCTCAAATTATGGTTGCCCGCATCGAGCAGGCTTCCCGCTACCGGGTCATACACAAACGTTCCTTCAACTGAGGCCCCCGCGTTTAGTTGTGCACCTGAAAGCGTCGTACCATATGTGATGTCAGCTGGGTTATCCCACGTAATCGCAGGGGTCGCTTGGGCGATGCTGAAAGTGTGCGGCACAGGAGAAGCTGCGGCATAATTATTATCGCCGGCTTGGCTCGCACTTAAGGTTACAGTGCCCGCACCGGTGATTGTAACCAGACCAGTGTTCGGATCAATGTTAGCCGGTCCAGTGATCTTAGTAAAAGTTACCGGCAAATTACTGCTCGCGGTCGCCGTGACTGTAAAGGGGGCATTACCATATACTTTATTTTCTAGGGCATCAAAGGTGATCGTCTGGCTCGCTTGGTTAACTTTAAGAGTAACGCTGCGCGTAGCCGTGGTGTAATTCGCTAAATCGTCAGGCGTGAAAGTCACACTGAGGTTCCGGTTACCTGCATCTAAGCGGACGTCGGCCGCAGGACTATATACAAATACTCCAGGGATTGCTGCGGTGGCATTCAGCTGCTGGTCCGAGAGGGTCGTGCCGTAAGTAATGTCAGCGGGGGTAGCCCACGTAATTCCGGGGGTCGCTTGATCTACCGTCACGGAAACATTGCCATTTGCGTTATTGTAGTTTGCGGTATCAGTCGGGGTGAAAGCGACACTTAGGTTTTGGTTGCCTGCCGCTAATAATGTACCGGTGGCGGGAGTATATGTAAATTCACCTTGGATTGGTGCCGTAGCATTGAGCTGGGTCGGGGATAGGACCGTGCCGTAGACGATTTTAGCTGGATTATTCCATGTAAGGACCGGCGTAGCTTTATTAACGGTGAGAGACACGCTGGCACTGGCAGAATTATAATTGGTCGTATCGCTCGGGGTAAACGTAACGCTCAGTGTACGATCGCCCGCGTTCAATAGTGAGGCCGCCGCAGGGGTATAAACAAATGCACCTGGAAGGGGTGCCGTAGCATTAAGCTGGGTCGACGAAAGCACGGTACCGTAGGTGATGTCAGCTGGGTTATTCCACGTAATTACCGGTGTGGCTTTAGTGACCGTAAGGGTACCAGCGACAAAACTACTGAAGCTGTATTTATCCGATTGCAGACCTCCAAGCCCTACACTGATCGCGTAGTTGGCGGGAGCACTGCTGCCATTCGCCGTCGTGCTCAAAGACGGATTACCGGTAAGAATTTGACTATCTTCATTATTCACAAAACCGCTGAAGGTCGCCGTGAGCCTGGGGTTGGTTTCGCCATAAGCGCGGGTTTTATTATCGGCACTTACCGTCAGGGCTTTTTGGGCGACGGAAAATGTCCACGAGACCGGTGCCGCCTCGAAATAATTGCCATTCCCAGCTTGGCTGGCGCGGATCACCACATCGCCCACGCCCGTAGTAGTTACTGTCTGGCCCGTTTCGTCCACGGTCGCAGGGCCGCTTGAAATACTAAAAGTTGGGCTCAATCCACTGCTCGCGGTCGCAACTGGATTAAATACATCACCATAAACCTTGGAACTTGGCGCGGCAAACGTGATCGTCTGGCTAGCCTTCGTGATCTCCAGCGTACCTTTGACGTAAACAAAGCTGTAATTGATAGAGTTGAGGGTTCCAAGATTCGGTTGAATGGTGAGATAGGAACCAACATCCGTTGTTTTAGTTGTCCCTACGGTAAAAGCTGGAGCTCCGCTGACGACGTCAGCCTGGGCATCGCCATTAACGAACCCAACCATCGTGTACGTAAAAGCAGGATCGACAGCACCGTAAACCCGGGTCTTGCCGACGGCAGTAACCGTCAACGGCACCTTGTTAACTTGAATAGTAACGTTCTTGGTAACGGTATTGTATGTAGCCGTGTTCGTGGGCGTGAAGGTAACATTCAGTTTTCGAGAACCGGCATTCAACGTCGCTCCTCTGGCGGGAGAGTAGGTAAAAGTGCCGGGAACGGAGACAGAATTATCTATGGGATCTACGGCGGTAGCATTGAGCTGCGTCACTGAGAGCGGTGTACCATAAGTGATCGCCGCCGGGGTAGCCCAATTAATGACAGGATCGACGGCCGCTACGAGGGGCGTGTGACCCAAAAGCGCAACGCTCGCCATAATGACGAGCCCCAGCAGCCGGCTGAGGGGACCGCGCGATGGGGCCGTAATCAATGCGCGGCATGCCCCTTTACACCTAGACCAAATACCGATGGGCGCAACTTCAGCATTATGCATAAGCTGTGCGTATAAAATATGTATACAAAAAACAAGCCTATTCTAAGCCCTCCCGGGTGTGAATTTGAGGACACCTGTTTTTTAAAAATACAAACCGTTATTTAATAAGTTTTTATATTAAATTTGGCTATTTTTTAAAAAAAAACCCCAACGTTTAGAATTCCTTGTTTAAAAAAATACTGGTCACGCGCAGGTGCCGGGATATGGGAGTGCAAACTCAGCCGTTATTTATCCCATTTTGAGCCCAGTTAAATTCTAATTAGTCAGAAATTTTTTAGTCCGTGATTTATTTTTAAATAAATATTTGCATTAAATCAAGGCCTTGGGACTTGTTCCGGACTAAGGTGGCTTTAAGCGTAAAATGTGTCACCATATTCCAAGAAACTCTTATTTAGGGTGTGGATGATACGAAATAGACCCAACAGGTGCGAGCGGCGGAAAGATCCCGCCGAAAGTCTAAATCAACCCGCTGCGCACAGCATGTCGCTCTATCTGGGTGCAAATGATCCGACATGACTAGAAACTAGGCTTTTGCGATCACTCGCTATGTACATTCGAGATCCGCCTAGCTTTGCCCGTACACAAAATTGTGAGCAGGATGGGCTTCTTTTGCCTTTAATATCTCAAAAATGCTGAGTGATGGCGTCCCCACGGGGATTCGAACCCCGGTTCTTACCGTGAAAGGGTAGTGTCCTAACCGGGCTAGACGATGGGGACAGACCTTAAGCCGCGGAACGTACGCCGAGACTCACCTCGCGCAAGGGCTATTTTTTCAACCACCCCGACTTTGCCCTCACCTTCAGCCGTCCACGAGGCCATGCTTGAGTTACCGGCCCCCAACCTGTCTTTGTGCTGCATCGCCTGATCTCCGGATGAACCTGCGCTACTATCCCCACACGCTCGAACTGCGACACGCGTTCACCATCGCCACCGCCTCGCGCACCACCACGCCGGCCATGATCGTGGAGGTCGAACACGAGGGCGTCATCGGCTACGGCGAGGCCGCGATGCCGCCCTACCTCGGCGAGAGCCAAGCCACCGCGGCTACGTTTCTTGATCGGATCGACCTCACGCGCGTCGCCGATCCCTTTCATCTCGAGGAAATTCTCCCCACTATCGACGCCCTCGCTCCCGGCAACACCGCCGCCAAAGCCGCCGTCGATATCGCGCTCCACGATTGGATCGGCAAAAAACTCGGCGCGCCTTGGCACCGCATCTGGGGCCTCGACCCCGCGCGCGCGCCCGTCACGTCGTTCACCATCGGCATCGACACCCCTGAAATTGTCCGCGCCAAAACCCACGAGGCCGCGCCCTACAAAATCATCAAAGTAAAACTCGGCCGCGACGCTGCGACCGACCGCCAACTCATCGAAACCATCCGCGAGGTTTCCGATCGCCCCATCACCGTCGACGCCAACCAAGGCTGGCGCGACCGCGCCGAAGCGCTCCGCATGATCGAGTGGCTCGCCCCGCGCGGCGTCGTTTTCATCGAGCAACCCATGCCCAAGGAGCAACCCGAAGACACCGCTTGGCTCCGCGAACACAGTCCGCTCCCGCTCATCGCCGACGAGAGCGTCCAACGTCTCGCCGACGTCCGTCGCGCCGACGGCGTCTTCGACGGCATCAACATCAAGCTCATGAAGTGCACCGGCCTGCGCGAAGCGCACAAGATGATCACTCTCGCCCGCGCCCTCGACCTCAAGGTCATGCTCGGTTGCATGACGGAAACCTCCTGCGCCATCTCCGCCGCCGCGCAGCTTTCTCCGCTCGTCGATTGGGCCGATCTCGACGGCGCCTTGCTCATCAAAAACGACCTCTTCAGCGGCACCACGATCGTCGACGGCAAGATCACGCTCAACGATCGCCCCGGACTTGGCCTCGTGAAACTCTGATCGTTTTTCGCCACCATGCCTGCCGTCAACCCGCCCGCCGCGCCCACGCTCCGCGAAAAAATCGGCCAGCTTTTTAATGTCGGTTTTCGCGGCCGCACGCCCGCCGAGTGCGAACTCATCGCGCGCGATCTGCGCGAACTTCATTTGGGCGGCGTGATTTTTTTCGATCAGGACATGGCCGCCGGCACCATCGATTCCGGTCCGCGTCTCCGCAACATCGAGTCGCCCGCGCAGGTCAAAACCCTGATCGCCTACTTGCAGGCTCAAGCCCGCGTGCCGCTCCTTGTCTCCGTCGATCAAGAAGGCGGTCGCGTCAATCGCCTCAAGCCCAGCTACGGTTTCCCGTCGAGCATTTCTCACCAAGAGCTCGGGCGGCTCGATCAACCTAGGGAAACCTACCGTCACGCCGCCGCCACCGCGCAGACGCTCGCCGCCTTCGGTTTTAATTTTAACCTCGCGCCCGTCGTCGACCTCGACGCCAACCCCAACAACCCGATCATCCAGGGCAAGGGCCGGAGTTTTTCCGCCGATCCCGCGTCGGTCGCGCGCCACGCGGCCGAGTTCGTCCGCGCCCATCGCGCGCACGGCGTGCTCACGTGCGCGAAACATTTTCCCGGACACGGCAGCGCCGCCGGCGACACGCATCTCGGGCTCGTCGATGTCACCGCGACGTGGGACGAGCGCGAGTTGCTCCCATTTCAATCGCTCATCGCCGCCGGTCTGTGCGACGCGATCATGACCGCACACGTTTTTCACGCGAAGCTCGACCCCGTGCATCCCGCGACGTTATCGCCGGCGATCATCACGGGGCTACTGCGCGAGAAACTCGGCTTTGACGGCGTGATCACCAGCGACGACATGGAGATGAAAGCGATCTCGCACCACTACGGCCTCGAGAAATCTGTGCCCGCCGCCATCGCCGCGGGCATCGACGTGCTCTGCTTCGGGAACAACCTCACCTACGATCCCGACATCGCGCGCAAAGCCATCGCCATCCTCGTGCACGCCGTCGAACACGGCGATCTCACCGAGGCCCGCATCGATATTTCCTACCGCCGCGTCCTCGCCCTCAAACGCCGAGCCGGACTCATCACTTAGCCACCCAGCCTTCTATGCACCGCCGCCCGCTCTCACTCGCCAGCACGGCTCTCGCGTGCGCCACGCTGCTGCTTTTCTCCAGTTGCCGCACCGTGCCCGGCACCGCCGCCCAACGCCGCGGCGATGAGATCATCGTCGCCGGCCAACTCTTTCACACGGGCACGCCCGTCGTCACGTGGATGGATGCGGGCGGCTACGACGCTTACCGCGTCGAACGCCGTTTCAGCCCCTACGCTGAGAGCAACTACGAGCAGACGATCGCCGCCGTGAAAGACATCACCGCACCCAACCGCTACAGCGCGCGAACCAACACGCTATCGCCCGAGGAAATCGAAAAAATTCGCGGCGGTGGCTGGACGCTGCCTCAGCTCCAAAATGTCGTCGATCAATTCGTCCTGCACTACGACGTCTGCGGCCTGAGCAAGACCTGTTTCAACGTCCTCCATGATCACCGCGGCCTGAGCGTGCACTTCATGTTGGATCTCGACGGCACGATTTACCAAACGCTCGACCTCAAAGAACGCGCCCGTCACGCCACGACTTCCAACAACCGCTCCATCGGCATCGAGATCGCCAACATGGGCGCCTATCCGCCCGGCGCGACCAAGACCCTCGACGAATGGTACGTCCGCGACGCCACAGGCCGCACAATCATCACGATCCCTGCCCGCGTCGGCGACCCGATGCTGCGCGTGAAAAACTTCGTCGGCCGCCCCGCCCGCCCTGAACCCATCCGCGGTATCGTGCAAGGCACCGATCTCGTCCAATACGATTTCACGCCCGAACAATACGCCGCGCTCGCCAAACTCACCGCCGCACTCACGAAAATTTTTCCCAAAATCACCTGCGACATCCCCCGCGGCCCCGACAGCCAAGTGGTCCCGCAAAAATTACCCGACGCCGAACTCGCGGCGTACCAAGGCGTCCTCGGGCACTATCACATACAGACTAACAAGACCGACCCCGGCCCGGCGCTCCAATGGGAAAAATTAATTTCCGAAGCCCGCGCCCTACGAAATTAAAACCACGCGCCGCGCTTTCATTACAGCCGCCACCTCACCCCCGCCCGCCCCATGAAAATTCCGCTATCTCTGTTATTATCCTTATCCGCGCTGATTTTTAGCAGCGCGCTCCGCGCCGCATCGACCACCGCCTTTGTCGACGTCTCGGTTCTCCCGATGGATTCCGAGCGCGTCCTCACGCACCAAACCGTCCTCGTCACGGGTGACCGCATTGTTCAAGTCGGCCCCACCGCCACGGTGAAAATCCCCGCCGAAGCCCAGCGCATCGACGGCGCGGGTAAGTTTCTCATTCCCGGACTCGGCGAAATGCACGGCCACAACCCGCCGCTCGGCTCCTCGCAGGCCTACATCGAAAACGTTTATTTTCTCTTCGTCGCCAACGGCGTCACCACCGTGCGCGGCATGCTCGGTTGGCCCGGACAACTCGAACTCCGCGACCAAGTAAAAGCCGGCACCATCACAGGCCCATCGCTCTACCTCGCTGGCCCGAGCTTCACCGGCAATGGCGCCAACGCCGTGCTTTCTCCCGTCGCCGCCGCGGCCCGCGTCCGCCAACAAAAAACCGAAGGCTGGGACCTACTCAAAGTTCACCCCGGCGTGAGACGCGAAGTCTACGACGCCATGGCCAAAACCGCCGACGAAGTTGGGATCCGTTTCGCTGGCCACATCCCCGCTGACGTCGGCCTCGTCCACGCCATGGAGCGCCGCCAAGAAACGGTCGACCACCTCGACGGCTACATCGAGTACCTCGGCGCCGACACCGCGCCCGTCGATCCCGCCAAACTCGCAGCCATCGTGAAACTCACCCGCGACACCGGCACCGCGGTCGTTCCCACCATGCCGCTTTGGGAAACCATCATCGGCGCCGCCGACCTCGAAAAAATGCTCTCCTACCCCGAGATCCGCTACATGCCCGCCAAGGAAGTCGCCCGCTGGAAATCCGTCTACGAGCGCCGTCTAGCCGATCCAAAATTTTCCCAACCCCGCGCTCGGCAAATCGCCGCCAACCGCAAAGTCGTCCTCAAAGCCCTCGCCGACGGCGGCGTCACGATTCTCTTCGGCACGGATGCGCCGCAGGAATTCAGCGTCCCCGGTTTTTCGATTTATCGCGAGATGCAGGCCAACGTCGCCGCCGGCCTCACACCTTACCAAGTGCTACGCTCCGCCACCAAAAACGTCGGCGACTATTTTAAAACCAAAGACACCTTCGGCCTCGTCGCCGCCGGCCACCGCGCCGATCTCGTACTCCTTAACGCCAATCCGCTCACCGACATCGCCCACGTCGCTCAGCGCGCCGGCGTCATGCTCCGCGGCCGCTGGCTCCCCGAATCCGAACTCCAGGCCGGCCTCGCCAAAATCGCCACCGCGCCTTGAAGCCCGTTTACTTCACAACAAAGCGATAAGTCCCCGCGCCGACCTCCACGCGTAAATCCTCTCCGACCGCGACGCATGCGCGCACTCCGGCGGCTTGTTTCAGCGCGCCGCCGCTCTCTGTGGTTCGCTCCTCCGTGGCTCGTGGCAAAATCACCGCAGCCGTTGTGTTGGGCGGCACCGTGACATCGAGCGTGAAGACTCCATTTTCATTTTTCCAAGAACTCACGATCCGGCCATGAATCGAATCATAGTATGCCTTCACCCAAAATAGCGGCGGCTGATCTGGATTGCTGCCGGTCGTCGGTGGACGCGGCCGAATTATAATTTTTCGATATCCGGCTCCGTCTGAATCGATGCCGGCGAGCGAGCGATAAGCCCACTCCATCACCGCGCCAAACGCGTAATGACTAAAACTGTTCATCGCAGAATTTTGCAGGCCGTTCGCGCCGCCGAATCCGTGCTCGGTCGTGTAACTATCCCAACGCTCCCATACCGTGTTCGCACCGTTAATGACTTCATAGCCCCAGCTGGGAAATTTTCGGCTCTGAAATAATCGCGTCGCCAGATCGTGCTGCCCGTTTTCCGTCAAGGCCGGCAACAACGAGCGCGTGCCGAGAAATCCCGTCGCCATGCGGACGTCGTTGCGGGTGATTTTTTCTGCAAGCATCGCCGCAACTTTCGGCCGCTCGGCCTCGGGAATCAGACCGATCCAGAGCGCCATTACGTAAGCCGTCTGCGTGTCGATCGTAAGAGTGCAGTCGGCTTTGCGGTAGGTTTTGTTAAACACCGCCTGCGTCTTGGCTCGGCGGGCGCGATAGTTGGCTGCTTCGACCGGACGCCCAATGGCTTCAGCCATTTCCGCCATCAGCGCGCAGTCGAGCGCATGGAAACAGGTGTCGAGATAATCGACGGGCGTCGTCTCTTTGACGTTGAGCCAATCACCCCACGGATTGCCCAGGCTCGTGCCGAGTCCCTCGGGCGTGGTGCTGGCCTGACGCCACGCCATAAATCGCGTCATCGACGCCCAATGCCGTTCGAGCAGCCGCGTGTCGCCGTACGTTTTCCAAATTGTCCATGGGCAAATAATCCCCGCATCCGTCCAGCCCGTGCCAAAATTTTTCGCGGCCGACCCGTGCGCCATCGGATACGGCGCGTAATCGGGATAAGCGCCAAAGCTACGCTGCGCTTCGGCAACGTCGTCGCTCCATTTGGTGAAAAATGCGGCGACATCGGCATTAAACGTGGCGGCGCGGATATAAGCCTGCGCGTCGCCCATCCAACCGAGACGTTCATCACGTTGCGGGCAGTCCGTGGGGATTTCCACGAAGTTGGCGCGCTGGGTCCATTGGGCGTTTTTCCCAAACTGCGTGAGCACAGGATCGCTGCATTCAAAATTACCGGCAAGTGGCGTGTCGTTGTGCAGCACAAGACCCGTTATGGCATCGAGCGCGGGGCGCTCCGCGAGGCCCGTGAGTTCCACGTATTGAAACCCGTGATAAGTGAAACGCGGCGACCACGTTTCGCCCGCTGCATCCCCGCGTAGTGTGTAAAAATCCGTCGCGCGCGCCTTGCGGAGATTTTCGGTCATGAGCCGCCCATCGGGATGCAACATCTCGCCGTAGCGCAAGCGCACCTGCGTACCGGCAGCACCTTTGATTTTTAGACGCACGATCCCGGCAAAATTTTGCCCGAGATCGAAAAGGTAAACTCCCGGCGTCGGTTCGCTCATGCGCTTGGCCAGCATCTCCTGGGTCACGCGGATCGGCGGCGCGGAATAAGCCTGCATTTTTGGCGGCGCTACAAAACCCAAGTCCATGTCGCGTTGTTCGATCGCATCGGAATACAGCGCGTGAGCGCGGGGATTGGTTTCTGCGCGCACCGCCGGCGCCCAAGTAGTGGCTGCATAACCCGGCGCCGACCAACCGCTCAATTCAGCTCGCGCATCGTAGGCTTCGCCCATGATCAGATCGGCTTCACGCGTCGGCCCGCGATCGGTGACGCGCCACGTCGTATCCGTGCCGAGGGTTTCGTGCGTGCCATCCGTATAATCGATTTCGAGCTGCGCCCGGAACGCCGGGGTTTTCCCGTAAAAATATCGCCCGACTTTATTCGGTCCGTAACCCACCAAGAGCCCGTAGCCGACGTAGCCCGCATACCAACCGTCGGCGACAACCGCACCGAGCACATTGGTGGCCCCGCTCCGCAGCAAAGCCGTCACATCATGCGTGCGATAATAAGCGCGTTGTAAATAATCCGACCATCCGGGCTGGAAAAACGCATCACCCACGCGTTGGCCGTTGCAATAAAGGTCGTAGAGTCCAAGGGCCGACGCGTAGACGACGGCGCGGCGCACGGTTTTTTGCGCGGTAAATTCTTTCCGAAAATGACGTGGCGGCGGCAGATGCAACTGCGCGCGATCCGTGTGCAGCGGTTCATCGTCGCGCTGGGCGATCCAAGCGGCCGTCCAATCCGCCGGTTGCAACAAGCCCATCGTCCACCGCGCAACAGGACTCCACGTGGAGGCTTGATTCAGCTCATCCCAGATCCGCACCTGCCAAAAACACTCCGCGCGCGAGTTTATCGCTCGTCCCGCGTAAACCACTTGATTCGACATCGCACCGTCCACGCGTCCACTGTCCCAGAGATCTACTTCGCCACGCGCGAGCCTTTCGGCGGTTGAAGCAACGCGGATCTGCGACGCCGTTTGAGCCGCGCCACGTCGCGCAGATTCCAGCCGCCACGAAAGCCGCGGGGCCAATGCATCGATGCCCTCCGGTTCACTGAGATATTCACAACGCAAAGCCGACACAGCGACCGACTGCGAACGCAACGAGGTGGATGCGAGCAGCAAGCCGGTGACGAGAATGAGCGTGGCTGTATGTCTTGGGGTAAACATCGTCAGAGTTTTGTTGAACAGAAAATGCTGCCCCTCGCCCGTAGGAGCGCGGCGACAAAGGGAAGTTATTCGTTAAGGGAGTTGCGTCGTCTTCTTGCCGAAACCGGGCTCAATCTTGATCAGCGCAGTCGCCGCGAACGAGGGAATCGTTGCGATCAAGACCCACATAAAAAATTTCACGTAGCCGAGCTGATCCTGAATCCAGCCCGCGGCCATTCCCGGCAACATCATACCGAGCGCCATAAAGCCGGTGCAAATCGCGTAGTGCGCCGTCTGGTTTTCTCCCCGCGCGATCATGATCATATAAAGCATATAGGCCGCGAACCCGAACCCGTAGCCAAACTGTTCCACCGCAAGCAAACTGCTGATTAAAACCACACTGCTCGGTTGCACCAGCGCGAGGTAGATGAAAACCAAGTTGGGCAAATTCATCGCCAAAATCATCGGCCACAACAGCCGCTTCAGACCGTAAACCGAAATAATCCAGCCGCCCAAAATCCCGCCGATCGTGAGCGCCGCCACGCCGACCGTCCCGTAAACGAGCCCCACTTGCTGCGTCGTCAACCCGAGCCCGCCCACATCGCGACCATCCAGCAGAAACGGCGTAACGAGTTTCAACGCCTGCGATTCCGCAAAGCGGTAAAGCAGCAAAAATCCCAGCGCCGCCCCGATGCCGGGTTTTTTGAAAAACAAAACAAACACGCGGGCAAAATCACCCCACAGTTGGCCCGTGCGCGGGGCCGCCCGATCCGCCACCGGCTTGGGTAACACGAAAAAATGGTACAACCCCGCGAGTAGAAAAAAAATCGCGAGCACCAGAAACACCATCGACCAGGCCTGCGTGAAACTGCCCAGCGTCTGCGAGAGATAACCCGCCAAATACACGAGCCCGCCCTGACCCGATAGCGTCGCCATCCGATAAAATGTACTACGCACCCCAACAAACGCCGCCTGCCGATGCGGCGGCATCGCGAGCAGATAAAATCCGTCGGCCGCGATGTCGTGCGTCGCCGAGCTAAACGCGAGCAACCAAAAGACCGCCAACGAAGCCTGGAAATACGCCGGCCCGGGCAAGGTCAGCGCCACGGCCGCGAGCGCCCCGCCGATGCCAATCTGCAAGGAGACGATCCAAAAACGCTTCGTGCGAAACAACTCCACCAGCGGCGACCAGAGCGGCTTGATGACCCACGGCAGATACAGCCAGCTCGTGTAAAGCGCGATGTCCGTGTTCGAAACCTTCAGGTTTTTATACATGACGACCGCGAGCGTCATCACGACGACGTAGGGAATGCCTTGGCAAAAATAGAGCGAGGGAATCCAGCGCCAGACGTTGGGACTTTTCGGTGCGGGAGTTTCCATGGGATAAAATTTGGTGTGTTTAAGAACCAGAATCCGTGACGAGGTCCAACCGCACGCGTGGGCTTTCGTTGCCCACCGCGTCGACCGCGCTCACGACGACGCTCTGGAGTTTACCGAGCTTCGGATCGGCACCGAGGCTCAATCGGGTATCCGAAACGCGTTGCACGGAAAATTTCCAGTGTTCGCCGTACCATCGCCACACCGCATAAGCGACCACGGGTTTGCCCACGCCCGCCGCAATCGTCGCCGTAGCGCCACCGCTCGCGCGTTTGAGGGCAGGCGCGGGCGGCACGGTGGCGTCGAGCCATGGCGTCGCCGGCACGAGCGCATCTTGGGCGTAGGGCCCAGCACTCAACCGCGCATCAATGCCGCGGCGTCCTTGCAACAGCGCGATCATACTAAAATGAATGTGTCCGGTCGCGCCACGCTGCGCACGCGTGAGGTCGATCTGATGCGTGATCTCCTCGGGCGACCACGATTTCGGCGTGTCGTTGATCGAGCTCGTAAATAAACCCGGCCAGATGTGGCGCTGGGTGGGATTGCGCTCGGTCCAGTACTTTAATAACACCGCAAAATCCTGCGCCTTTCTTTCTTTCGGCCAATAAAGCTGCGGCGCGAGGTAATCGAGCCAGCCTTTTTCCAGCCACAATTCTACATCGGCGTAGAGTTTGTCGTATTGGCTAAAACCGGCGATGCCGCGCGGCCGGAGCTGCGGGCGGCCGATACCAAAGGGACTCACGCCAAATCGCACGCGCGGCTTGATCGTGTGAATCGTGCGATAGATTTTTTCCACCAACTGATTCACCTGTTGTCGGCGCCAGTACGCTCGCTCCGCCTTGCCGCCCGCCGCACGGTAGCGTTGCCAAGCGGGTTCATCCGGAAAATCCAGCTCGGGCGCGGCTGAGAGTTTTACCACCGGCGCGCGCGCCGCTGCGGTCGCGGGTGCCGCGATGGGATACGGATAAAAATAATCGTCGATGTGCACGCCATCGATGTCGTATCGGCGCACGACGTCGCTGATCACTTCAATCGTGCGGCGCGCAGCGAACGGTTCGGCGGGATCCATCCAGAGCAAGTCGCCGTAAGCTTTCACCGCCTCGGGATTCGTCTGGGCGATGTGTGTCGCCGCGAGCGGAGATTTGGCGGTGTTGTGGCGTGCGCGGTAAGGATTGAACCACGCATGCAACTCGAGCCCGCGCCGGTGTGCTTCGGTCACCCAATACTCCAGCGGGTCATAAAACGGCGTGGGCGCTCGGCCTTGTGCGCCCGTCAAATATTCGGACCACGGCTCCAGCTCGGATGCATACAAGGCATCGGCGGCCGGACGCACTTGGAGAATGATCGCGTTGAGTTTCAACGCTTGGGCGCGCTCCAAAATCGCGAGCGCCTCGGCGCGTTGTTGTTCGACGGGCAGGCCAGGTTTACTCGGCCAATCGATATTCGCTACGGTGGCGACCCACGCCGCGCGAAATTCCCGCGGCGCCGGCGGAGGATTTTTTTCCCGATCAAAAAAATACCAAGCCAGCGTGAGCCCGGCGAGACTCACGATCAAGGCCCCGAGAACCCACGGCAATAGTTTCATCCTGTTAGACGCGCGCGCTCACGCCTGCAAAATTGCGCGACGCACATCGCCAGCGACGGCATCGAGGGCGGCCTGCGCGGCGGTGACGTTGGTTTTCAAATGTAGCGCCACGATCGCAGTTTTCACTTTATAACCGCACTGCTCGAGCGTGCTTTTCGCCACGGCTTCATCCGCGCCGGTCGCTCGCACCGTCAACGCGATCGCACGGCGAAAGAGTTTCGCGTTGGTCGGCATGACATCGACCATGAGGTTGCCGTAAACTTTATGGAGCCGGACCATGATCGCGCTCGAGAGCGTGTTGAGAAAAATTTTCTGCGCTGTACCGGCTTTCAGGCGCGTACTGCCGGAAATCGTTTCGCTCCCAGTGTCGAGCGTGATCCCTATCTCCGCTGCGGCGACGACGGGTGAATCAGGATTATTAGCGGCGCCAATCGTGAGGAGACCCGCCGCGCGCCCGGCTTCGAGCGCACCCAAAACGTACGGCGTAGCGCCTGAAGCCGCGAGGCCGATCAAGACGTCGTTACTTGTGGGCTTCGTGGCATGGACATCAGCGGCGCCTTGTGCGCGATTATCTTCAGCGCCTTCCACGGCTTCAAACAGCGCCGCGCGTCCGCCCGCGAGCAGCGCGACGACGCGATCCTTGGGCCAACTAAACGTCGGCCACAGTTCAACACTGTCGAGCAGCCCGAGTCGTCCGGAGGTGCCCGCGCCGGCGTAAATCAAACGCCCGCCCGCCGCGATGCGGGGCGCGGCGGCATCCACGGCGCGCGCGATGTGCGCGGCGGCGGCGTGGACGACTTGCGCCGCGTGGACTTGGTCAGCCGTGAAGGCGCGGATCAAATCCGTCGTCGCATAACGGTCGAGATCGGGGTGCTGGCCGCTGGGAGTTTCCGTGTTCAACATCGGTGCGCCGAGAATCCCGCGTTGCCGCGTTCGGTTCAACTGCTCATTTCACCTTACGCGTGGATCGCTCTTCTCCAACTCCCAACCCTGTAACTGCCGCCGAGCTCTACGTCGGTGCGCTTTCTGGCACCAGTGTGGACGGGATCGATGTCGCCCTTGTGCGATTTGACCCGCAGCCGACCCTCGTGGCTTCGCACTCGCTCGCCTTTCCCGCGGCGTTGCGAAGCGAATTACTCGCGCTCTGCGTTCCAGGCGAAAACGAGATCGATCGACTCGGCCGCGCGGATGTCGCTCTTGGCCAACTTTTCGCCCAAGCCGTCAACGAACTCCTCGCGCAGGTCGGCGTCGCTCCCCGCGCCGTTCGTGCCATCGGTAGCCACGGGCAAACCATCCGTCACCGACCCGGCTTCGCGCCGGCGTTCACGCTCCAGATCGGCGATCCCAACGTCATCGCTGCGGCCACCGGCATTCCCGTCGTCGCCGATTTTCGACGCAAAGACGTCGCGCTCGGCGGGCAAGGCGCGCCGCTCGTTCCGGCTTTTCACGCCGCGATGTTTCGCGATGCCCGAAGCGACCGCATCGTAGTCAACATCGGCGGCATCGCCAATCTCACGGTGTTACCCGCCGCACCGACCGCGCCCGTCCTCGGTTTCGACACGGGCCCCGGCAACACGTTGCTCGACGCTTGGAGCCGACGCGTCCTTCAAGCGCCGATGGACCGCGATGGCGCCCTCGCCGCCCGCGGCCGCGTCGTACCGACGCTACTGCGCGCCTTGCTCGCCGAACCGTATTTTGCGCAAGCCGCCCCCAAAAGCACGGGCCCTGAGCAGTTTTCCCTCGCTTGGCTCGACCGTCACCTCGGCGCCCTCACCACGCCATCCAGCGACGCCGATGTGCAAGCGACCCTCCTCTCCCTCACCGCTGAGACGATTGCGGCGGCGATAGAATCACTCCCGCAACTCACGCGGCCGGATGTTTTCATCTGCGGTGGCGGCGCGCGTAATCCCGTACTGCTTCAAGCCCTACGCGCGCGTTTGCCCGGCAACCGCGTCGATACGACTGAGGCACTGGGCGTTTCCGCTAACTGGGTCGAGGCACTCGCTTTTGCCTGGCTCGCCCGCCAACGCTGCCACGCCCTTCCCGGCAACGCCCCCGCCGTGACCGGTGCGCGCTGTCTCGCCGTCCTTGGCGGACTTTTTTTACCGGAATGATTGCCGCCGCCGTCAACGCATCCGCGATCCTCGCTGAATCCGACTGGCTCGCCCGCCAAGCGGCTCACGAAACGCGCGTGCGCGTCTGGACCGATCCGCACCAAGCCCGCGCCTCCCGCGGCGAGAAACACCCGGTGCACGATTTTATTTTTAGTTACTACGCCTTCCGCGCCGCGTGGCTTCGCCGTTGGCATCCCGGCCCCGACGTCGTCCTCACCGGCGCCGCGGCCGCAACGTTTCTTCGTTGGCCCGAGTACCGCACGGTGACTTTCGATGACTGCACCCGCGGCGTCGCTCTCGACCCCAGCGCGTTGCCGGTGCATCGCCGAGTCTTCGTGACGTGGTTGCGCGATCTCCTGCAAACGATGCAAACGCGCCCGGCGTTTTTCGGCTGCTTCGGTTTGCATGAGTGGGCGATGGTTTATCGCCAGACGCCCGACGAGATTCGCCACAACGCCTACCCGCTACGTTACCCGCGCGAGGCGTTGGCGCGCATCGTCGAAGCTGCGCCCATCACGTGCACGCACTTCGATGCGTTTCGCTTTTTCACCGCGCCCGCCCGCCCGCTCAACAAACTCCAACCCACCCGCGAAACCGTCTCGCAACATGAACAACGCGGCTGCCTCCACGCCGGCATGGATCTGTACAAGTGGGCCTTCAAACTTGCGCCGTTCACGCCGAGCGAGCTCGTCGCCGATGCCTTTGAACTCGCCTGCGCCATCCGCGAAATCGACATGCGCGCCAGCCCGTATGATCTCGCCGCGCTCGGCTACCCGCCCATCGCTATCGAAACGCCCGCTGGCCGCGCCGAATACGAACAGCATCAACGCGCCTTCGCGACCCGCGGCGAGCCCCTCCGCGCCCGCCTCCTAGCTGTTTGCGAACGCCTGCTCGCCGCCCCGCTTGCGAACTCCGCTCCCTCATCTAACCTGCAGCTATGAAATTTGTTTTTGCCCTAGTCGCTGTCGCCTTTTTCACAACGATCCACGTCACGCCGGTCCGCGCCGCGGCGACCAACACACCTGTCGCTCCCGCCGCTGCGGGTAATCTCACCGGCAAGGTCGTGGAGACGATGGACGCCGCCACCTACACGTACGCGCTCATCGACACCGGCGCGGCGAAAGCTTGGGTCGCCGCTCCGCAATTCATCGTGAAAGTCGGCGACACTCTCGCGGTGGCCAACGCCATGCCGATGAACGACTACCGCAGCAAAACGCTCAATCGCACCTTCGACGTCGTCTACTTCAGCGGCAACGTCCGCGTGAACGGAAAACCCGCGCTCGGCCCAACCGCCACCGCTAACGTCGCCGCTGCGGCCGCACCGAAGGCCGCAAATCTCACCAACATCCCGCGCGCACCCAACGGCCAAACCGTCGCGGAAATCCTGACCGACAAAAATAAATTCACCGGCCAACCGATCGCCATCCGCGCTCGCGTCGTGAAATACAATGCGCAGATCCTCGGTAAAAATTGGCTGCATCTCCGCGACGGTTCCGGCGGCGAGGACACCAACGACCTCACCGTCACAACGAACGCCGAAGTCAAAGTCGGCGACCTCGTGCTCGTCACCGGCAAGCTCACGACCGACCGTGATTTCGGCAGCGGCTACACCTACGCCGCGATCGTCGAGGACGCGACCGTTGTTGTTCAATAGACGTCTTTGCCCTGCGCGCTCATCCTATCGCTATGCCCAACACCCTGACGCGGAAAAAACCGACCTTTCCCGTCAGCCCGGATCTGCTCGGCTACCTGCGTCGCTACAAACGGGAGCGCGATCTCTCCGTCACTTACGAACGCCTCCGCGCTTTTCAGGAGGTAATCCCGCTCACGGATGACAAAGGCGCACCCACGCTCTGGGACACCGTCATCTACGACGGCGCCGAGATGCGCGAACTCAACGAGGCGCTGAAACTCGTTTACGCTCTGCTCAAAGTTGACGGCGATCTCTCCGTGATGAGCCACCTTTACGTGGACCGTATCGACTACTGCACCTTCGGCAACTCCACGCCGTTTCGCATCCGCATCGTCAATGCGTACAACGATAATCAGGATTATTTTTACGTCAAAAAAGCCGACGCCTCCCGCATCTACGGCCTCGAGCTCGAACACCTCCTCTCGCCCAACCGGCTGAATTTCATCACGCACGGCTCGACCCTCATCGAGGAGCACATCATCGGCCTACCCGGCGACGTTTTCATCGACCAATGGTTGAAGCGCCCCGAGCTACGCCCGATCCGGGTCGCCAAAGAGCTCGTGAAATTCAACGAGCGTTGCTTTGTCAGGCTGCTCGGTGACATGCGTAGCTACAATTTTGTGGTCCAGCTCACGCCCGATTTTGACGACTGGCAGGTGCGCATCCGCGCCATGGATTTCGACCAACAAAGTTACAACAGCCGAAAGAATTTTTACCTCCCGCAGTTTTTTAAGGAAAACACCGAGCTCACGCTTTTCTGCGCTAAACATCTCCGGCACGAAACCGCCAACCAGTACCAGCGCGAGGAACAGACGCTCTTACTTCAACGCGCCAGCCTCGCCTCCGAACGACTGAGCTTGCTTCTGCACACCATGAGTAGCGACTCGATCTCTACGCCTGAAAAAATCCACGAACTGCGCACTAGTCTCGCCGAACACTACGGTCGCGACGCGTACTTGCGCTGCGAATCTATGGGGGCACTCATTCGCGAAAATCTCGAATCGATTCGCCGCAACGTCGGACGCCCCATCGTCCCTGAACTTGTGCCCGAATAAATCAGGGCGGCTAGCGCCGCAGTTTTTAAGTTATTTTTTGTCGCACCTCTTAACGTTCGTTTTTCTAACCCCACCCGATGCGTCATTTATTTTTTTGCCTCTTCCTTTTAGCCACCGGCGCATTGCGCGCTGCTGTGCCCGCCTCGTTCCCGGTCACAATCCACATCGACGCCGCCCAACCGGGCGCTGAACTAAAACCGATCTATCGTTTCTTCGGCGCCGATGAACCCAATTACGCTTACATGAAGGACGGGAAAAAACTCCTCAGTGATATTGGTCAACTCGGCTCGTCCGCCGCGCCCGCCTATTTTCGCACCCATAGTCTGCTTGTAACCGGCGATGGCACACCCGCCCTCAAATGGGGCAGCACCAACCTTTACACCGAAGACGCGCAAGGCCGCCCGGTGTACGATTGGACGATCGTTGATCGCATTTTTGACA
>CANFSZ010000051.1 GCA_947449835.1 Opitutia bacterium
CTGACCAAAGAATTTCTCGACGCCTTCAACATCACCGATCTCACGCAAGCCATGGAGTGGTCCGTGAACACCACGTACAATCCCGGCAACAACGTCGACCAAGGCTTCGGTTTCTCGCCCGCGCTCAACATCACGATCCGCGGCGCCGCTCCCGGCGAATCGAATTACCCGATGCGGAATTTTTTTCCGTTTAACCACAACACCGACAGCTACGCGCTCGACCGTTTCGACTTCGCCCGCGGTCCTAACGCCATTCTCTTCGGCGCCGCCCAATTCGGCGGCACGCCGGTCGCCGTGACCAAGCAAGCGCTCACCACCAAGACGATTAACCAAGTCCAAGTGCAGCTCGGCTCGTGGCAAAAATACCGCAGCACCCTCGATCTGAATCGCCCGATCAACGATAAGGCCGCCATCCGCGTCGCCGGCATGATGGAAGATGCCGACACCTACCGCGAAAACGAGTGGCGCCGTAAGAAAGCTCTTTTCCTCGCTGGCACGTATAATCTCACCAATGCAACGACGCTCCGCGCCGAAGGCGAATACGCCGAGACCAAACAGAAAACGTTCCCGACGTTCCTCACCGATCAAGTGTCCGCCTGGGACGGCAAGACCACTTTCGTCGACTCCGTTTTGCCCGCCAACGCCCCCACCGCCGCGCAGCAAGCCGCCGCCGGTATCAGCTACGGCACCAACAACGCCAATCCGCAGTTCTCGCCGCTCTGGGTTTACGATCCCACGGCCTTCGGCACGGGTAACGTCCTGAATTTCGCCAACGTCTTCCGCACGAAAGGCGCGCAAGGCAACGGCACCGCGGCCAACCGCAATTTCATCGGCGGCAAAGCCATCACTAGCGCCAGCGTGAGCTACGCCGGCCAGCCGATGATCGACGGTTTCGAAGTTCCCGCCGGCCGCTACGACAACGCCCTCGCTGGCGCCGTCGGTTTCAAGGTTCCCTCGCAATCGACCACCAATCTCTGGACCAGCGGCAAACCCACGCAGGCCCAAGTCGCCAAAGACTTCGCCCTCACCCTCAGCCACCGCATCGGTGATTCGCTCTTCTTCGAAATCGCGGGCGACACCAACAAAGTAAAAATCGACGGCAACAACGCGATCAACCGCGGCGCCAACACCGTTTACATCGACATCACGCAAAATCTCCCCAACGGCACCGCCAACCCAAACTTTAAACAACCCTACAGCGAATTCTGGGATTACCAAAATCTCCGCAGCTACGAGCTCAAGAGTCTCCGCGCCTCCGCCGCTTACATCAAAGAAACGCCCATCGGTAAACTTCAGCTCGCCGTCGGAGGCGGCCTCAATGATCAGCTCCAAGCCAAGCGCAGCTACCTTTATTTGCTGCCACTCCAAAGCATCGGCCCCGACGCCCGCTATTGGGATGCTTCTCAAGCCAGCACCGCGCTCTGGTACCGCCTCTACATGAATCAAGGCGGTCGTGATTTCTACAACACCAACCTCGGCTCGCTCACGTTGCGCAATACTGACGGCACCGTCACCAACGTCACGCCCCAGCGCGTCCTCGACGCCACGCGCAAAGACAACAGCGCCGACAACATCACCAAGTTTAAGCACATCATGACGGCGGGTAATTTCAGTATGTTTAAAAACCGGCTCGTCTTCATCGGCGCGCTCCGTCGCGACCTCACGTATCTCGAGACCAAAAACACCGTTCTCCCGGGCGATTACGCCGCCGGTTGGAGCGGCAGTAATATCACCTTCAAGCCCGCCGCGCCCAAAGACTGGACCACGCTCACGTATATTCCTAAAAACACCGCCGGCGTCGCCACTGGTCCCGCGCAGCCCGCAGACTCACGCCCGCGCCTGACCGTTCCCGCCACCACCAGCGTCGCCGCCAGCAGCATCCTCGCTCAGCCGCAATACGCCGGTGACCGCTTCCGCGACGATTACAATCCGCCCGCGCTCAACGTCGCTTCCAACACCTTCTCGGTCGGCGCCACTTTGAACGTCACCCCGTGGCTCGGCATCTACAGCAACCTCGCCACCACGTTTAATCCCAACCTCCTCGTCCAACGCCTCGACAGCTCCTTGCTCCCGCCCTCTGCCTCTCGTGGCACCGACGCCGGCATCCGCCTTAATCCTCTCGGTGGCCGCATCTCGATGAGTCTCGGTTGGTTCACCTCCTATCAAAATCTTTCCCCGGTGAATGCCCCGGGCGGCCTCATCGGTAGTTTCAATACCATCTTCAGCACGCCCATCATCGGCGACCTCAGCCCCGGTGGCCGCAACATCCGCAACGAAGGTCTTTTGCCCGCCGTCGTCCGCGATACCCAGACCCAAGATTCCAAAGGCGTGGAATTCGAAATCACCGCCAACCTGACCCGCTCCTGGCGCTTGCTCTTCAACGCCGCTCACACCGACGGCACCCAGCGAAACATCGCGCCTGATAGCCGCGCCTTCATCGCCGATAAGGACAAGGTCACTCGCCAAATCCTCGCCGACGCCGGCGTCGTCATCAACTCCAGCAACGTCGCCTCGATCAATCCGGCCTACAACGACCCCGCGTTGATTAACGTCTCCGCCGTCAACAACGCCGTGAATTCCTGGAATTCCCTCCAGACGACGACCATCCCCAACCTCGTCACCGGCACCCAAAAACTCGCCGGCGCCACCGATTACACCGCCAACCTCGGCACTGATTACGCTTTCCGTGAAGGCAAACTCAAAGGCTTCTCCGCCGGTTTTGGCCTACACTATCGCGGCAAGATGGTCGTCGGCTACCGCGGCGCGGACACCATTGTAAATCCTGCAAATCCCGCCACCGCCATCGACGATCCTTCCGTCGACGCTTACACGCCGGTCTATTCCAAATCCTACACCACGAGCGACGCGCGCTTCGGCTACACGTGGAAGCTCCGTGACCGCCGCACTGTGCAGTTGAACCTCAATATCCAAAATTTGTTCAATAACACCACGCCGATGTATTTCGTGAATCTCCCCGGTGGCCAGACTACCAACACCATCCTCCGCAATCGCAACGCCGACGTCACCTCGCCCGCCGTTTATACCGTGCCGGCCGGCTTCTCTTATCGCACGCCCATCAACTGGACGCTTACCGCCCGTCTCGATTTCTGATTTCTATAAACTAAATTCCGGACCGTCTTTAGCGGGGTATGAACGGGGTAAAATCCTTCACACCCCGCTTCGCTTTTTTATCCACACTTAGTTCACTCATGAAACTCACTCCGCGCGCCACCTGCATCCTCGGTGTTTTCCTCGCCTCCACGTTCGCCGCGCTTGCGGCTGAACCGACCGTTTGGATCGATTTCAACAAGAACGGAAAAAAAGACATCTACGAAGACGCCGCCCAACCCATCGAGCGCCGCATCGACGACCTGCTCGCGCAGATGAACGTCGCGGAAAAAACCTGTCAGCTCGCCACGCTCTACGGCTACGGCCGCGTCCTCAAAGACCCGCTCCCCACGCCCGAGTGGAAAAATGCCATCTGGAAAGACGGCATCGCCAACATCGACGAGATGCACAACGGCATCGGCAAATACGCGAAGTCGCCGTACAACGAAACCCCGGCCGCCACCGTCAACGCGCTCAACACCATCCAGCGCTGGTTCATCGAGGAGACGCGCCTCGGCATTCCCGTTGATTTCACCAACGAAGGCGTGCGCGGCCTGAACTACGTTCGCTCCACCAATTTTCCATCGAGCATCAGCCTCGGCGCCACGTGGGACCGCGATTTACTTACGCGCATTGGTTCCGTGATCGCCAGCGAAGCCCGCGCGATCGGCTACACCAGCATTTATGCGCCGCTCCTCGACCTTGCCCGTGATCCGCGCTGGGGGCGCGTCGTCGAGACCTACGGTGAAGATCCTTACCACGTCGCCGAACTCGGCATCCGTATGGCGCGCGCACTTCAGGACGGAGGCGTGACGTCGTCGCCCAAACATTTCGCCGTTTACTCCGAGCCCAAAGGCGGCCGCGACGGCGCTGCGCGCACCGATCCGCACGTCGCCCCGCGCGAGATGGAGTTGCTCCATCTCCGCCCGTGGGAACGCATCGTTAAAGAAGTCGGCATCCGCGGCCTCATGAGTTCCTACAACGACTATGACGGCGTCCCGATCTCCGGTAGTCGCGAGTTCCTCATCGACCGTCTCCGCACCCAATGGGGATTCAAGGGCTACGTGGTCTCCGACAGCGAGGCGGTTGAATTCCTCCAAACCAAACACCACCTCGTCGCGACGTATCCCGAAGCCGCCGCGATGTTCATCCGCGAGGGCGGCAATGTTCGCACGCATTTTACCCAGCCCGATGTTTTCATCAAGGGCCTGCGCACGGAAATCTCCGCTGGCCGCCTCGCGCTGGAAGTCGTCGATGCCCGCGTACGCGATGTCCTCCGCGTGAAATTTGCCGCCGGTATTTTCGATCACCCTTATGTCGCCTCGCCCGAAAAAGCCGCAGCCCTGATTCGCACACCCGCGAGCCAAGCGCTCGCGCTTGAGGCCGCCCGCAAATCCATCGTTCTCCTCAAAAACGAAAAATCTACGCTCCCACTTTCGCCGCAACTCAAACGTCTGCTCGTCTGCGGCCCTACCGCGAAAATGACCGAAACCTCTTTCGACCGTTACGGCTCCAATGGCGGCGAAGTCGTCACGGCCTTCGATGGTATTCGCGCGCGCCTCGCGGCGACGGGCAGCGAAGTGCTCTTCGCCGAAGGGTGCAAAGTCACCGACGCCCGCTGGCCCGAATCTGAACTTTTCCCCGAGCCGCCCGACGCCAACGAAACCGCGCTCATCGCCGAGGCCGTCGCCAAAGCCCAAACCGCCGACGCCGTCATCGTTTTACTCGGCGACAACAACGCCACTATCGGCGAATCGAAAAGCCGCACGAGCCTCGATCTCCCCGGCCACCAAAACGAACTCGTCCGCGCGTTGGTCGCCACCGGTCGCCCCGTGGTCGCCGTGCTGCTCACGGGCCGTCCGGCCACGATTAATTACATCCAACGGCATGTGTCCGCGATTCTCTCCGCGTGGTTCCCTGGTGAAGCATGCGGCACCGCGATCGCCGACGTGATTTTCGGCGACTACAATCCCGGCGGTAAACTTCCGGTCACGTTCCCGCGCTCGGTTGGCCAGCTGCCGTTTAATTTCCCCTACAAGCCGGGCGCCCACGCCATCCAAGGCAAAAAAGATGACCCCAACGGCTTCGGCCAAGCGTCCATTGAGGGCGCGCTTTATCCGTACGGTTTCGGTCTGAGCTACACGCAATTCGCCTACGCCGATCTCAACGTCACGCCCGCGATCACCACCGAGGGCGAAGTCACTGTCACCTGCGCGATCACCAATCGCGGCAGCCGCGCGGGCGACGAAGTTCCTCAACTTTATTTCCGCCAAGTCGTCAGCAGCGTGACGACCTACGAGCTCAGTCTCGTCGGCTTCGAGCGCGTCTCGCTCGCGCCGGGCGAAACGAAAACGGTCACGTTTAAATTCCCCGCTCGCGAGCTCGCGCTGATCAACCGTGCGGGTCAACGCGTCGTAGAGCCCGGCGAATTCCTCGTTCACGTCGGCTCCTCCAGTGCCGATCTTCGCCTCCACGGCAAATTTCTCGTTCGTCCGCTTTAATTATTTCTCAACATTTTTACCGTCATGAAATCCTGCACCCCACTGACCTCTCCCTGTTTGTTTATCGCCCTCGTTGCGGCTCTGGCCTGGCCGCAACTCCACGCGCAAACCGTCGCCGTCTCGTCGACCGAGCCCGCCGCTGTACCCACGGTTAAACTTTCGCCCTTCGAGGTGAACACGTCGCGCGACCAAGGTTTCGTCGCGGCTAGTTCGCTCGCCGGCGGTCGTCTCGCTTCAGATCTCGTCGACACGCCCGTCGCCTATTCCGTCCAGACGCGTGAGTTTCTCGATGCGCTCAATCTCAGCGACCTCAACGAAGCCATTAACTGGACGGTCGGCGCCACCACGACGCCCGACGATGGCGGCGGCCAACTCTTCGGCGGCACGGGCAGCAGCACCATTCGCGGCGTCGGTTCGAATGCCACGAACCGGAATTTTTTCACCGGCGGTACCAACACATCGACGTACAATCTTGAGCGCATGGACTACGCGCGCGGCCCCAATTCCATTCTCTTCGGCACCGGCACGATCAGCGGTACGTCCAACGCCGTAGTAAAAAGCGCCCGCATTGGCCGCAACGCCACGGAGGTTCGTGCCGAGGTCGGTTCGTGGGAATCCTACCGCGCCACCGTCGATGCGAACTACTCGTTGAAAAATAAAATCGCCGCGCGCGTCGTCACCACCTGGCAAGACACGCACACGTGGCGCGATTGGGAGCGCACCCAGCGCCGCGGCGTCTCGCCCTCGCTTACCTTTGAGGTCACGCGCAATACCCGCCTCACGGTCATCGGGGATTACTACGAACAAAAAGTCGTCGCCGGCATGAACGCCCTTACGGATTCCCTGACGGGTTGGGATGGCAAAACCGTTTACTCCGGCATCCAAGCCTCGACGCTCCCGAGCCAATCTGCGTTCGGTGCCACGCGCATCGGCACCAATACGTGGGTCGTTTCGCCTGCTTCCGGCAAAGGCTACGGTACCGCGCTCAGTTACACCGGCCTGATGCAGACCACGTATTTCGGCGGTAACCGTACCGTAAACGGCGTCACTTCCGCCAGCGGCTCCAATCTCGGTTTCAACGCCGGCCCGCTCATCGACACGCCGATGATCACGTCCGGCATTTACGACGCTGCGATCCAAGGCTCCTCCTTCCGCATCCCGAAACGCTCCTTCACCAATATCGGGCCGAACCCCACTGCGATTAACCGCTTCCGCGACGCCACGTTTTTCCTCGATCAACGCATCGGTGAATCGCTCAACGTCCAGCTCTCCGGCGACGTTAATCGGCTCTTCAGCTACGGCCTCATCGATTATTACACCAATCAAGGCTACCCCAACACGTACATCGACATCAACCGCCTCCTCCCCGACGGCGGCACCAACCCGAACTTTCTCCAGCCCTACAACGAATTCAGCCGCCCTGAGCGCCAGAAAGTCGACACAACCAACAAGGCCCTGCGCTTCGCCGCCGCTTATGCGAAGAGCACGCGCTGGTTCGACCTTAAGGCCAACGTCATCGGCGCTGCCGAAAATCAACAGATCTTTAAGTCGCGCGAGTACTACATGATTCCCGTCGACGCCGATCCGCGCGCCTGGGGTCTGGTCACCAGCACGCGCACGCAGACACTCCGCTACCGCTACTATTGGAACCAGCCGCAACGCGACCTCACCGAGATGAAAGAAATCACTCTCGTCGATCCCACCGCGGGGACCTCGCGTACCTACAATCCGCTCTGGGTTCTCGGCTCCGATCGTAACGACGCCACCACCTTCAGCGACGCCTCCACCAAATATTATCAAGCCTCGGCCAATATCTCCTTCTGGCAAAAACGCCTCATTTTCCTCGGCGCGTTTCGCTCCGATCAAGTGGATCGCAGCCAGCGTCTCTTCCTCCGCCCGATGGATCATCCGTCCAGCTACGGCGTCCTCACGCGCGATCACTTTATTTATCGGCCCGACGCCCCCGCCGATTATTTCAAACTCACCTACGTCCCCAAAGACGCCAACGGCAACGCCACGGGTCCCGCCCAACTCGCGCCCGCCACGCGTCCGCGCGACGCGACGACCGGCCTCGCCCTCCCGCAATACGCCAAAGACCGCTTTCAAGATGATTTCAACCCGCCGCCCACCAGCACCAAAAAACCCACGAAATCCCTCGGCGGTATTTTCAACGTCGGCCGTGGCGTCTCGTTCTGGGCCAACTTCGCGCAGACGTTTAATCCCACCGATTTCACCAAAACCACCATCGACTACGGCACCCCGCCGCCTTCCGTCTCCGAGGGTAAAGACTACGGCGTGCGCGTTTCCTTCGGCCCGCGCCTTTACGTCACCGCCAGTCGCTACGAATCCAAAGAAAACGACGCCTCGATCACCCAACCCTCCGGCTTCAGCAGCATCCAGACGATTATTAACACCAACGTCATCGGCGACCTTAGCTCCGACGGCCGCAACCGTCAGGGCCTCGGCGATGTGCCCATCGCTTGGAACGACACCCTCGACCGCAAAACTCGCGGCTACGAACTCGAAGCCGTCGCCAACCTCACGCCCAACTGGCGCCTCACGCTCAACTACGGCCTCGCCGACGCCGCGCAGACCGACACGTATCGCCAGACGCGCGCGTGGGTCGACGATCACACCGCCGTCATGAAGAAAATCCTCGACGATGCCGGCATCATCGTTGGCTCCGACAACATCGCCCGCGCCGACGCCGCGCGGCCCAACACGTTCGTCGACGCCACCAACGCCCTCAACGCTTGGAACAATCTCCAAGCCAGCCGCGCAAACTGGGTCAGCGGCACGCAGCTGCTCAATCGCCTCACGAAATACACTGCCAATTTCTACTCCGACTACCGTTTCAGTTCCGGCAAACTTAAGGGCCTGCGTGCCGGCTACGGCATGCAATTCCGCGGCCCGCAAGTCATCGGTTATCGTGGAGCCGATACGATCGTGAACCCCGCCAACGCCGCCGCCGCCATCGACGATCCCAACGTCGACGCATACACGGTCGTCTGGCAAAAAGCATATTTCCTCGGCACCGCCACCCTCGGCTACCCCGTGAAATTATTCGGCCGCGAAAAAATCGAACTGAATCTCTCCGTCACTAATCTCTTCAATTACGATTTGCCGCTCTATAACACCGCCGGCCTGCGCGCCCCCAATGGCGACCTCTCATCGCCTGCGCGCGTGAGCTACGCGCGTTTCTACAGCTACACCACGCCGCGCAGCTTCCGCCTCTCGGCGACCAAGACGTTTTAATTCCTACCGCCCAACTAACCGTTTAAAAATCCCCGCTCCCGATGAATTCCCACTTCAACCGTCGCGATTTCATTCGGGCGGGTAGTCTTGTTTCGCTCGGCGCGCTCTTGCCCCTCCGCGCCGCCGAGTCGCGCTCGCTCATCGCTGATGTCTGCGTCTACGCCGGCAACGCCGCGGGTATCGCCGCCGCCGTCGCCGCTGCTCATGAAGGCTGTCGCGTGCTCGTCGTCGAACCCAGTCGTTGGCTCGGCGGCATGACCGGCAGCGGCTTGGTTCACATCGATTGGGGCCGCTCGGAGGCCGCCGGTGGCTCGGCCAAAAAAATCCTCAAAGACGGCCTCACCGATCCGCAATACCGCCGCATGTTCGCCGACCTCGCGAAGCAGCACGGCGTTGAAATCCTCTACGAGCACCGGGTCGCCTCGGTGACAAAAGCCGGCGCCTCGATCACGTCGCTCGTCTTGGATTACGCTCCGCCCGACCGCTTTGGTTGCCCGATCGCTCAGCCCAAAACCGCCAGCGCCGTGACGGTAAACGCGCGCATGTTCATCGACTGTTCCTACGAGGGCGACCTCATGGCAAAGTCTGGCGTGACGTACACCTTCGGCCGTGAATCCCGCGACCATTACGGCGAAAACCTCGCCGGCGTTCGCCCCTCGCTCGCCGTCTACGACATCGACCCTTACGTTAAACCCGGCGATTCGCGTAGCGGGCTCCTCCCGCTCTTGCAGGATTATACGCCCGGCCCCATCGGCAGCGCCGACAAACTCACCATGGGTTACGGCTTCCGCTGGAAATTTACGCTAGAGAAAAACCAAATCCCCATCGAGCCGCCCGACGATTACGACCCCTTTACCTTCGAAATTTACCGACGCGCGTTTACCAAAAAACTCAACCTCAACGGCCGCCGCATGCGCAAACTCGGCGAATACGAGGTCGCCACTGGCGGCATTCATTATCCTGGCGCCGGCAATCTCTCTCGCAGCCTCATCGCGCCCACGGTTTTCGGCTGCAACGCCGCCTATCCCGACGGCGATTGGCCGGAGCGCGCCCGCATCTGGAAATTTCACCAAGATTTTTTGCGCGGCATCACGCACTTCCTGCGCACCGATCCCTCCGCGCCGGAAAAACTCAAAGAGCGCGCCCGCATCGCCGGCTTCGACCCCGGCCAATTCGATGATACCGCCGGCTGGCCGCATCAACTCTACATCCGCGAAGCGCGGCGCATGGTTTCCAGCTACGTCGTCACGCAAAAGGACATGGAAGGTAAAACCGACCCCAGCGATTCCGTCGGCCTAGCCTCTTACGGCGTCGACGATTGGCCCTACGCGATGCACCCGATCGACGGAAAAATCGCGCTCCAAGGCGGCGATTACTCGATGCTCTATCTTGAGGAAACGCACCGCGGCATTTACAAAATTCCTTATCGCGCGATCACGCCCACCGCCCGCGAATGTCGCAACTTGTTCGTCCCGGTTTGTTGCTCGGCGAGCCACATCGCGATGACTTCGATCCGCATGGAACCGGTCTGGATGACGCTCGGCGAGGCTTCCGGCGTCGCCGCGGCGATGGCGCTGCGAGGCGATTTGCCCGTGCAACAGGTCGACACCGCCACCTTGCGCTCGAAATTGCGCGACCTCGGCGTAAAGGTCGAACGTCCGACTTCCACCAAACCCCAGCCCGCGTAAACTTTTCCTCCATGTGCCTCCGCCGCTCCGTCTCATTTTTATTATTATTCGGCGCCCTAGTGGCTGCGGCCGGAGCGCATCAAGCTACGGGCTTCAAACTCACCGAGCCCTCCGCCACGGGGATTACCGTGTGGACGCGGATCACGCGCGACGCTGAACGCGCGGCCGATGACCGGCCTTTGCCGATCACGCAGATTTTCGATCGCGCGACGGGTGAAGTGCTCCGCCTACGCGACAACGCCGCGTATCCTAATGGCCGCCCCGTGATCACGTTTCCCACGGGCGCTGATCTCGGCTCGATCCGCGGCGCCGCTGTTGGCGCGCCCGGGCAAACGCGCGTACGTTACCGCCCCGCTGGGCAAAACGCGTGGTCTTCCACTGCGTGGCGCGACGTCGATCCCGCGCGTGATTTTACGGCGACGTTTGCGCTCAGCGCCCTCGTGCCTGCGACGCGTTACGAGATCGTCGTCGAAGATCGCGCGCCCGCCGATGCGGCTCCGACCAGCACGACGACGGGCGGTTTTGTCACCGCGCCCGACGCGAAGGCCGAAGTGAGCGCCACGTTTTGCGTCATGAGTTGCCAGCAATACGAAGACCGCGACCGGCCCGATGGTTTTGCGATTTATCCGGCAATGCTCGCGCTCAAACCTGATTTTTTCGTCAACACCGGCGACGCCCTATACTATGACCACGGTCCCGTCCACGCGCTTACGCTCGAACTCGCGCGTTACCATTGGGCGCGGATGTATAGTCTGCCGACGCTGCGGGATTTTCACCGACAAGTGGGGAGTTTTTTTATGAAGGACGACCACGACACGCTCACGGATGATTCGCATCCCGGCGCGCGGACGGGCGATTTCACGTTTGCCGACGGGCTGCGGACATTTCGTGAACAAACCGCGCCCTCTGAGCCGCCTTACCGCACGGTGCGCTGGGGGCGTCACGTTGAAGTGTGGCTTTTAGAGGGCCGCGATTTCCGTAGTACGCGCGAACACGATCGGACGCAGACACCGACGATTTTGGGCGCGGAGCAAATCGCTTGGCTCGAGCGCTCGCTCGCCGCCTCCGATGCGACCTTTCGCATCGTCATCACACCGACGCCGATGGTCGGCCCGGATCGGGCGGCGAAGGATGATAATTATTCGAACACGGGTTACGCGGTCGAAGGGGCAAAAATTCGCGAGCTCCTCGCGCGGTACAAAAACCTCACCGTGATCACAGGCGATCGGCATTGGCAGTATGTGTCGCGCGATGCTGCGACGGGCATCGAAGAGTGGAGCGTGGGCGCTGCGAGCAACGCGCACGCCGGCGGCTGGGACGAAAAAACCCCGCGCCCCGCGCATCGTTTCCTGCGCACCGGCTTTGGCGGTTTTCTGTCGGGAGAGGTGAAAGTGGGTGCCAGTGGTCCAGCTTTAACGCTCCGTTTAAACGATACCGCTGGCTCGGTGGTTTTTAGCGGAGAAAAAGCGGCTCAAAAATAAAGGCGCGAAACATCCTTCGCGGCCTATTTCGCGTCCGCTTCGAGCGTGACGCCCTTGAGCGGATGGAAATCGAGGAGGTTGCCGTACCATCCTTTGACGCTTGTTAAACGGAGGTTGTTGCGGCTGTAAAAATAGATCGGGGCGATCGGGCATTCCTCGGCGAGAATCGCCTCGCAGCGCTGAAAATAGGCGTAGCGCTGCGCGGGATCGGCGGTGGTTTTCGCGGCGTCGAGCAAGCGATCGTATTCGGCGTTTTTCCAGCCGGTCTGATTATTGCCGCTGTCGCTCGCCATGATGTCGAGAAATGTGCTCGGGTCGAGGTAGTCGCCGATCCAAGCGTAGCGCGCGATGTCGTAGTTGAGCGAGCGCATCGACGTCGCCCAGACTTTGCTCTCTTGATTATAAACGCCGACCTCAATGCCGAGGCCCTTGCGCCACATCTGCTGGATCGCCTCGGCGATGAGGCGATGGCCTTCGTTGGTGTTGATGAGAACTTCCACTTTCGGAAAACCGGAGCCGCCAGGAAAACCGGCCTCGGCGAGAAGTTTTTGCGCCGCGGCTAAGTCGTAAGGCACTTGGGCTTGAGCGGTGAAACCGGCGATGCCGGGCGGACTAAAATGGCCGGCGGCGACCTGATAGCCGCGGCTCACGTCGCGTACGATTTGCTCGCGATTGATGGCCATCGCCAACGCCCGCCGCACGCGCACGTCGTTGAACGGTGGGCGCGTGACGTTGAAACGATAGGCATAGGTGCCCAGAAATAACTCGGGATGAAATAGCTCGGGATGCTCTTTGCGATAGACGGCGATTTTGGAGATCGGGATCGTGTTGGTGACGTGGAGTTGGCCGGAGCGAAACGTGCGTTCCTCGGCGTCTTCACTTTCGATAGGGTAAAAGAAGACTTCGTTGAGTTTCACCGCCGCGCGGTCCCAGTACGTCGCGCTCTTGGTGCCGCGCACGTATTGGTTGGGTTTCCAATCGGTGAGTGTGAAGTAGCCGTTGCCGACGAGATTGCCCGGGCGCGTCCAAGCGGTGCCGCGCTGGTCCCATGCGCCGAATTTCTCAATCGTGGCGCGGTGGAGCGGATACCACGACGTGTGACACAGCATCGAAGGCAAGTACGGCACGGGATGCGCCAGCGTGAGGACGAGCGTGTGGGCATCGGCCGCGCGCGCTCCGATGAGAGCCGGGTCAGTGATTTTCCCGGTGTTAAAGGCTTCGCCGTTTTTTAGCGCGAAGAGCATGTACGTGTATTCGGCGCCGAGCTTCGGTGAGAGCATGCGCTGAAAGGCGAAAACAAAATCGCCCGCGGTGACCGGATCGCCGTTGGACCATTTTGCGTTGGACCGCAGGTGGAAGGTCCACGTGAGATTATCCGCGGCGACTTCCCAGCGCTCGGCGACGGCGGGGACGGGCTGGCTGGTTTTCGGATCGTATTGGGTGAGGCCCTCGAAAAACGCCATGACCACGGCCGCGCTGTTTTGGCTGTCGGGAATGTGCGGATCGAGATCGTTGGGTTCGCCGAGATTGCCGATGTGGATCGATTGCGTGCGGTTGCCCGCCTCGACCTTCGTCTCACGCTTGCCACAAGCGGTCAGACTCAGCAGCGCAAACCCGAGGATAGTGAAACGAAAAAAAGTTTTCATGGAGTAGGGGAGGAGCGTGGAGCGGCAGAAGCAAAGGGAGAGAAAGCGGCTTGCCAGCGCGAGTCTAGGCTTCAAAGCACGAGTCACACCCAAGACCACCCCATGACGAATTTTATCGGTATCGATATCGGCGGCACCAAGTGCGCTGTGAGCATCCCCGACGGCCCGACCCGCGTGCGTGAAGTGGCGCGTTGGGCGACGACGGATGTTCATGCAACGCTCACGCGGATTTACGCCGAGGTGGCCAAACTGCAGCCGACGCCTGCGACGGTGTTGGGCGTGTCGTGCGGTGGGCCGCTCGATGCGACGCAGGGATTGATTTTGTCGCCGCCCAATCTGCCCGGTTGGGACCGCATCGCGATTTGCGCGGAGTTGACGGCGCGCTTTGGGTGCCGGGCGTTTTTGATGAATGACGCCAACGCGTGTGCGCTCGCCGAGTGGCAGTTTGGCGCCGGGCGCGGGTGTCGGAATATGGTTTTCCTCACGATGGGCACGGGCATGGGCTCCGGCCTGATTCTCGATGGCCGTCTGTTTGAAGGTGCCAACGGCAACGCCGGTGAAGTCGGTCATCTGCGCCTCTCGCTGGACGGACCGCTCGGTTATAACAAAAAAGGCTCGTTCGAGGGCTTCTGCTCCGGCGGTGGTATTGCGCAACTCGCACGGCGGCGCGTGGCGAGTTTCTCTGGGAAAAGCGTGTTGCAGTCCGTGCCGCCGGCAGAACTCACTGCGCGCCTCGTCGGTGAAGCCGCGGCGGCGGGCGATGCGCTCGCGCTCGAGCTGTGGCGCGACGTCGGTGAAAAATTGGGCGAAGCGCTCGCGTTGCTCATCGATGTGCTCAACCCGGAGCGTTTTGTGATCGGGAGTATTTACGCGCGTTGCGAGCGCTTCATCGCGCCGGCGATGCAGGCGGCGCTGCAACGCGAGGCTTTGCCCCAGAGCGCACAGGTCTGCACTGTGGTTCCCGCGGTGCTCGGTGATGAAATCGGTAGTTACGCTGCCGTCGCCATCGCGCGGTATCACGCCGGGGCTTGATTATTCCGTAAAATTTCCAGTGCGGCCGTATTTTTGGCCATGACAGGGCCGCGGCCTGACTTACTTTGCTCGTGACCGAGGCGCAGCTGGTTGCGCGTCGGCTACAGAGCACCACCCCATGCCTACCTCGCGCCGCGCTTTTCTGCAATCGACCACCTTGTTCGCCGCCGCGTTGCCGCTGGTGCGGCTAAATGTTTCGGGCGCCGAGTCGCCCGTGGACCGCACCACCAAGGCAGCCGCGCGCGTCTCCGGCCGTGGATTGCTTTTTGATGCCGCGGATTTGCCGCGCATCCGCGCCAACGCCGGCGATCCACGTTTCGCGGAGTTTTGGCAAACCCAGTTGCAGGCCGATGTGAAGGCCGACACGGATTTTCTCGAAAACAAGATTCGGTTGAACAACCACGTGATCGACCTGTTGCGTGCGCAGCGGATTCTTGAGCGCGCGGCGTTTATTTATGTGGTGAACCGCGATCCAGCCCAGCTCGCGCTCGCGAAACTCGCGATGCAGCGCATGGTGGATTATCCGGAATGGGACAGTTTTACTGAGGGCGGCCGGCAGATTCTCGGGATGCAACGTGCCACCGAAGGCACCGTGGCGTTGCTCATGGCGCTCGATTGGCTCGGCGACGACGTGACCGCGAGTGAACGCGAGGCCGTCGAGCAAGCCGTGTTGGCCAAGGGCGTGCCGGCATGTCGCGCCGCCGTTTACGGGATGAAGTATCCCGACCGCGTTCAAGGCTGGGGCTGGAATCCGCGCAGCGAAGTCGATGAATTTCGTCACATCAACCTGAAGCGTTGGCCGCTCATCCTCAACGCCACCAATCTCAAAATCATTCCCACCGCGTCGCTGGGGATCGCGGCGTGTTATTTTCGCGGTCGTCGGCCCGAGGCCGAGGGTTGGCTCGAACTCGCCCGCTCGAGCGCGAAGGCCTTTTCTACGATGTACGGCAGCGACGGTTGCTACGACGAGGGCGTGAGCTATTGGGGCTACACTACGCTCTATATGGCGCTGTTTGCCGAGGTGTTGTGGCGCACGCAGGGCATCGATGACCGGCAGTTGATCAACTACCCGGGTTCGGTGCGCTACGCGCTGATGATGACGATGCCCACGATCGACGATCACCGCAAAGTCACGGACTTCACCCACGTCAAAGGCTACACGATGCCGATGGTGAAACCGGCGTTTGACATCGTGAATCACGGCGATGCCAACGGCGCGGTCGATGTCTCCGTCGCGGCTTGGGTTGCGCGTACGCAGGGCGACGCGGTCGCGCAGTTCGTAGCGCGCGACATCGGTGAAGCGAAGTCGTTGTTCGGACTGATCTGGTACGATCCAGCGGCCAAAGCGGCGGCGCCCGAGGCGGCGTTGCTCGATCATCGCATGGCCAACGACATCGTCGTAGCGCGCACGGGCTGGCAGGCGCAGGATAACGTTCTCGCGTTACGTAGCGGCGGTCCCGGCAACCACGAACATGCCGACCGCAACAGCGTCATTTTCAAAGCCTACGGCGAACGCCTACTGCACGATCCGTTCCGCGCCGCCTACGTGACCACCAATCCGCGTTGGCTGCTCCGCCAGACTGAGGCGCATACCGCCGTGCTCATCAACGGCCAGGGTCATCAATATCACGACGGCAGCGAGGGCACGAACGCTTCTTGGGCCGTCGCCACCGTGTCCGATTACCGCACTGGCGCTGGTTGGATGAGTGTCACCAGTGACGCGACCGACGCTTATCAACTCGTGAACCCCGACGTCGCCCGCGTGCAACGCACGTTAGTGTTTCTCAAGCCCGACATCGTCGTGTTCCTCGACCGCGTCGTACTGACAAAAAATCCCGCCACCGTGCAGGTGCGTTTTCAGGTTAATTACGAAGATTACGCCGCCAAGGTCTCCGTCACCGGAGACACTTTCCGCATTGAGCGTCCGCACGCGTCGCTGCTCGCTCGTATCGCGCCGGCTAACGGCCGCGTCGTACGGGTTGATCGACTAAAACTCGAAGAGAAAGACGGTATTTATCCGTTTGCGGAGATCGCGGACGCGCCTGCGCTGGATCATGAAATCCTCACTGTGTGTTCCGCGCGACCGACCGGCTCCGAGCACGGTACGCTTGCGATAGAACGCACCGCCGGCTTCTGGCGCGTGAGCGGTACTCATGCGGGTCAAAAAATTCAAATCACGCTCACCGCCGCCAGCGTCGGCGCACCAGTGATCGCTGTTTAATATCTAAATCACCATGTCCACGCGTCGCTCGTTCCTCAAAACCGCCACCGCGCTCGCCGGTGTTTGCGCGCTCAATCGGGCGAATTCCGTCGAGGCGGCAACGCCGGTCCCAGCGGCGGCACCCGCATTGATGAGCGGTTTATTTTTTGACCGCGCGGATATACCGCGCATTCGTGCGAATCTGGAACTGCCGCGTTTCGCGACGTTGCGCGCCAAACTTTTTGGCCGTGATCTCGCCGCCGAAGAGCGGTTTTTGCGCGACGAGATCAAGCTCTCTGATCACATCATGGATCAAGCCAAGGCGCGCGGCATTCTTGAGCACGCCGCTTTGGTCTTTGCGCTCACGGGTGAAAAACGCGAATTCGCACTCGCGCGCCTAGCGATTCAACGGCTGAGCGCGTACGCGGCGTGGGATTATTTTCTCGAGGGCGGCACGCAGGTCATCGGCTTGCAACGTGCGCCGGAGACGACCATCGCGTTTTGCCTCGCGCTCGACTGGCTGGGCGCGGAATTGAGTGCCGCCGAGCGCGCCGCGATGGAAGAACAGATCGCGACCAAAGGAGCCCCCGCGTGTTTTCTCTCGCTCTACGGCATGAAGTACCCGGATCGCGTGCGCGGCTGGTCGATGGACCCGGCAGAAAAATTCCCAGGGAAAATGGACCTCTCGCGTTGGCCGCTGATTCTCAACGCCACCAATCTCAAAATCATCCCCACCTGCGCGCTCGGGCTCGCGGCGATTTGTCTGCAAGGTCGTCACCACGACGCGGCGCGTTGGCTCGAATTGGCGCAACAGAGCGCGCAGTCGTTTGCGACGATGTACGGCAGCGACGGCAGTTTCGATGAAGGCGCGGGCTATTGGGGTTACACGACGCTGCACCTGATTTTGTTCGCCGAAGCGCAATACCGCCGACTCGGGATCGATCAACGCAGTCTCATCAATTACCGCGGCACCGTGCGTTATGCGCTCAGTCTGGCGATGCCCACGGCGGGCGCCATTTACGTGAATGCGAAAGAGAAAAAGGAATACACCGCGGTGCCGAAGGGCGAAATCGATCCGGCGAAGGGCTTGGTGAATTTCGGCGATTCGGGAACCGCGATCGACACGTCCATCGCTTCGTGGGTCGGCCGCGTTCACGCGGATCCGTTGTCGGATCAGGTGGCGCGCACGATCGGGAGTTTGGAACTGTGGCCGGCCGCGGTGTGGTTCCGGCCCGATGCCGCGCTCGCCGCGCCGGGGCCGGAATTGTTGGACGTAAATCTGACCAACGGGCTGGTGATTTCGCGCACGGGTTGGGCGGTCGCAGACAGCGTGGTGGCGTTGCGCAGCGGTGGTCCGGCTAATCACGAACACGCGGACCGCAACAGCGTCATCTTCAAAGCCTATGGGGAACGTCTCTTTCACGATCCGTTCAAAGCCGCGTATATTCCGAATCATCCGCGCTGGTTGCTTCGCCAGACCGAAGCTCACTCCGCGCTGCTCATCGGCGGCAAGGGGCATCACTATCACGACGGCCACGAAGGCACGAACGCATCTTGGGCGTGGGCCCACGTGCGTGATTTTCGCACGGGGCCGAGCTGGATGAGCGTCACCAGCGACGCGACCGAGGCGTATCAACTCGTGTTGCCGCAGGTGCGCCGCGTTGTGCGCACGCTTGTTTTTTTGAAACCCGATGTGCTGATCGTGCTCGATCGCGTGAACCTCGCTGGAGCGCCGCTGCCGGTGCAGGCGCGGTTTCAGGTGTTCAACGACGACGATCAAGGTCAGGTCGTGGTGAAAGATCGCTCGTTTACGACGCAACGGCCGGGCGCGCGACTCAACGCGACCGCCAGCGGGGTAGGCGCCATCACAGTGCGCGCGGGCAAGTTAGACTTGCCGGAGGCCGAGGGTGTTCATCCCTTTGGCGAA
>CANFSZ010000052.1 GCA_947449835.1 Opitutia bacterium
ATCCGCATCTACGACCACATGCTCGATGACGCCGCCGTCGTCACTCTCGCCAGCGGCGCCGCCCCCGCCCTCGTACCCGCCCCCGCCGCCTCCCTCGCGGACTCCGCGACCCGCGCCGAATGGGCCCTGCGCTACGGTTGGAACCGCCCCGACGTCCTTCCGCCCTATTACGCCGGCGACAACCTCAGCATCCGCAAAATCGAGATTCACGAAGCCTACGACTTGAAACGCTGGTGGTGGAAAGCCAACGACGGCATCCGCGAAACCACGTGGCCCGGCGTCTACAACCGTTCCCGCCTCGCCGGCCGCAACGATTACTTCCAACTCCCCGACTGGGATTGTTACTCCACCTCCGGCCAAGCGATCACCTTCGCCCTGCCGGAAGAACCGTGGAACCACCTCGAAATCGCCGGCGCCGCTTTCGGGAAAATGGAACTGCTCCCGCCGCGCACCGTCCTTGAAACCGCCAGCGAGGCCAAAGCCGAGTCCACGATTTTTTCTCGCCGCGCCGGCCAAGAGCGCACGATCCACGCCCTCGAAAAACCCCTCACCGGCCGCCAGATCCGTTTCACAAACCTCGAGCCCGAAACACCCATCGGCGAACTCATCGCTTACAACGTCACCGCAGGCTCCGCGCCCACCGGCCGCAAAGAGCTCGCCTTCCAACTCTCCGCCGCGCCCACCACCGCGCCATCGCTCGCGCCGCTCACGGCTTACATTGCCGGACGTTTCGCCCCCGCCGAGCGCGCCACTCTCGTCGCCGTCACCGGCTCCGCCAAGGCCCCCAAGCCCGCGCCGAACGCCGGCTCGCTGCCACTCGTTCACCTCTTGATCCCCAACACTTGGGACAACCTCAGCGAGGGTCTCGATGGCATCGCCCTCGAGCTGCCCGCGCTGAAATACGACCGCAACGCCCTCATCCCGCTCAACCTGCAGGTCAAAGACCCGCTCTGGCCCGGCCGGAATCTTTTCGATTTCACTTTCAGCGTAAAACCCGGCGCCGCCAAAACGCTCTGGCTCGACCTCCGCGATCGTCTCTTGCCTCCCGGTAAAGGCCTGTGGCTTTCCATCGCGAGCGCTTCGCCGCAATTCGACGCCGCCGCGCTCACGGGCGCCAAACTTCGCCTCATTTTCAAACCTCGCGCCGCCGCCCTCGCCGAGCACGAGATCGATCGCTTCACCCAAGCCCGCGATAGCTACGCGATGCTCGTCGAAGAACACCCCAACAGCCCGAAACTCGATCTCTGGGTCCGTTTTCAAAACGACCTGAACGATCTCCTCCGCGCCAACCCCGACCACGTCCTCGGTCAACAGTACCGCGCCGTCGCCTTCCCCGGTACGCCGCGCCCCGCCTTCACCCAACCCACGCCTCCCGCCGGCGTCCCGCTCTGGGCCTTCCGCCAAGTCACCCAACTCGGCCTCGTCGAAAATTTCGTCAACTGGTACATCGACCACCGCCAGATCGCTAACGGCGAATTCGGCGGCGGCATCTCCGACGACACCGACCTACTCAACGTCTGGCCCGGCGTAGCCTTCATGGGCTGCTCACCCGAAAAAATCGCCGCCTCCAACGCCCGCCTCCTCGACGCCGCCTACGCCAACGGCATGTTCACCCACGGCATCGCCACGCTCCAGACCGACGAACTCCACAGCTACGAAGAAGGCATCAACGCCCTCGGCCAAAACCTGATCCTCAACTACGGCAGCCCGCGCCAAATCGAGCGCGCCATGGAAAACGCCCGTAGTTTCGCTAGCATTACGGGCATCAACGCCGCCGGTCACCGCCACATCCGCACGTCTTATTACAGCGGCACCAAAATGGCCGAAGAGGGCCCTTGGGGTTGGTCAAAATCTTACTCCTACCTCGTCGCCCAACCCAGCCTCCTTCTCGTCGATTACAACGGCAACCCCACGGTCAAAAAAACCCTCGTCGAACTCACCGACGGTCTCCTCGCCCACCGCAAAAATGACGAGTTCGGCTCAGGCGCGATCCCTACTTCGATCCAGTTCTCGACCGATGCCGAAGGCACGGCCACTCGCGGCAACCTGCCTTGGCCTATGTTCTGGGGCGCCTATAAATTTACCGGTCAACGCGATTACCTCGGCCCCATCCTAGGCGGCGGTCCCGCTGCCCTCATGACCGTCAACGCCAACGCCCTCGACGTCCTCGGCCTGCGCGCCGCTTGGAGTCCGCGTTTCCTGACCGACGAACGTAGCCGCCCCACCGAGACGCGCCGCGCCGACGGCCGCACACGCACCCTCGAAAGCAGCTACCGCGGCTCCGGCGTCGGCCACGTCAAATGGCAGCTCACCGGCGACAAAAAATTCCTCGAAAAACTTTACGGCGACCAGATCGAGATGACGCACCTCCAGAATTTTATTAACACCGACGGCAGCCTCTGGATCGACCGCGTCGGAGTCCCCTACACCGAACTCCAACGCGCTCGGCTCGGCGGCATCGCCCTCGTCCGCGGCGCCACCTTCCCTGGCCACGCCGTGAGCTGGCGCTTCATGGCTCCCGCCACCGCGCAAAGCGTCGCCATCCTCATTCCCGACGCCACGACCACCTCGTTTAAAGTCATCGCCTACAACCTCGAAACCACGCCCGTCCACGCCACCATGACCGGTTGGCACCTCGACCCCGGCCTCTGGGAAATGACCCAAGGCCTCGACGCCAACGACGACGACGTGGCCGACGGCCCCATCACCACCACGGAGATTCCCCTCGCGCGTTCCCGCTCTGTCGAACTCACCTTCGCCCCGCGCGCCGCCACGGTCCTCACCTTCATACTCAAAACTCCCGGCATGCCGTATTGGTCGCGCCCCGATCTCGGGCTCGATCGCCAAGACGTCGTCGTCAACGGCCGCCAGATCAGCGTGACCGTCCACAGCCTCGGTGCCGTCGGTGCGCCGCCTGCCCGCGTCGTCGCCCAATCCCGTCGCGGAGAAATCCTCGCCAGCGCCAGCACCCCCGCCCTCGCCGCCCCGCTCGATCTCACGCCACAGACCGCCACCGTGACCCTCACGCTTCCCGCCGGCGCCGATCTCAACGGCGCCAGCATCGCCATCGAACCCTCGTCCACGATCGAGGAATTGACCGCGCTCAACGACACGGTGCCGCTTTAAGTCGCGCCGGTTTCCTGAGTCCCACCGCTCGCTCCGCCGCGCTCGGAGCGAGCCGCCGTTTCCCGCTCCTCTTTTCGCGCGGGCCTGTCATGCGTGGGTGAAACTCAAGCACGTTCACCCTTCTCATTCCATGACGCTCCAAGACGCCGAAACCATCGATCTCGCCACGCCGACCGGCCCCATGCGCTCCTATATCTTCCGGCCGCAGGCGCCCGGACGTTATCCAGGCATCGTGCTCTACTCAGAAATTTTTCAAGTCACCGGTCCTATCCGCCGCACCGCCGCGATGCTCGCCGGCCACGGCTTTGTCGTCCTCGTGCCTGAGATTTATCACGAATACGAACCCGCCGGCACAGTTCTCGCCTACGACCAAGCCGGCGCCGACCGCGGCAACGCCTTGAAAACCACCAAGCCGCTCGACGCCTACGACACCGACGCCCGCGCCGCGCTCGATTTCTTAAAATCCTACGCGCCGTGCACCGGCGCGCTCGGCGTCATGGGCATCTGCATTGGCGGGCACCTCGCGTTTCGCGCGGCGATGAACTCCGGCATCCGCGCCGTGGCTTGTTTCTACGCGACTGACATCCACAAACGCAGCCTCGGAGCCGGCATGAACGACAATACACTCGACCGCATCCCCGAGCTGAAAGCCGAAGCGCTCATGATTTACGGCCGCCAAGACCCGCACGTGCCCGCCGAGGGCCGCGCCAAAATCTACGCCGCGCTCGCCGCCGCCGGCGCGAATTTCACGTGGCACGAATTCAACGGCGCCCACGCTTTCATGCGCGACGAAGGCTACCGCTACGATCCCGAGCTCGCCCTCCAATGCTACCGCCTCGCCCTCGATCTCTTCCGCCGCAAACTCGGCGACGGCGATCAACCGGACGCACTCACTCACCCGACGGAATCAAAACACTGATAGCCCGCGCGAAAAATTTTACCGCGCAAACTCCGCTGGCACCGCGGTGATCGGACGCAACTCGATCCCGCGGTAAAAAATCTCGGCCCCTTCGGATTGCAAGATAAGCGGGCCCTGATTCACCGGCTGCGGCGTCGACGCATCCAGTCGCAACGTGCGGTGTAACCGCATCACGACTTGGCCGTTTACGATGTGGATGCTGTCTTCGCCCATGCACACGAGCTCGACCGTGTTCCACTCGCCCGTCGGCTTTTCGTTGTCGGGTTGTTTCACGCAGCGCCCGTCCTGTCCCGGCACTTGCGCAAAAACATTCCACGCGCCCTTGGGATCATAATCGTAAACCGCCTTCGTCGCCACGGTGCCCGTGCCTTTGCGCATGACCGAGCGCACAAACACAAACGAGCCGATCGAATAAAGATCGCCCACGTCGCGCTCCTGAATTTGCAACTCCGTCGACCGCGCCCAAATGCGCCCCTCGGCGCCCGGATCCGCGTGCACGCGATATAACAAACCACTGTCGCGCGGCGTCTCGGGACGATCGCGCGGCGGCCACTTTTTTTGGCCCCACTTGAATTGCAGCCGGAGATGATAATCAGAAAAACTCGCGCGCGTGCGCAACTCGCCGAAGACCTGACCCGAAATCCGAATCGCAGGTTGGCCATCAATCGTCGTCACGGTGAACACACCCAAGGGATCGCGTCCGCTTCCGAGCGGCTGCGTGAAATTGCCCTTCGCGTCGCGCGGCTCGTCCGGCAGCCCCGCGCTCGGATGTGGCTTGGCCAACCATGTCGTCCAGCCTTCGAGATCACGCCCGTTCCAAAGCGGCGACCACGGCGCCTCTGCCGCCATCCCCACGCTTAAAACCGCTAAAAAAATCAGGCACGCTCTCGGGTAATAAAAAAGCATGGCCGAAAACCTAGATCCCCGCGCGCCACGCTCAAACTTCAATTCGTCGCCGCATAGGTCGCGTGGCCCCGGTGATTTGTCCGCAATTTGAATGAGCCACGAGGCAAACACACAAAAAAGCCCGTCGCGACGAGAGCGACGGGCTGAGTTTAAAAACGGAATATCAACTTACTTGGCGGCAGCGGGCGCAGCGGGAGCCGCGGGAGCCGCGGGCGCGACTGGAGCGGGAGCGCTGGCCTTGATGTCGAGCAAGTCGATCTCGAAGATCAACGTGGCCGAGGGCGGGATGTTGCCACGCGCGTCGTCGCCGTAGGCGAGTTGGGGTGGGACGTAGAGCTTGATCTTGCCGCCCTTGTTCACCTTTTGCAGACCTTCGGTCCAGCCGGGGATGACTTGGTCGAGTTGGAATTCGGCCGGCTCGTTGCGCTGCACGGAGCTGTCGAACACGGTGCCGTCGATAAGCGTGCCGGTGTAGTGGACCTTGACGGTGTCAGTGGGCTTCGGGGCTGCGCCGTCGCCTTGCTTCACGATCTCGTAGCGGAGGCCGCTGGGGAGTTCGGTGACCGCTTTGTTTTCCTTCAATTTAGCGAAGAACGCGGTGCTCTGTTTGATCCCGTCTTGCTTCAGCTTGGTCATGTAAGCGTCCTGCTTTTTCTTCATGAATTCATCCATGGCGGGACCGATTTTGGGCAAATCGTAAGGAGAATCTTTACCGGCGATCGCGGCGCCCATGCCTTTGAGCAAGGCGTCGATCTCAGAGGCGCTGAAGCCGAGCTCGGAGAGCCCGACGCGCTTGCCCATGAACCAACCAAACTCTTCAACGAGTTGGGCTTCCGTGAAAACGGGAGCGGCTGGAGCAGTGGCAGCAGCAGCGGCTGGAGCGGCAGCTTGGCCGGGGATGTTGAGTTTGACCTCCTGAGCGTGGATCGCGGTGGCGGTACCGAGCGCGAGCAAGGAGAGCGTGAGAGCGGACTTGAGTTTCATTTTATGGATTATGGACTACGTTGAATGGAAACGGCCGAGGTCGTTTTGTGCCGTAAAACTTTTTGGTGTGCCCGTCCGTCGCACCAAATGCAACTCATTACTCCCCGCTTGTGTCGCCCAGCTTCAGAGGCCACGTTAAGCGCTTGCCATGACCCCCGATCAATTTTGGACCAGCCAGGACGGCCAGATCCTCACCGTTAAGAACAAAGACGAGCGCTCCACCACCCTCACCCTCGCCTTCTGGCCCCGTAACCCCGCCGAACTTGAGTCCCTCAAATCTCTGCTGTCCGAGCTGAAATTCACCGAGCGCAGCTCGCTCGCCCGCATCGGCATCGAGATGCTCCTCCAAGGCCCGCCCGTGATCGAGGGCAACCGACTCGTCCTCACAGCCGACGCCTTTATTTACGACGCGAGTTTCCCCAACGCCTCCTACTGGAAAAAACTCCTTCGCCCCGGCGCGCCTGTCGGTCGTCTTTTTTACGCGCCCGCCGCCGCCAAACTCTCCACCGCGGAAATCTGGGCCGCCATCCAGGCCAACGACCTCAAACTTCCCAATACCATCTCGATCGACTCCCGGGGTCGCGTCTTCCTCACGCCGCATCAAGTCAGCTACACGCTCTCGCCGAAACTCACCCGTCTCAATTTTGAAAACGTCGTCGCCGGCCTCGCCGGTCGCGGCTTCCTCGATAAAGTCCAGCTCCGCCACGACGCCTCGCCGCTCACCGTCGCACCGCACTCCGGCGTCCTCACCAGTTGCTCCATGTATCTGAAGGAGCACTACGTCGTCCTCAACCAAGGCGAGGGCAACTTCGGCCTCCACACCAGCGCCGTCCTCCTCGATCCGATCAAGACTTTCGGCACCAACGTTATGCTGGAAATTTACAACCCCGGCGACCAACCCGTCGTCAACCCGATGGTCTCGGTCGACATCTTCCGCGCCCCACCGTTTTCCGACCCAGAGTTCAAAACGCTCGCCAAAAAACGTCAGCGCCTGCTCGGCACCGCTACCGAACTTTTCAGGTGCCTCGACGCCAACCCGCCGCGCGACACCCGCGAAGCCCGCCCGCGCACCAAAATCACCGTCCGCGGCCAGAGCGGCGCCAACGAAAACCGCAGCGTCCTAGTCCGCGCCAACGACGACCTTAAGAAATTCCTCGACGGCGACGCTTGCCCCATCGGCAGCCGCACCATGATCCAAGCCCTCGACGACGCGCCCGCCGATGCCGACACTCTCATCGTCGATTATTTTCCCGACTTGCTCGAACACATCGAGCTGCTCACCCGCATCGGCGAAGTAAAAATCAAGCGCATCATTTTTCGCAAAGCCTCCCGCACCCACGGCTATTTTCTGTCCAGCAACGCCCACGCCCGCCTCGACACTTTCGATGCCATCGGCGTCCGCGTTTACTGGTACGACGAATCCACCAAAGAACTTTACGCGCACGTCTACAAAAAGGAACACGGCTTCTTCGTACGCGAAGAACTGAGCCGTAAATTTCAAGAAACCACGCTCCTCGCGTTCTACGGTTCCGCCGTCGGCCTCGATCCCGCTGACACCGCGCGCATCACCGGCCTGGTCGAACAACTCACCGGCTTCATCGGCCCCAACGTCGGCGTCCTCACCGGCGGCGGCGGCGGCGTCATGCGGCTCGCCACCGACCAAGCCCGCCACAAAGGCGCCCTCACCGGCGCCTGTTTCCTCGAACTCGAAGCGCAACCACCCGAGCTCGGCGTCGATTTTTTTAACACGTTCCAAGAATCCTCCCGCCACTTCCGTCAAAAATGGTTCGAGGCGGCCGATTTCTGCATCTTCAACGTCGGCGGCGTCGGCACCCTCGAGGAAATCGGTATCGAGATGTGCAACCTCAAACTCGGCATCCGCCCGCGCGTCCCGTACGTGTTTTTTAATTCCCGTTTCTGGGGCGACCTCCGCAAACAACTCAAAACCATGATCGCCACCAAACGCGCCCCCGCGTGGATCGCCGACTACATCCTGTTCACCGACGACCCCGCTGAAGTTGTAGCTTTCTATCGTAAAAAACTTCAGGTGCTCTGAGCGCGCAACAATCACGTCGCACTCATTTTTTTCTTTTTCCGTGTCTCCTCTTTCCGCTCTTCCTCGCTCTGTCCTCGTCGTCGGCTCCGGCGGACGCGAACACACGCTCGTCCGCGCGCTGCTCGCCTCGCCCGCCGCCCCGCGCGTGATTTGCGCACCCGGTAACGCCGGCATCGCCGAGGAAGCCCCGTGCTTCCCGATTGCTGCCGACGACATCCCCGGCCTCGTCGCGCTCGTGCAACGCGAAAACATCGCCTTCGTCGTCGTCGGCCCCGAGTTGCCGCTCTCGCTCGGCCTCGCCGATCGCCTCCGCGCCCTCGGCATTCCCGTTTACGGTCCCGGCGCCGACGGCGCGCGCCTCGAAGCATCAAAAATCTTTACCAAAGAAATTCTCCTCAAGCACCGCATCCCGACTGCGCCGGCGGCGTTTTTTAACGCGATCGAGCCCGCGCTCGCTTACTTGAGAACACGCTCGATCCCGATCGTCGTCAAAGCCGATGGTCTCGCCGCCGGCAAAGGCGTCGTCGTTGCCCAATCTCTCGCCGAGGCCGAAGCCGCCGTCCGAGAGATGCTCGCCGGCGATAAATTCGGCGCCGCCGGCCGCCAGTTACTCATCGAAGACTGCCTCTTCGGTGAAGAAACCAGCATCCTCGTCGTCGTGTCCGGCCGCGACTACGTCATCCTTCCCACGTCGCAGGACCACAAACGTATCGGAGATAGCGATACTGGCCCCAACACCGGCGGCATGGGTACCTATTCGCCCGCCGAGGTCGTGACGCCCGCGTTGCTCGCGCGCATCGAAGACGAAATCGTTCGCCCTTCCGTCAACGCAATCGCCGCCGAGGGAATCGCGTTTTGCGGCACCCTTTTTATCGGTATCATGCTCACGCCCACCGGACCGAGCGTGATCGAGTACAACACCCGCTTCGGCGATCCCGAAACCCAAGTCGTCCTCCCGCGCCTCGCCACCGATTTATTAGAACTACTTTGGGCCGCCGCCACCGATCACCTGAGCGGCGTCGGTCCGATCGCCGTCAAATCCGACTACGCCGTATGCGTCGTTATTGCCGCGCGCGGCTACCCCGATGCGTACGCGAAAGGCGACGTCATCACGCTCCCCACGCCGGCCGCGCTCCCGACGGCCACGACGATTTACCACGCCGGCACCGCCCGCAACGCCGCCGGCCAGCTCGTGACGCACGGTGGCCGCGTCCTCGGCGTCACCGCGCTGGCCCCTAGCCTCCGCGGCGCGGCCGATCGCGCTTACGCAGCGTGCGACCAAGTTCAGTGCGCCGCCAAATATTTCCGCCGCGACATCGGCGCACGCCAGCTCAACCGTTCATGAAGCTCCGCCACGTTCACCTCTTTGTCAGCTTACTGCTCGGCGCGACTGCGTTGACCCGCACCGCCGCCGCGAAACCTCTCACCCTCGATCTCGGCCAAGGCCTCGCGTACCACCGCGCCCAAACTTTACCCGCCGATTTGCCGGCATCTTCGCCCGCTCGGCCCCAGCCGCTCGTTCTCGATTTACGCTACACCACCGGCGGCCCTGACGCCGCGATCACCCTCGCTGCGTGGCTAAAGTTTCGCGCCGTGCCACGCACCCCAGTCTTCATCCTCGCCAACACCGAGACCAGCCCAGCGCTCCGAGCCGCCTTTGCCGAACGCGAAGACACCCCCGGCCTCATTGTCCTCGGCCTCAACGCCCCCGACTTCACGCCTGACCTCGCCCTCACGGCCGATCCCACCACAGCACGGCGCGCGTACGATGCACTCACCCAGCCCGAGGCGCTTTCCACCCTCATCACTCCAACCCTCACCAAACCCCGCAACGACGAAGCCGCCCTCGCCGCCGAGTGGCACCCCGACCGCACTGGGGCCAATCCTTCCGTCGCCGCCGACCTTCCCGCCGACCACGGCAAACGTGCCGCCTCACCCCCCCCCGTCGCCCCGAGCGATCCGGCCGCGCCCGCTCCGCCGCACCTGATCGACGCCGTCCTCCAACGCGCCGTCCACCTCCACCGCGCCCTCGTCGCACTTCGCCAAATCTAAAAACATCCACGCGCGCAGGTTGCCTTTCGCGGAAAAAATCTGTCGTTTCACGCCTTTCCATCCCACCACGATGCCCAAGCCTGGCTACATCCTCGTCGTCTGTACCGCCAACGTCTGCCGTAGCCCGATGGCCGCCGCCCTCCTCCAACACGCCCTCGCCGCCCAACCCGAGCCGCTCCGCTCTATCGAAGTGATTTCCGCGGGAGTCGCCGGCCGCGATGGTGACGCGGTCAGCGCCAACTCCGTCACCGCCCTCAAAAAAGTTGGCCTTGATATCGCCAAGCACCGCAGCCGCGCCCTCACCGACGAGCTTGTGCAAAACGCCCTCGCGATCATCGGCATGACCGAGTCGCACCGCGCTTCGCTCGAATACGCGATCAACCCCGTCCCGCGCAACGTTTACCTTTTTCGCGAATTCATGCCCGCCCCTCACGCCAAAGAAATTGGTGATCCGTTTGGCGGTTCACTCAAAGTCTACGAAGCCACCCGCGACGAAATGGTCGAAGCCATCCCGAGCCTCATCGAATTTCTCAAAACCCAGCTCAACGCTTCGCGCTGACCCGCCCCACGCCTTCCTGTAAAAAATCTTTGCCTCCGCGCCACCTTGCGCGAGCGTCACTCCACTCTTTTTTCGCCATGCTCAACGCCGCTCCTCTCGCCCAACTCGATCCCGCTGTTTACTCCGCCATCGCCGCCGAGTTCTCCCGCCAACAAGGCCACATCGAGCTCATCGCATCGGAAAACTTCACCTATCCCGCCGTCATGCAGGCGCAGGGCAGCGTCCTCACCAACAAATACGCCGAAGGCTACCCCGCCAAACGCTGGTACGGCGGCTGCGAATTTGTCGACCAAGTCGAGCAACTCGCCATCGACCGCGCCAAACAACTCTTCGGCGCCGATCATGCCAACGTCCAACCTCACTCCGGCGCCCAAGCCAACACCGCCGTCTACGCCGCCGTCCTCCAGCCCGGCGACAAGGTCCTCGGTATGAACCTCAGTCACGGCGGCCACCTCACCCACGGCAACCCCGCCAATTTCTCCGGCAAACTGTATAACTTCTGCCAATACGGCGTCCGCGAAGACACCGGTCTTATCGACTACGACGAACTCGCCACTGTCGCCCTCCGCGAAAAACCCAAGATGATCACCGTCGGCGCCAGCGCCTACTCGCGCGTCATCGACTTCGCCCGCATGGGCGAGATCGCCCGAAGCGTCGGCGCGTATCTCTTCGCCGACATCGCCCACATCTCTGGCCTCGTCGCCGCCGGCGTCCATCCCTCGCCCGTCCCCCACGCCGACTTCGTCACGACCACCACGCACAAAACCCTCCGTGGCCCCCGTGGCGGCCTCATCCTCTGCCGCGCCGCCCACGCCAAAGCCATCGACTCCGCTGTGTTCCCCGGCACCCAAGGCGGCCCGCTCATGCACGTTATCGCCGCCAAAGCCGTGTGCTTCGGCGAATGCCTCAAGCCCGACTTCAAAACGTACTCCGAACAAGTCGTGAAAAACTCCCGCGCCCTCGCGGCCGCCATGGCCCGGCACGGTTATAAAATCCTCACCGGCGGCACGGACAACCACCTCTTCCTCGTCGATCTCCGCGGCAACCTACCGGAGCTCACCGCCAAGAAAGCCCAAGAGACGCTCGATCTCGCCCACATCACGTGTAACAAAAATACCGTCCCGTACGAGACGCGTTCTCCGTTCCAAGCCTCCGGCATCCGCCTCGGTACCCCGGCGGTCACGACCCGCGGCCTCCTTGAAGCCGACATGACGGAGATCGCCGCCTGCATCCATCTCGTCCTCCCCGCGATCGGCACCCCCGGCGAAGCCGAAGCCCTCGCCGCCGCCAAACTCCGCGTCGCCGCCCTCATGGGCCGCTTCCCCCTGCCCTACGTGCTCTGAGAAAAACCGCAGGGGCCCACCGGTCGGGCCGGCATCATCCCTGCTGAGTTTAAATCTAAAAATCGCTCAAGCCTGCACGGCTTGAGTCACGCATGCAACTACCCGCCAGCAAAGCCCAACCCTATCGCGATCTGATCGCGCTAGTCCTCGCGGTCGGCTTGGGCCTCGCTGCTACGATTTGGGGCTGGCGGATTACGCGCCAACAACAAGCCGAGGCCCGCGCCTCCGATTTGATCCGCCAAGCCGAATCCCGCCACGCCCTAATCCGCGAGACGATATCCGGTTACGAAGAAGCACTCCTGTCCCTCAAGCTCCTCTTCACCCACCGGCAACCGATCGACCGCGAACTCTTCTCTGCCGCCGCCCTCACCCAACTCTCCCGGCACAAGGGCTTCCTCGCCTTGGAATGGGCCCCACGCGTCTCCGGCGTAGATCGCCTCACCTGGGAAAAAAACCACCAAGCCGAACTCGCCCCTTTCAACCGCATCCGCGAACGCGAACGTGTGCGCGGCGGAAAAGACGTCATCGCACCCGACCGCGACGTCTATTACCCCCTGCTCTACGTCGAGCCCTACGCCGAAAATAAAAAAATTCTCGGCAGCGACGCCTCCATCAGCCCGCTCGAAAACGAGATCAAACAAGCCATCGCCACCGACACCTTCCAATTCGGTGGCTTGATGAAACTGGTCTTCGAACGCGGCGCCAATAACGGGATTATTCTCGTTTGTCCCGTCCGCCCAACTCCCCCCGCGGAAAGCGGCGTCATCCTTGGCGTCTTCTTCGTCGAAGATCTCCTGAATCAACCTTGGACCCGCGCCCCCGCCTCTGAACTCGACGTCATGTTCATCGACGAATCGGCCAGCAGACCCGATCGCCGCCTCCTTTACTACCATCAAGCCAGCGAATCCGCCGCCACCCCCGTCACCGAAGTCGACTTTCGCGCTAATCCGCACCAGGCGCGCAAACTCGAACTCGGCAACCGCACTTGGAACATCCTCTACCGCCACTCCGCCGCCCAACGAACCCCGAACTCCGCCATCCCCTACATCATCCTCGTGGTCGGACTGGGCAGCACACTCCTCGGCACCGGCTACCTCGCCAGCCGCTTACGCCGCAGCCAATTAATCGAAGACAAAGTCCTCGAGCGCACCACCCAGCTCATCGAAAGCCAGCGCCGCCTGGATAATTTCATGCACGCGCTCCCCGGACTCGTCTATCGCTGCCATTACCTCGAGAACCAACTCATCGCCCTCTACGTCAGCCAAGGCGCCTTCGACCTCACCGGCTATCACCCCGCGGACTTTAGCTCCGGCTTAATCACGTTCACCGCCCTCACTCATCCCGACGACCTCGAACGCGTCACCCGCGAGACCCGCGTCGCCCTCCACGAACGCCGCGCCGTCGAAGTCGCATATCGCCTCCTCCACCGCGACGGCACCGAGAAATGGGTCCTCTCCCGCGCCCACGGCGTCTACACCGCCGAGGGCCAAGTCCAGTTCTTCGAAGGCCTCGCCATCGACATCACCGCCCAAAAAAACGCCGAGTCCGACCGCCTCGCCCTCGAGCGCAAACTCCTCGATTCCCAAAAACTCGAATCGCTCGGCCTCCTCGCCGGCGGCATCGCTCACGATTTTAACAACCTCCTAACCGCCATCCTCGGCAGCACCAGCCTCGCCCGCCTCGAACTCCCCGCCGGCTCCGCCCACACCGCCCTCGAACACATCGAGACCGCCAGCCAACGCGCCGCCGAACTCTGCGCCCAGATGCTCGCCTACGCGGGCAAAGGCCGGTTCATCGTCGAACCCGCCCACCTAAGCCACCTCGTCGAGGGCGTCCACTCCCTTCTTAAAATTTCCGTCGGCCACCGCGCCACCTTAACGCTCAACCTCGATCACGACGTCCCCGCCGTCATGGTCGATGCCACCCAGATTCGGCAGATCATCGTCAATCTCGTGCTCAACGCCGCCGAAGCCATCAGCGAAACCGGCGTGACCAATGGCAGCGAAATCCGCATCACCACCGGAGTCCTGCTGATCGACGCGCCCGCCCTCGCCCGCGCCGTGACCGGCTCCGACCGTAAACCCGGTTCCTACGTCTTCCTCGAAGTCACCGATACCGGCCCCGGCATGACCCCAGCCGTCCTCGCCAACATCTTCGACCCCTTCTACACCACCAAATTCACCGGCCGCGGTCTCGGCCTCGCCGCCGTCCTGGGCATCGTGCGCGGCCACGAAGGCGCCCTGTTGGTCAACAGTACCGCGGGCGCTGGCACCACTTTCCGCCTCCTGCTTCCCGCCATCACCGCTCGGCCCGCTGTACCGAAAAGCAGCGGCACTGGCGCAAGTTGGCGCCACCAAGGCACGGCCCTCGTCATCGACGACGACAACTCCGTGCGCCTCGTCACCACCGCCATTTTACGCTCCTTCGGCCTCTCCGTCACCGCCGCCAGCGACGGCTACGCCGGCCTCGACGCGTGGCGCGCTGCGCCCGATGGCTTCGACCTCGTCGTGCTCGATCTACTCATGCCCGGCCTCAACGGCGAAGCCACCCTCGCCGAGTTGCGCAAACTCCGGCCCACCGTGCGCGTCCTTATTATCAGCGGTTTCAACGAGGGAGACTTCCTCACCCGTCACGCCGGCGGCGGCCAGCTCGCCTACCTGCACAAACCTTTTAAACTCGGCGATCTCGAGCGCGCCGCCCGCCGCCTCCTCGACTGATCAGCCGCACGACGAAGTTCCCCTTGCGCCGCCTGCACTTCAGGTGAATCCTTCACAGGTCCCGCTTCCATTTTTTGTCCGCCGTGTCCCAAGCCTCCGCCAGCACCACGCCCGCACCGACGCCGCCGCAGCGCGCCCTCTCTCTCGGGGTCATTTTTCTCACGCTGTACATCGATCTGATCGGTTTCTCGATCATCTTTCCTCTCGGGCCCGATCTCCTCGGCCACTACCTCGGCACCGATGGCCGCAGCGGCTTCCTCGGCTGGCTCCTCGCCCAAACCGACGCCATCAGTCGCAGCCTCGGCCACGACAATGCCTTCGCCACTGTCCTCTTCGGCGGCGTGCTCAGTTCCTTTTTCTCGATTCTTCAATTCATCTTCGCGCCGTTCTGGGGTGCGATCTCCGATAAACGCGGCCGTCGTCCCGTATTGCTGCTCACCGTCGCCGGCACCGCTTTCGGTTATTTGCTCTGGGTCATCAGCGGGTCGTTCTGGGCCTTCTTGCTTTCGCGCATCGTGAGCGGCGCCTTCTCCGGCAACCTCTCCGTCGCCACCGCCGCCGTAGCCGACGTCACTTCGCGCGCCGAACGCTCCAAGGCCATGGGCATCGTCGGCGCCGCATTTGGTCTCGGCCTCGTCACAGGCCCGATGATCGGCGCGCTCACCGCGCAGTGGAACCTTCTAGAAATGTATCCGGCGCTCGCTCGTTTCGGTTTCAATCCGTTCTCCGTGCCCGCGCTGATTTCTTTCGCGCTCTGCTTGGTCAACCTCGTGTGGATTTACCGCCGCTTCAACGAAACCCTCACGCCCGCCGCTCGCGCCGAAGCTCGCGACCCGCGCATCCGCAACCCAATCGCCGCCATCTTCGGGCTCGGCGACGCCGCCCTACGACGCACCAACCTCGTAGCCTTCACGTACGCGCTCGCCTTCGTCGCGATGGAGGCGTCGCTCACCTTTCTCGCCGCCGAGCGCTTCGGTTACACCGCCCGCCAAAACGGTTACCTCCTCGGCTTCCTCGGCGTGTGTTCGATCATCACCCAAGGGTTCATCGTCCGTAAACTGCTCGCGCGCGTCGACGAGATCCGCGTGCTCGGTGCTGGCCTAATTCTTTCGACGCTCGGCCTCGTCGCCGTCGGCTTCGCGCAACAACCTGCGCTGCTTTACACCGGTCTCGCCTTGCTCGCCACCGGCTCCGGCCTCGTCAACCCCGCCAGCACCGGCCTGATCTCGCTTTATTGCGGCCCGCAAGAACAGGGGCGCGTCCTAGGCATCTTCCGCTCCCTCGGCTCGCTCGCGCGCGCCATCACGCCCGTGCTCGCCGGCGCCGCCTTCTGGCTTTACGGCTCGCGCAGCGTCTTCCTCGCGGGCGCCGCCCTCGCCCTTGGCGCCTTCGCCCTCAGCCGCACGCTGCCGCCACCGGCCAAATAAAAAATGAACTGGCGGCGTCCTCTCGCATTCGCCTTGGCCGCGTTGGCCTGCTCGCAACTCGCGGGCTGTTTCTCCTTTCGACGCGAAGCCGCGCGCCCGGGTCGCACCACACTCGGTTCCCCGCTCATTGTACTCCCCGCGCAACGTCTCGGTACGTTCCTTATCCTCGAAAGTAAATGGGACCGCGGCGGCCCGTGGCATTTCCTCATCGACACCGGCGCCAATACCACGCTGGTCACCCCCGAATTCGCCCAACGCTACGGCAACAAACCCGACCCCGCCACCCCGGTCGCGTTCGTCACGATTGTCGCGGCCGACGGCCAGACGGTCGAGCTGCCCGCCACCACGATCCGAAGGCTCGAGCTGGGCGACGCCCGCTTTGAAAACATTTCCGCGCGCATCTACGATTGCGGCGCCCTCTCCGCGCACCTCGGCGTAAAAATCGACGGCATTCTTGGCTTCCCGCTTTTCCGCGAGACCCTCCTCACGCTCGACTACCCGCGCGACCGCGTCGTGCTCGCGCCCAACCGAGGCAACCCACTCATCCCCGGCGCAGCCGTCCCCTTTAACAACGCCAACAAAACCCCGCTTATCTCCGTGCGCCTAGGCAATCAACCGTTCGTCGCGCTCCTCGACAGCGGCAGCGACGCCGCCCTCAGTCTCAATCCCGTAGGACTCTCGCCACACTTCACCTACGGCCCCCGCGAGGGCAGCACCGTTAGCACGCTCGCCGGCGACCGCCCGCAAAGTATCGGCCGATTAGCCGAATCGTTAAACCTCGCCGACTACCTTCTCCCCGCGCCCATCGTCGAACTCTCCGACGAACTCTCCGCCATCGGTGGCGCTGTGCTTCAAAATTTTTCCGTCACCTTCGACCAAGAGCGCGACCGTGTCACCTTTTACCGCGATTCGCCCGCGCCAATCGCGACCGCGCCGCGCCGCAGCCCCGGCCTGAGTTTTTCCAAAACGCCCGCGTATTGGCGCGTCGCCGGCGTCGTGCCCCAGTCCCCCGCTGCTGCTGCCGCCGTCGAGCGCGGCGACCTCATCACGCGCATCAACGGCGAACAGGTCGCGCGCTGGGATTTCCGCCGTTACGCGCGCCTCGTCGCCGAAGCGCACGAGATCACCTTCACGTTTCTCAACGGCACGCGCGAAACCGAGAAAAGCCTTCCCGTCTTCGAGCTCGTGCCGTGACGTTGCCGCACTGGGCACCACTTAAAAAGCGGCGCTCAGAGTTTCTTGCGCAGCAAGAACGCGCCCGCGCCGTCGTGGCCCGTCACCCACGGTTGACTGAGGCTCTTGGCTTCGAGCGTAAACGGTCCGCCGGCGCGGCTGTCGAAAAAGGTTTTTACGACGCTCTCGTTTTCCTCGGGATCAATCGAGCAGGTCGAGTAAACAAGTCGTCCGCCCGGCGCCACGAGGCGCGCCGCAGCGTGCAAGAGCGCGAGTTGTTGGCGGCCGTGTTTGTGGAAATCGCCTTCTTGCAGGCGCCATTTCACGTCGACGCGATGCCGCATCACGCCTGAGTTCGTGCACGGCACGTCGAGTAACACCGCGTCGTAGCTCGTGGGTAATTGACAAGCATCGAGCGCGAGAAATCCGTCTTGCGCGACGTCGGCTTGGACGAGCGCGACTTCGACGCCTTCGGCGCGCGCGAGATTTTCCTTCAAGCGCGCGATGCGTTCGCCGGGCAGATCCATCGCGATCACACGGCTGGGTTTCGCGGGCGGCGTGGCGCCTGTGCGAGCGAGCATCGCATCGGCGATCATGAGGCTCTTGCCGCCGGGTGCTGCGCACACGTCGAGCACGGTTTCGCCGGGCTGCGGCGCGAGGAGCTCGACGGCGAGCCGCGTGCCCGGATCTTGCAGATAAAGTTTACCGTGCTTGAGCAACGGCTCGACGTCGCTCCAATGCCCCGATGGCACTTCGTAGAAACCGGCCCAAGCCGTCGCCTTCAACCAAGCCGGTGCGGGCGCCGTGCGGTCGCGCCAACGCGCATAAACGGGAGCGGGCGATTGGTTCCACTTGAGTAATGCGCGCGTGTGTTCGGCGCCGAAATGCGTGAGCCAGCGCTGCGCCAGCCACGCGGGATGCGAGAAATATCCCGCCAAGACTTCCGCCGCCGCGAGACGATTGGGCTCGATCTGCGCGTGGAGTGCGGTCGCGAGTTTGCGCACGACGGCGTTGACGAGGCGCGCTTCGGCGGCGCTCGCGAGCACTTTGGCTTGGTCCACGGCGTGGTGGACGATCTTGGCGACGAGGCCCTTGTCGGCGTGTTCGCCCTCAGCCTCGATCAATTCAAAACCCGCTACATATAAGACTGCGCGCGTCGCATAGCGCGGCGGATGCGCGATCAACTTCGCCAATTCTTGTTCCAAACGGCTCGCATGGCGCACCACGCCGAAGACCAGATGCTGACAACGCGCGCGCTCGGCGCCGGATAATTTACCAGGCAAGGTATCGAAAAGCGCATCAATGCGCTCCCGGCGTTCGAGCCAGCGCGCAACCAATTGGGCGGCCGCCGGCCAGGCGGTAGGACGGGGAGCGTCGGTTTTTGTGCTCATGCGCAGGTGTTTTCGAGACTCGGATTGACAGCGTTAGTCATTATCCGCTCAACTATCCCGTTCAGGCCCTCACTCACGCAACCATGAATTCCGCCGAAGTATCCGCGCTCATCGCCAAAAACCCGACGCTTAAGGCGTCCAAAGCCAAGTTGGAGGCCATGGA
>CANFSZ010000053.1 GCA_947449835.1 Opitutia bacterium
AAAAACGGCAAGAAGAGGAAAAAGCCCATTTGGAATGCGGTCTGTAATTCGCTGATCACAAAGGCGGGGACGACGACGCGAAGCGGCAAATCTTGAACCTTAGTCGGTGGAAACCGGCCGAGTTTGAGAAAAAATTCAATATCACGCGTACGCGTCTGCTTCAGCATGAAACCTTTGATCGGTTCACCCGCTGCTTCCAAAGCGGACCCAGAGGCCAGCTTGCCCGACAGGTAAGGCTGCAAGGCCTCGGTGTTCACCCGTTCAAACGTCGGACCCATCACGAACAAGGTGAGAAAGAGCGCGAGACCGGTAATAATCTGATTCGAAGGCGCGTTAGGCAACCCCATCGCGGTGCGGAGAAATCCCAACACGACGACGATGCGAGTGAAACTCGTCATTAACATCACAAGCGTTGGCGCCAGTGAAAGTAGGGTCATCACAACGACGATCTGTAAACCCACGCTGATCTCGCCGGGTTTTTCTGCGCCCTCGAGATTCACCGCCAATTTCCAAGGAGCCGGCGTAGCGGCGGGCGTGCCGTTGGCCGGAGCTGCGGGCGGCGTTTGCGCATGCAACCAGCCTTGGGCGAAGACCAATGTCGTAAGCAAAAACAAAATCGGCAGTCGCAGGCGCCGGAGCCAAATCAGATTCATGGCGTGGGTTCCGAGGATGGCACTTCCGAGATCACGTCAATGCGACCTTGGCTGACGCCGATGAGAAACGACCGGCCACGACAAGACGTGAGCACGAGGTACTGGCGGTTACCAAGGGGGCGAGTTTCGTCGATCGAGATTTCTGAGCCGCTGTTTTTCAGCGAACGACCTTTACCTTTGGCGCGAAACCAAAGCCAAGCCCCGCCACCGAGGCAGATTACGACAAAAACGATGTAACCGGTCGAAGGCGTACCAGCAGGCCGGGCGGCGCTTTGATCGACCGGTTGTGGAAAAATAACCGTATCGGCAGAACGAGGCGCGGCCGGAGCCGCCCCCAAAAGTAAGCTACTAGAGAAAAGTGAACCCAGCGCCCAAAGGGCTAGGCGACGGGGAGGATGAATCGGCACGGTGAGCGTGAGACGACTCATTTGGCACGGCCCACGAATTCGGTGACGCGAATACCAAAACTGTCGCCGACGAGCACGACTTCACCGCGAGCGACGAGTTTTTGATTCACGTGGAGCGACACGGGCTCATTGGCTTTTTGCGCCAATTGCAAAATGGTGCCGGGCGCGAGCGCGAGCACCTCGCGCATGGGCAGTTCGCACGAGCCGAGCTGCACGGCGACGTTCACCTTGATGTCTAAGACGAGGTCGAGAGATTTGTTTTCCATGGTGAGTAAGGTGAAATGTTAGTGAGCAGCCGAGGTAATGGAGACAGCGATACGTTCACCTTCAATGCCGATAGTGCCGATAAATTTTTCTTCGGAGCCGACGACGATTGATGTCTGCTCCAAAATACTCATAGGCAGCGGCAAGACGGATCCGATCTCAAGATTGGAAAGTTCGCCGAGGGTGAGGGTAAAAGCGTTCCAATGAGCCGTGATCGGCACCAACACCTCTTCAAAGGCAGGATGCCAGTTGGGTTCACGCACGACAGGTTTGTCGGGCTGCATTTTTTCCTGGCGCGACTGGAAGGAGCGCAGGAGCGGTTCAACCATGACTTCGGGTACACACAACGAGAGTGGTCCCGTAGCGCCACCGAGGGTCATCTCAATGCTGAGATTCACAAAAGAAGCGGTCTTGGAGGAGCTCTGCATGAAGCCCGAAAAACGCTGACCACCGAGGATGGCGGGTTGCAGGGCTTGTTCATAGCCCCACTGGTTAAACCATTCTTCGAGGACTTGCACCATCATGTCGTCGAGCAAGGCGCACTCAATTTCGGTGAGTTCACGCTCGACGGTCTGGGCCACACCGGGACCACCCAAAAGACGGTCGACCACGGTGGAGGCCAAAGAGGCGGGCAAAGTCATCTGCCCTAGACCGCGCAGAGGCTCGGCCTTGAAGGTACAGTTATAGGATCGCTCGGAAATTTGACCGCGAAATTCGGCGAAGGTAGACTCGGAAAAACCGACTTTGCCGAGCACGCACTCGAGTTTCAAAACCAAGGATAAGCGCGTCGCGAGTTGGCGGGCGAACTGGGCTTGCAACTCGCGCAGCTGCGCCAGTTGCCCCTCCGTCAACATGACGGGGTTGCGAAAATCATAGGCGCGCACCGCCGGAAAAGCCTCGGCGGCGACGCGGTTACCGAGGGGATCGAGATGAATCGCGGGACCCGCCGGCTCAGTCTGGGTTTCAGCCGTCATTACTGCACGACGAAGTCAGAGAAAAAGACCTGCTCCACCAGAGGCGCTTTGAGCAAATCGTTGAATGCGGCGACGAGGCGGCCGCGGACTACCGCCTTGCTGCTGGGCTCATCGAGCTCGGGCATCGAGAGGCTGGCGAGAATCGTTAGAGTGGTATCGACCATCTCAGCGTACTTGGCGTCGATTTTTTTATTAGCGGCGTCATTTTTACCGACGACATTAAAGGTAACCTTCAAGTAGCGGGTACCTTGGGTGCCAGCGATGTTGACGGTGAGATTTTCAAACTTAGGGCGTACCTCGACTTTTTCTTTGCCGCCGTGTCCGCCCGCTTCGGCCTTGGGCGCAGCGTGGGCTCCGCCATCGGCATGAGCGTCGGCTTCATGCTCCGCTGCGGCTTCCGTGCCATCACGTTTGCTAGCCTGGGCCATGATGGTGGTGAGCTCACTCTTGATGTCTTTAGTGAGTTTAGGAATGAGCACAAAATTAACCACCGCCCATGAAAGCACGGGGGCGAGCACCACTGCGATGATCGTCGGGAGCATGCCACCACCGGCAGATTTACCCGCGGCTGGGGCCGGTTTTTCGGCTGATTTATCGGGAGCAGGGTCAGACATGGGAGGAGAAAAGTTAAATCTTAGCGCTTAAGGTTGACGGTGTCTTCAACCATGGAGTCGGACACGGTTACAATGCGAGAGGAAGCCTGAAGACTGCGCTGGGCATTGATTAGGGAAGCGAATTCACTGGTGAGGTCGACGTTGGAGAGTTCGAGGGTCTCTGGTTCGATCGTGCCATTGCCCACGCCACCCGGGGCGTTGTTCAAAGCGGTGAGCGCCGCTCCGCCTACGGGCGCAGCGTTTTCAAAATTGGTGAACATATTAGCTCCATCCAATTTGAGTGCAGTGGGATTGGAGTAACGCTGCACGAGCACACGGTTGGTCACGGCGGAGGTACCATCGGAGTAGGTTTCCGTGAAATTACCTTTTTTATCAAAAGCGAAGCTAAGCAATTGTGCGCCGGCGGGCGGGGTCTGGCTCACGCGAATGCTACCGACGGCCGTGGGCGCAGCGCCAGCGGCACCACCGGTCAAACCTTGGACCTGATAGCCACTGCTGTTAACCAAATAGCCTTGTTCATCGAGGTGGAAATCACCGGCGCGCGTGGCGTACTCAGAATTGTCATCCGTCTTAACTACGCGGAAAAAACCTTCGCCGGAAACGGCGAGATCGGTCTTCACGCCGGTAACCGAGAGCGAGCCTTGGGAGTTTTTAATCGAATCGCCCATCAACGACGAAAATGTAACGGTCGCAGATTTGTAGCCGGTGGTGTTGGAATTGGCGATGTTGGCGCTGATCGTTTCGACACCCTTGGAGAAGGCCTTCATGGCGGTGACGCCAGAGTAGATTGAGGCTGAGATAGGCATAGGATTTAGATTTTGAGGTTGAGTTTAAAAATGAAGTTTAGGCGGGAATTTTAGTGGAGGTCGGCGCGACGCGGGTGACCGAATCAAACGAGAAAAGCGACGTGCCCATGCGCAGCTGCAACCCGGTGGGTGAATTCTCGACGGCATCAACAATGCCCGTGGTTTCTGCACCGGTATTATCTCTCACGGTGACTTCACGGCCGATCATGCTGCTGGCTGCGATCATCTTGTTGGCATCTCCCATGCCCTTGAGGGAGGTGATCATCTGGCTAGATTGCTCGAGGCCGGTGAATTGGGCCATGGTGGTGACAAACGAGTTGTCATCCATCGGCTTCATCGGGTCCTGATTTTTTAACTGCATCGTGAGCAGCTTCAAAAAATCTTGCTGGCTCATCGACTGCTTGGTGGTGCGAGTAGCGGTGGGAGCGGCGACGGGGGTGGCCGCCGCGGGAGCGGGCGTGGTGGAGATGATAGGCATGGTCAGGCGAAGATTTGCAAACGGTGATTAGCAGCGAGAACGGGAGCCGCGACGGGAGAAACGGGGGCAACCGGAAGTGATGATGTGCGCCCCACCCGCGCAGCGGGCTCGGCTTTGAAATACATGTTTTGGCGGGCGTCCGCATCGGCTTGCGCCCCATTTTGGCCTCGGCCGGAAGTGTCCGGGGAGCCTTGCCACTGAAATGACGAAGAAAAATTACCAGGGCGATCCGATCGATCAAACGCCGCCTGCAACGATTCGCGCAAAGATGCCGAATCCGTGCTCAACACCGTTTCCACTTGGTCGACACGACGCACCACTTCGACGCGGAGTTTACCATGACCGGCGACATCAAGATCCACCACGCAGCGTTGCTGCCCGGAAATCCGCACCTTTTCAGTGATCGCCGCGAGTTCATCAACGACTTGTACCAAATTCACGCGCGTCACTGCTTCGGTTGCGGGTGCATCCGAAGGGCTCTCGGCCGAGAAATCTAGACGTGGACTGGACATGTTCGAGTCGCTATTAGCACTCGTTGGGCCAACCATAGAATTAACTTTCTTAACTAATTGATTAGTATTTTTTTCTATATTATTTAAAATACCGTTTACCGTGCTTTCAGCACCAGTATCACGGGTGGCGGCGGGCAGAGCGGCAGTTTTTTCTGCTTTTAACGAGCGCGGCATCGAAGCCGCGGCCAAGGTCGGAGCCGGCTGCGCGGTGACCGCGTTCAAGCCCGTCGGAAGGTTGAAAGCGCCCGCCGCATCTGGCTGCGTCGAACGTTCTCCATCCGCGTTAGACGCCTTACCTTCGGCCTCATCATTAAAATTCAACCGCGCACGTTCGGTTTGGCGCGACTGAGTGGACAGTGATTGCTCGGCGGCAAAAGCCGCAGACACCGCTGTGTGACGCCCGGCCTCATTTTGATTCACGATCCCAGAGTTAGCCTGAACCGAAGCAAGAGCACCTTCATCGCGTGAGGTCGGGCTCGCTTGAGCGGAGTTAGTAAGTGCCGTCACTTCCGCGTCCAAAGGCGCGGATTCGAACTGCATCCCTGATGTGCACAAATTAACCGGAGGCGCTTCGTCGATCGGCAACGCCGGAGGAACCCAGGCCGCGGCCAACTCAGCGGCGTCACTGGCGTCCAATGAAACCACCTTAGAAATCTCCGATTCATCGGCGGGAAGATCGGTCGGTAGCTCTTGCTCGCCGGAGTCGTCCACGCGTCCCTCCGGATCGCGGGTGGGACGTGTGCGCGTTTCAGCCGCGGTCGAACGCAAAGAATGCGAGGATTTTGATTTTAGACCGTCAACGGGCTGCTGAGGCTGGCGGTGAGTGTCCGCGCGCTGCGCAGGCTTAACCACGGGGGTAGCAGAGGGCGGGTGCGGCGCTTCTTTTTTAACCTGCCCGAGCATACTCGCAAACGAGCGTTTCAAATCGGTCGACGTGCGCGCAGGCTTGGCGCCAGCCTCTGGAGCAAACGCTCCAGCAGGAAGAACGCCCGAGGCCGATGATGCGGCTCCGGAAATCTTTGGCTCAAACGGAAAAGGGGACATCATTTTGGTGAACGGTAATTTTTAACACCCTCGGCTAATTTAGCCGCCCGCTTGGCCATCAAGGGATCGCTGGCGGCCTGCTTGCCCATCTCTTCAAAAATTCCTGCGACTATATCTACTTTCATGAGAGCGAGAATTTTGACCGCGCTGACATCCTCCATCTGGAGCATGATCGCGACCGTAGATTTGGGCGACATCGCCGAGTAGGTTTGCACGAGCGTTTTCAGATTCTTCATTTCACTCACGGCGTCTTCCGCGCGTGCTTTGCCGTTTAAGCCTTTCGCCTCGGTCAAGTATCCCTCGACCTGTTTGCGCATCAAATCGATGTCGGCTCGCGTGCGTTCGAGCTCAAGCCGCTCGGATTCCATACGTTTTTGTTGTTCGATGAGTGCAGCCTCACGCACCGCCAATTGATCTTTGGCCAACTTCAACTCACTGACGGCGCGACTCGTGACGTCCACTGGCGGTGGACGATCCGGCAAGTGCGAAGGTACGACCTTGGGCTTCGGACGCATCGCCGCGGCCATCGCCGCATATTCGGGAATACGCTTGAGCACGATGTAACTGGAAAGCCCGACGCCCAACAACGTCGCCACCAGAATAATGACTAAAGGGGAGGTAATCAGTTTCATGACAGAAGAGAATAAGAGGCACCTGCGATCCGACTGGCGGCTTCATCCATCTCCGCCTGCTCGCGGCGAGCCGCTTCTTGGAAATGACGGTCTTCCGCGCGACCTCGGAGATTATTGACCGCCTTGAGTTCTTTACCGGCTTCAGCCCAAGCGAGCCGGGCTTGCTCCAAAATCTTGGTGTGGGCGAGTACTGCCTTTTCCGCCGTGCGCTCCAGCGCGACGGTGCGATCAAAATCAGCCAGGGCCGCGGAGTGGTCCTGCGGCGCGAAACGTTTACCTTCGACTTGGAGTAAGTTCGCCCGCGCCGCCTCGGAACGAGCCTGCGCCTGCGCTAACTCTTGCTCGAGGCGCCGCTGTTGCTCGAGTTTTTGAGCCAGCACCGTCGCCGCCTGCGTCTCGCGCAATTCGCGCAAGAGCACCAAACTCTGCAGTTTAAAACGAAACCTCGTCATGCGAGCGCCCCCTTCAATCCGGCCGCCATCGCCTCGCTCGAAACCACTTCATCGATGCTCTGGCGCAGGTAAGTCTGTAACGGCCCGTGCACGCGGATCGCGTGGTCGAGCGCGGGATTGGAGCCTTTGTTGTACGCGCCGATGTTGATCAAATCTTCGTTGCGCCGATACAGCGCCACATGTTCCCGCGCCGCGGCCGAGCATTGCAACACCGCGGCCGGCGCGACTTCGCGCCCCAAGCGGCTGATACTTTCCAAAATATCGATGGCCGGATAATGATTCGCGTGCGCCAGCGCCCGCGACAACACCAAGTGCCCATCCAAAATACCACGCACCGTATCGGCCACCGGTTCGTTCATATCGTCGCCTTCGACTAAGACCGTGTACAACGCGGTGATTGCACCGGTTTCACCCGCGCCCGATCGCTCGAGCAAACGTGGCAGCAAGGCAAACACCGAGGGCGTATAACCGCGTGTCGCCGGCGGCTCGCCGACCGCGAGCCCGATCTCACGCTGCGCCATCGCGAAACGCGTCACGGAATCCATCAACAATAAAACGTTGCGACCCTGATCGCGGTAACTCTCCGCCAAGGCTGTCGCCGTAAACGCCGCGCGTAAGCGCATCGGCGCCGGCGCATCCGAAGTTGCAACGACGACGACCGATTTTTTCAAACCATCGGGGCCGAGATCACGCTCAATAAATTCACGCACTTCACGACCACGCTCGCCTACCAGCCCGATCACGACGACATCCGCCGAAGAACCGCGCGCGATCATCCCGAGCAACGTCGATTTACCGACGCCCGAACCAGCGAAAATACCCATGCGCTGCCCGCGGCCCAACGGCGTAAACGCATCGATTGCCTTCACGCCGGTTAAAAAAGGTTCAGAGATCCGCTGCCGGCGCAAAGGATGCGGCGGTGGGGTCTGCGCGGCCCAAGCCTGACGCTGGCGCGACAACGTCGCCCCTTCATCCATCGGCCGACCGAGCGCATCGAGCACGCGGCCCAACAAGAGATCATTGGCCACGGGCAACGAGAGCGAATCCATCGCGACCGTTTCACAGCCGACGTGCAACCCGCCGACATCGCCCAACGCCATTAATAAAATTTTCTCCGCTCGGAATCCCACCACTTCGGCCAAAACTTCGAACGCATTGCGCTGACTGCGCAACACACAGAGTTCGCCGAGGCCGACATTCGGCCCCTCAGATTCCACGATGAGACCCGAAATCGAAGCCACGCGACCGTAGCGGCTAAACGTCGGCGCCTGCTGCACCTGACCGCGCACCAAAGAAACAATGTCTGCCACGCCGGGGTTCATTTACGCGAGAGCTCCCGCCGCAAGGCTTCCACCTTCGCGCCATGGCGCGCATCAATCACACCGAAACGACTACGCACCTGACATTCGCCCGAAGCAAACGCCGGATCAATCGTCACCGAGATGCCGGGATACGTCACTTTCCACTCCGGCACCAAACTGGCGATGATCTCGTGATCACGTTCGCCGACGACCAACTCGAGATTCTGCACTTCGGGAAACAGCGCGACCAAAGCCTCCTGACACAGTTGTGCGACCACTTCAGGTGGCGGCGTAAAACCCGCGAGGACGCGCTTGGCGACTTCGACCGCGAGATCGGGCAAAACCACTCGGATTTGATCAGCGATCATCTTCTCCGCCTCACCGAGACGAGAAAAAATTCCATTCTGCACCGCGCTCACTTCCGAGCGAAATTCCACGAAACGACGGTCCACGCCCGTGTCGGCCGAACGCGCGCCCTCACGGCGGCCCCGTTCAAACTCAGCAGCGAGATCCGCTGCCGTGTAATGGCGCACGGGTTCGACCGCTTCGGCGGCCAGGACGAAAGGACCCGTAAACGAAATTGAATGACGTAAGACCGCCATGGGATTAAGCGCCGCCCTCCGCATCGTCTTCGTCGAGGATGATGTCGCCCGATTCTTCGAGCTTGCGGAGCATGTCGACCACGGAGGCTTGCGCCGTCGCGACTTCCTTGGGGCGGACGTTGCTGAGCATCGAAATATCGTCGCGCAAACCTTGACCGGCGCGTTTCGAAAGTGCGGCGAAGATTTTTTCCTGCATGCCTTCAGAAGCACCTTTGAGCGCGAGCGCCAATTGCGCCGAATCCACTTCGCGCATGAGGCGTTGCATATCGCTGGGGCGCAGGCGGGAGAGATCTTCGAACGAGAACAGTTTCCGCCGCACGGCGGTCGCGAGTCGGGGATTTTTTTCTTCGATCTGAGCCATGACGGCGCGGGTGGCATCTTTCGAAACACCTTTGAGCATGTTGGCCACGGTTTCGGCGCCGCCACTGCGGTGGAACGCAGGGACCTCGGTCTGCGAAACGTGAGCGCCTAGTTGGTTGGCGATCTTTTCGATATACTTGAGCGAGGTGCTATCAATCAGGCCGATGCGCAGGGAAATATCCGCCTGAAGTTCGGGGGAAAATAATTTGAAGGCGTCGCGGGCCTTAACGTTGTCGATGTACGAAAGCACAAAGGCGATCGTCTGCGGTTGTTCGCGTTTCAGCAGCAGAAACACATCGCGGCCTTCCATTTCGGAAATACGTTCCAAAACTTTGGCGGAGGAGAGGCTCACACTCGCGCCGATGCGACTCAACATGGCGCCGGTCTTGAATTCACCGCGCGAGAGATCGAGGGCTTTTTTGGCGAAATCAAAGCCACCTTCGATCGATTTCAAACCGCTAATGATGAGCGGCTCAAATTCCAAAATGAGAAAATCTTTGAGCTCCTGGGAGACGACTTCAAATTCGCCCATCAAGCGGCAGATTTCTTCCACTTCGCGGTCAGGGAAGGTGCGTAGGATATCGGCCGCGGCGTCCGGGCCTGCTACGATGAGCAGGGCGGCGAGTTTTTGCGGTCGGCTAAGTTTGCTGTAGTCGGAGGAAGTCACGGGCGGTCAAATTTAGGTCTTAGCCTCGGCGGACCAATCGCGCAGAGCGGCGCCGATGTTGCCGGGTTTTTTGCGGAGTAATTCGTTCAACGTGGCCGCCGTCACGACGGCGGGCAGCTCGGATTCTTCTTCGACGCGAGGCGGATTGATCACCTCCATCGGTACGGTTTCGGGCCGTTGGGTGCGCAGCAGGCGGAAGAAGAAACCAAAAGCGAGCACGGCGATCAGCACGGGAGCATATTTCGCCCCGAGCTCGATCCAAGTGCGCACCTTAGTCGGCACGGCCGCTTCTTCGACGGCGGTGGGGAATGACGATTGGAACGCGGCTTCTTGGATCGTCACGAGATCCTCGACGTTGGCACTAGCATTGGCGCCAGCGAAGGCTTTGAGGCCGATCGCGTTGATGACGAGTTTGCGCAGGCCTTGGAGTTCTTCGGCGGTGCGGGGTTGCGGCTTGGCGTCGGCCCCGGTGCCCACGATGCGTTGGGCCACGAAAACCGAGGCGGAAAGTCCGCGGATCGTGCCCGGTGTGCGGGACGAGTTGGTGAGGACGCGATTGATTTCGTAACTGGTGGTCCGATTTTTGGTGTTCTGATCGTTGGCCACGAGCGGGGCTTCTTCTTTGCCCGCAGCATCCGGAGTGTTGCTGGTCACGCCGGCGACGCCGGATTTTTTCTTTTCCACGGAGGTGGAGGTTTCTTCGATATTGGTTTGGGAGCGGACGACTTGGCCTTCGGGGTCAAAGCGTTCTTCGCTGCGGTTGGCCGTCTCGCTGTCGATATCGGCGGAGACGCGCACGACGGCGTTGCCGGGTCCGATCACCGGGGTGAGCAAGGATTCCACTTTGCGCGCGAAGTAATCTTCGACCTGTTGGCGGTAGCGCATCTGGCTGGTCGCGGCGCCCAAGGTCGGATCGTCTTTCAGGTCGGCCGAAAGCACGTGGCCTTTTTGATCAATGACGGCGACTTCATCCACGAGCAAGCCTTGGACGGAATTGGCGACGAGATTGCGGATCGCATTAACAGCTTCGACCGGGAGACGGTTGCCGCGGAGTTCCACGAAGACCGAGGCGGTGGGCTTGATGCTCTGGCCAACGAGGAGGAGCCGGTTTTCGGGTTGCACAATCATGACGCGCGCGGCGGCGACGCCGTCGAGCTGCGCGATGGTGCGAGATAGTTCACCTTGGAGCGCGCGAGCGTAGTTGGTGCGCTGCGCAAAATCACTGAGGCCAAACTGGCCTTTATCAAAAATTTCAAAGCCCACGCCTTCGCCGCTCGGGAGCCCTTTGCTGGCTAGATCCATGCGCAAGCGGTGAATGTTTTCCGCCGGCACGTAAACGGAGCTACCATCCGGACTGGTGCGGTACTTGATGTTCTGCGTCTGCAGGGAACTGATGATGACGGCAGCATCCTTCTGAGCGAGGCGGCCATAGAGGAGTTGGTAATCGGGTTGTCCGGACCAGACGGCCACGCCGACGAGACCACCCAGCACCAAAACGGCAGCGAGGATGATAGACGTTTTCTGGCCGACGGTGAACTCGCGCCAGACGCGCAGGAAGGAATCAATAAAAGGTTTCATTTATTCGAACGTAAGGGAAAAAATTATACGGGCATGCGCATGAGCTCTTGGAAGCCCTCTACGACTTTGTTGCGAACTTCGACCATGAGGCTGAACGCCACCGAGGCTTCCTGCATCGCGATCACACTCTGGTGGAGCGGCGCGCCTTGGCCGAGGAGCACAGATTTGGTCAAAGCGGCTGCTTCATTTTGCTTCTCGATCAGCGGCGAGGCCAACTGAGAGAGCACGCCGGCGAAATCCGACGCTCCCGTGGCGGCCTTGTCGGTGGCGCCGCCGGGGTTGAGACCTTTGAGATCGAGCGCAGGCAGACGCGTAGCCGCATTGGGGCTGATTCCGCTCGCTGTGATGGCTCCGATGGTGGACATGGGTTAGAAAAAATTAACGGCCGATATCGATCGTCTTCTGCGCCATTTGACGGGCAGCTTTGACGACGGAGAGGTTGGCTTCGTACGTGCGGGAGGCCGTGATCAGATCGACCATTTCCGTCGAAACATTGACGTTGGGCATCGCCACCATCCCTTGAGCATCAGCATCGGGGTGGCGTGGGTCGTAGATTTTTTGGCCGGGGGTAGGATCGTTGCTGATCGAGGCAACTTTGACGCCGGTGGCGCCAGCGCCTTGGCCGCCGCGAGCCATGCGGTTGGCGAGTTGGGCTTCGAAGGTGACGACCTGGCGCTTGTAAGGACCGCCGTCGGCCGAGCGCGTCGTTTGCGCGTTGGCGATATTTTGGGCAATGAGATCGAGCCGCGTTTTTTGAGCGTTCAACGCGCTGCCGGTGGCACCTACGCCAGTGATGAGTTCCATGGTCGGTCGAAGGAGGATTAGAAGCTGCTACGGCCGGTGATGGCCATTTTCAGCGTCTTAAAATTGGAGCCGATCAGGTTCGTGAGGTACTCGTGATCGACCTGATTTTTGTTCATCTGGAGCAATTCGTTCTCAAGATCGATCGTGTTGCCGTCGGCGCGCAGGGCGCGGGCCTTAGTGTCTTCCATGAGGCGCGGGGCAGGGAGCGCGGTTTTGGCGCCACCACGTTGGACCGCGGTTTTGAGGCGGTCGGCAAAATCCTTAGCGACGTCCATCCGCTTGTAGCCGGGGGTTTCGACGTTGGCGATGTTGGAAGCCAATGCCTCCTGGCGGAGGACGCAGGCATCCAGGGACCTTTGCGCAATGCGCATGTTGAGGCTGGGCTCGATTCCTTGGATCATGCCAGCGATTAAGCAAATGCAGTTCCAGCCTAAATCAATGTTACATAAACATCAGACAGAAATACGATTAAAATATACGAAACTTGATTCAGACCTCGGTTTTAACCCCGAAAACGACAGGCAATTTTTGCCGCGAAACAAACCGTGATTTTTTCGCTTAAGTTCGGGGCCAAGCGGGCCGTTTATACGTTTACCTTCATTGGGCTTAAACGTGTCCACCCAAACTCAGCTCGCTCCGCGGGATCCGGTGGTGATCCCGAGCGTGCCGCCTGTCCGCGGCCGGGGGGAGGATCGTACCTGCCCGCTGGTGCTCGTGGTGAATACCGATGCGGTGACGCTCGAGGCCTTGCAGCTGACTTTAGAACTCGAAGGCTTTGCGGTTCACCAAGCACCCGCCCCGGCCCCGGCCCTCGCGCTTTTGGAACGCGAGGATTTCGCCGTCGTACTCGCCGACCACGAATTACTGGTACGCGAGCACAGTGATTTATTAAACCGCACCGCGATCCGTCAGCCCTACGCTTCGATCGTCGCGCTCACCAGCGTCTTCGCCGTCAACCAGGCCATGGAGCAAGTCAGTGCGGGTCGCATCTTCGGCTTCGTCACCAAACCCTGGCTGCGCGAGGAATTGATCGCGACCATCGCCGCCGGGGCCGCCACCGCCCACACGCGCAAGGAAAACGCCGCCCTCCAGCAAGAACTCCGCGACCTCAACCAACATGCCGCGCAACTCCAGCTGCGCATCGAGGGCCTCGACGCGGAATTAAGCGCCAAGCTCAAGTCGCTCCAAGTCCACGGACACCTCCGGCAACGCAGCCTCGAGGATGCCCAACATTTTTGTCATCACCTACTCGCGTCGCGCCACCCCGCCCTCGCGGTGCGTAGCCAACACTTGCTGACGATCGTGCGTAAATTCGCCCGGCTCGATGCGTTTAATCCCGAAGCCGCGCGCCGCCTCGTGCTGGCGGCCGCCGTGTGCGATCTCGGCATGATCGGATTTGAACCGGCGTTGCTCGAGCGCGTCCTGGGTAATTTCGCGTCCTTGTCGGATGCCGATGCCGAGACGTATGAGACGCATCCCATCCTCAGCCACAACCTCGCCTGCCACTTCGATCCCGATCCTGTCGTGGCGGAAATCGTGCGGCACCACCACGAACACTTTGATGGCAGCGGTTTTCCCGCCGGTAGCAAAGGCGACGCGATTCCATGGCTGGCGCGTTGTCTCGCGGTGGCTGTTCACCTCGTCGAGAAACCCGTACCCCATCCCGCTGCGATCGAGCACCTGCTCGCGCAAGCCGGCCGCACGCTTGATCCCGCCGCGGTAAATCTCTTTTGCCGCATCCCGAATCTCGTCGGCGACGCCGCACTCTTTAGCGCGCCCCAACCCGGCCACCCCAGAGCCGGTCAACCTCTGGCCACGCCGCTCTACAGCTTGGAAGGCAGTACGTTAAACCTCGATACCAGTCTCACGACGCTAGATCTCGTGAAAAAACTCGCGCCACCCGTCGACCGCAGCACGCAACTCGGTCAGCGCCTGCAAACCTTGGGCTGAGCCCAGCCGCCCGCCCGCCCGCCCGCCCGCGATACCGGCCCCACTATTCCTTGGGCCGGCGCGTCGCGTACAACTGAGCCGCCGCCGAGAGCGATTGAGCTACCACGGGCCGACGTGTCCCCAGACTGTGCCGCAGCAAGAGCTGCTCATTTTCCCGATCCAGCCGCAAAATCTGCATCGAGCGCTCCCGCGCCAACGCCAACCGCGGGCCACCGCCGGTCGCTTTATCCGCCGTCTTCAACGCCGCCACACTATCGTTGAGGCGCTGCAACAGCCCTTCCTTGCGCGTGCTGATCTCCGCTCCGGGGAGGCGATGCTCTTCTCGCAAGATGCGATTTTCCTCCATCACCAACGCGTGCAACTCTTCGCAGATCTTGAGGTGACTATCGACGGCTTCGATGCGCTTCATGAATGAGCGCCAGCAAGACCACTCAAGCGCTCGGCTTCAAGCTATTGAGTTCCGCGTCCATGCGCTCGGCCCATTTCAGGTGCTCGAGCCGCCACTGCGCCAGCTTGGGTAATTCCGCGACTTCGGCGGTCAACCCCTCGGCTTTGGCCGCGGCCAACTCCGTGTACGTCACCTTCGCCTTCGCGAAATCTTTCATCTGCTCCGCGACCAGCCCGACCTGATACAGCAACGGCCAACGCCAGCGCGCATCACCCGACAGTTGCAGCAATTTGCCGTAAAGCTCCGCCGCCTCGGGCAGATTGCCCGCACTATAAAACATATTTGCCAGCTGATTGCCCGCGCGACGCTGCCAATAACGCCACGTCTCATCGGAGCTGCCGGAGCTCTTTTGCCGTTCAAACAACGACAACACTTCCCGCAACGCATCATCGCGCCGCCCGAGTTCGGCATAAACCACCGACAACTCAAAACGCGCTTCCGGCGCGACGGGACTATCCGAAAACGACTGTAACAAGGTCTGATATTCTTCCACCGCACCCGGCTTGTCGCCCGAGAGTTTCAACGCCCGCGCACAGGAGAGGTAGATATTGGCGCGATCGACATCAATGAGCGGCAACTTGCGCATGCCGCGGAAAAGTCGCGCCGCTTGCGCGTGCCGCCCGAGCGCCATCTGCGTCTGTGCGATTTCATATTGCGCCGAGTACGCCACTTCCCGCCCCTGCGCGAGCGAGGCGCCTTCCTGATTCACCGCCATATCGAGCACCGAATAAAACCGGCTCAAAGCCGCCTCATTGGCCCCCGATTGCGCATAAGTGCGCCCGAGTTCGAGCAACGCCATGGGCAATTCCGGCGAATTAGGATTCTCCAAAATATACGCTTCGTACAACGGGATCGCCTGACCCCAATCCTGGTTGCGCCGGAAGGAGCGAGCCAACGTGAGATTGGCGAGCGCCTCCGCCGCCTTGGATTTGGCACTGGGATTATCGTCGTGGACCGCCGCGGCCTCAGCGGCTGCACCATGAGCCGCGGGAGCTGCCTTAGTCGGCGCGTGCTCCGAGCCACTGGCCGATACGAGTGCTGGTGCCGCGCCGTGCGCAGCCGGGGGCTGAACCTCGGTCTTCGCCGCTACGGGACGCTCGGCGACCGGCGCATGGGCGGTCTCCGCGGGGGCATGAGCCGCTGCATGAGGGCTCGCCTCCGTCACCGCCGTCGTGATTGAGGTTTCAGCCTTCGCCGCAGTGCTGGGCGCCGGAGCCGGAGCGGCGTGCGGTGCTTCTGCGGCGGATAAGGCCAAGGCACCGAAGAACACGTAGCCCGCGCCGAGCGCCCACCTGCGCTTACTTGGTTTCATAGGTCGCAGAACTGGTCGGCGTCACCGCCGGCTTAGAAGATTTCGGCGGTGGCGGATCAAAGAAGACGCTCACTTCGCGGAAACGTTCGCGCTGTTTAGCATCGTTAGGGATCAATTTAATTTCATCCGAGCGCCGCGTGATTTTGCCCGCCATGCCACCCGCGCCGACGCCACCCGCGGCCTTGGCTTGCACCACGGCGGCCGCTTCAAGCGAGATCACGGTTTCCTCGACTCCCGCGACCACGGGAGCGCTCGACAAATTCGCGCCGCTAAGCACTTCGGAACCCGAAATCGGTTCCAGCTCGGGGCCGAGTCGCTCGATGCGTTGATCCATGTCCAAGCGCGTCTGCCGAGGCAGATTGGGCGCCCGGCTGCGACGCGCTTCTGAGCGCAAAGTCGGCAAAGCACCGGCCACCAACGCCGGCACGGAGGCCGTGGGTTCACGGTTGCGCTTGAGCCAGTTGAAACGGCTGGAAGTGACGGCCAGGGCGGCGGATTCCACCTGCGGTGTTTCGACGGAAGACTTGGCCGCCGGCTTGACGGCGATCGCCGCGGCCGTCGCGGCGGCGGGCGTAGACGTTGGCGTAGGCGTAACTTTTACGTTAGCTTGAGCAGACGGAGCACTGGGTTTTTCGGCCACAACTTGCGGCGCAGATTGAACGACCGGCGGCGTTTCCACCGCGGACGCGCTGCCGCGTTTGAAAGTAAACATGCGGCGAATCGCCGGGATAATCCCTAAGATGACGCCGGGCTTGGCGGTCTTGGTTTCAGTCGCAACCGGCGCCGGCGGGGCGACCGGCGGGATTTCTGTGCGCGTAGCCGCGACGGCAGGCGCCGAGCTAGGCGTAAGCGGATTGGTCTCAGGAAATTCTGCGGCACCGAAGCGATTGCTCTCAGCCGCGATCATGCTCGCCGCCGGGCCCACCGCGAGGAGGCACGTCGCCAAAAGCAAAACGAGGAGTAAGAGAAAACGAGACATAACGGAGACCGTAAAATGAGTGTAGATAACGTATCAACGGCTCCGAAGGGCGAAAGCTAAAGCAAAATCCCTAGATTCCTTCCGGCTGAGGCAACTGGCCCCGCGCTTCCTTCGAAGAAGCGCGGGGCAGTTCGCGTTGGTAGCGGACCGGAGTCCGCTAAATTCTTTTTGGCGCGTCGTAAGCGACTGTCCGCTCCTTTCTAAAACGGAGCCGGGGCCGAAAGCTTAAGTGCAATCTCTGCGAGCAACGAAAATAATTCGCCGCGACTGACCGAGCGGGACGTTTACTCGTCGGAAAAATCGCCACTCTCCCGGTACTCCTGCAATTTATTGCGGAGAGTCCGAATCGAAATTCCGAGCAACTCGACGACTTGCGCGCGGTTGCCGTCTTTGGCTTTCATAGCCGCCAAGATTGCCTGCTTCTCCATCTCGGCGAGCGACTGTAAGGCCGGAGCTGATACGGGTGCCGCGGCGGGCTGCGGCGGCGAAGCGGGCGCGACGCGCGGCGTCAGCGGTTGAGCATCGGGGCCAGTCACCGGCGAGGCCGGGGGTTGCCAATCGGATTCCACGACATCCTCGACCGCACCGGCGGGCAACTCGATGCCGAGGGCCGCGCCGGAGATCGGGCGATCGTTTTCCGAGAGAATCACCGCGCGCTCGATCGTATTTTGAAGTTCGCGCACGTTGCCCGGCCAGCGGTACGAGCGCAGCGCGTGCATCGCCTGCGGCGAGAAGCCGAGGATGCGGATGCCGCTGCGGCGCGCACTCAGGCGCAAGAATGACTCGGCCAACATCGGAATCTCTTCGCCGCGCTCGCGCAGCGGCGGCACGTGGATCGGAAACACGTTGAGGCGGTAGTACAAATCGGCGCGAAAACTGCCTTGCTCGACGTAGCGCAGGAGGTCGCGGTTGGACGTGGCGAGGATGCGCACGTTGACCTTGATCGGCTTGCTGCCGCCGACGCGTTCGAATTCACGCTCTTGGAGCACGCGCAGGAGTTTGGCCTGCAGGTTGGGCGGGATTTCGCTCACTTCGTCGAGCAGGAGCGTGCCGCGATTGGCGAGTTCGAAGCGGCCTTCGCGTTTCTCGGTCGCGCCAGTGAAGGCGCCGCGTTCGTGGCCAAAAAGTTCGCTCTCGATCAAGGTCTCGGACAACGCCGCGCAGTTGACCTTGATAAACGGTTCCCGGCGGCGCGAGGAGAGGCGGAAGATCTCGCGGGCGACCATTTCTTTGCCGGAGCCGTGTTCGCCGGTGATGAGTACGGTGGCCTCGGTGGGCGCGACGCGTTCGACGTGCGAGCGCAGCCGGCGCATGGCGAGGCTGCCGCCGACCAAGAA
>CANFSZ010000054.1 GCA_947449835.1 Opitutia bacterium
CGACATCCGCCGCAAAGACCAGATCAAGACCCCCGACGGCAAAGTCATCGGCAACCGCACCAAAATCAAAATCGTCAAAAACAAAGTCGCCCCGCCCTTCACCGAGGTCGAATTCGACATCATGTATGATGAAGGCATTTCCAAGATGGGCTCCCTCATCGACCTCGGCATCGAACACAAAATCCTCGAGAAAAAAGGCGCCTGGATCGCCTACGAAGGCAACCTCGTCGGCCAAGGCCGCGATGCCGCCAAAGCCGCCCTCAAGGAAAAACCCGAACTCGCCGAAAAAGTCGCCAAAGCGATCATGGAAAAAGTCGTCATCACCGCCACCGGCCCGAAAGCCGACGACGACGTCTGATCCCGCCCGCGATCTCTCACGGTTTTTGTCCTTCAGGCCGCTCCACTTCGGTGGGCGGCCTGCTTTGTGATTGCTCCGCCATAACGTGCAACCCGAGCCTCGTTCCACGGTCAAATTTTCCGCCATGAAACTCCGTCTCGCGCTCCTCTGCACCGCGTCCGCTCTGGCCGCCGCGACCCCCAACACCCAAACCGACGCGCCGCGTAAGATCACGGCCACCGAACGCGTGCCGTGGACCAACCTCGCCGAACTCGAACGCTACGCCGCCAACGGCCACCTCAAAGCCTGCGCCCAACTCGGCGAGCAACTCGCGCGCGGCGACGGCGTCCCACCCGACACCACCCGCGCCCTTCCGCTTTTAGAGCGCGCCGCCCGTGGCGGCATCGGTTCCGCCGCCTTCCGCCTCGGTATGATCTACGACGAAGGCCAAGGCGTCCCGCCAGACCGCCGCCGCGCCCTCGATTATTTCCGCGCCGCCGCCGCCGCCGGAGAAGCCGAAGGGTTTTTCAATGTCGGCGCGGCCTACGTCGGCGCCCACGGCGTCAAACGCGACTACGCCGAAGGCCTCGCTTGGCTCCTGCTCGCCGCCCAACGCGGCGCCGGCGGCGATGCCGTGCAAACCGTGCGCGCCCGCATCCAAAAACTCCGCCATCCCGAATGGATCACCGCCGCCGAAGCCCGTGCGCCCACCATCGCGCGCGAACTCGCCGACGCCCCGCCCGCCTCTTTTTTGCCCGCGCTCGCCGAAGATTCCGCAACTCCGGCACCCAAACCCGCTACGATCGCCCCTGCCGCGCTCCCGAAAACCACCCCGCCGCCCGCGCTTGATTTGCCCGTGCTTTCACCGCCACAAATCACGCCCATCACGCCGTAAAATTTATGCGTAAATTTCTCGCCGGCCTCGCCGTAGTCTTTTTTGTCCTCACGATCCGCGGCGCAGAGCCAGCCGAAATCCGCGTGGTGCTCGAAACTTCCCGCGGGGAAATCGAACTCACGCTCGATCCGATCCACGCGCCCGACACCACGGCCAATTTCCTCCGCTACGTCGCGACCGGCCTCTACGACCAAGGCGTCTTTCATCGCACCGTCACGCCCGACAACCAGCCCGACAAAAAAATCCGCATCGAGGTCATCCAAGGCGGCATCGATCCCAGCCGCACCAAACTCGACGGTCCGCCCATCGCCCTTGAACGCACCCGCGACACCGGCCTCAAACACCGCGACGGTACGATCTCGATGGCCCGCGACGGCCCCGACACGGCGACGTCAGATTTTTTCATCTGCCTAGGCGCTCAACCGGAGCTCGATTTCGGCGGCCGGCGCAACCCCGACGGCCAAGGTTTCGCCGCCTTCGGCCACGTGGTCCGCGGACTCGAAGTCGTGCGCGCCATCCAACAAGCCCCCGCCGAGGGTCAGTCGCTCAAGCCACCCGTAAAAATCCTCCGCGCGCGGCGGTTGTGATATTGATATCGTGCGCCGTTCGCTGACGCGATTTCGCTCAAGCGCGGCCTTGCGCCGTCTTGGCTTCGGCGCACGCTCATCCCTCGGTCCTGCGCCCATGCGCGCCGACCGGCCGCCATCATGTCACCGCTTCTCTACGAATCTCACAGCCACACGACCCTCTGCAAACACGCGCACGGCACGCCTGCCGAATACGCCGCGCAAGCCGAGGCCCGCGGGCTGAAGGGGATTATTTTCACCTGTCATTGCCCGCTGCCCGACGGCCTCAGCCTCCAATACCGGATGAGCCCCGAGGAATACCCGGCCTACATCGCCCTGATCGCCCGCACGCGCGAAGAATTCGCCGGCCGCATCGATGTACGCCTCGGGCTCGAGAGCGATTTTCTCCCCGGCTTCGGCCTGGAACCTTGGCTGCGCGAACTTCACGCCCGCGAGCCGCTCCACCATGTGCTCGGTTCCGTGCACATGCAGATGGCGCCGTACAAGGCCCGGTTTTTCAACGGCGACCTCTTCGCCTATCAACGTACCTATTTCGAACATCTCGCGCTCTCCGCCGAGAGCGGGCTCTTCGACACAATCGCGCACCCCGACCTCGTGAAAAACGAGTCGCCCGCGGATTGGGATTTCGCGCGCATCCAACCTGACATCGAGCGCGCCCTTGATCGCATCGCTGCCACCGGCGTCGCGATGGAAATCAACACCAGCGGCCTCAACAAAACCCTGCCCGAGATGAACCCCGGCCCCGCGATGCTCGGGCTCATGCGCGCGCGCCACATCCCGGTCGTCATCGGCGCCGATGCCCACCGCCCCACTCGCGTCGGCGATAATTACAAAATCGCGCTCGGTCACCTCCAAGCCGCTGGCTACACCGAAGTGAGTTTCTTCCTCGAGCGCCAACGCCAGTCGGTCCCGATTGCATCCGCCCTCGCCTCACTACGCTGAGGTTATTTGAACGATCCATGTCTGCGGCGCGCCTCATCAATCTGTACGACCTCACACGCGAGCAGTTGCGCCTGCAACTCGTGCGCTGGGAACTGAACCCCGTCCACGTCGCCCGGCTCTGGAATTACCTCTACATCGAACTCGCCGCCTCGCTCGACGCGATGCCCGAGCTCCCGCCGAAACTTCGCGCGCGCCTCGCCGCCGAGACCCAACTCGGAGTTTTGCCCACAGCGCTCGAAACCGCTTCGAGTGACGGCTTCACTCATAAATATCTCCTCGCGCTCCACGACACCGAAAAAATCGAAACCGTGCTCATGCGTTTCACCGGCCGCGTGACGGCGTGCGTGAGCAGCCAAGTCGGTTGCGCGATGGGCTGCGTCTTCTGCGCGACCGGCCAGATGGGTTACACGCGCCACCTTTCACCCGGCGAGATCGTCGCCCAAGCCGTGCACGTCGCCCGGGCGTTGCGCACCGCGCGCGACCCGCAACGTCTCCGCAACATCGTCCTCATGGGCATGGGCGAACCGCTCCACAATTACGACGCCGTGATGACGGCGATCGACATCCTGCGCGACGAAACCGGCCTCGCGCTGGGCGCCGAGCGGATCACGTTGAGCACGGTCGGCGTCGTGCCCGGCATCCTGCGCCTCGCCACCGAAAAACGCCCGTTGCACCTGGCCGTCTCGCTCCACGCCGCCACGCAAGCAGAGCGCGCCGCCCTCGTGCCCGCCGCCAAAAAATGGCCGCTCGACGAACTCATGGCTGCGTGCCGCACGTACAGCGAGACGACGGGGCGCCGCATTTTTTACGAGTGGACGTTGATTGAGGGGAAAAATGATTCCGAGGCCCACGCGCGCGCCGTCGGCGAACTGCTCCGCGGACTTTCGGCTCAAGTAAATCTCATCCCGCTCAATCCCACCAGCGGCTACGCCGGCGCGCCTACGCGCAGCGAGGCGGCGAAACGGTTTCAAAAAATCCTCGCCGAAGAATTCCAACTCCCGAGCACCGTACGCCAACGGCGCGGAATCGATATCGCCGCCGGTTGCGGTCAACTCGCCGTAGCGGAAGCCAGCAGCCACTAAACGCGCGGAGGCCGACGCGGCGCGTTATTTTTTCAGCACGCTGAGTGCTTCTTTCGAGATCCAGCGAGCGGCGGGGGCGGTGAGTTTACCGATGCGTTTCGCCTCGGCCGTGGCGGCTTTGCCGAGCGCAGGATTACGTTTACCGATCTGGCTAAGCGCCCAAGCGACGGCTTTTTTGACGTTAAGACGTTCGTCGATGGCTTCACGCGTGATCGCGGGGAAAAAGGCCACAAACACATCGTCGGTCAGATCTTTGCGGTGTACGGCCATACCGGCCATCGTGGCGAAGCCCGCGCGTTTCATGAACTCGCCTTGGCGCGTGGTCCAGAGTTGGGCCTTGGTGGCGGCGAAGGGCGTACGATCGACTAAAAAGGCCAACGCATCGGTGAGCGCCCAGCTGTCGCACTCGCGCACCCAGCGCTCGGATTGGTCGCGCGTGAGGCGCGCCGGATCGGCGATCAACGTAGCGAGGATGCGCGCGTCGTGGATATCGGAAATCCAGAGATCGAGCGCGAGCGGATGATTGGTACCTTGCTTGCGGGCGAGGTCGCGGAGCACCGGCATGGTGAGGCCGAGGGTCTCGGTACGCGGCTCGATGCCAGAGCGTTTTTGCGCCGCAATGCCGCTCTCGCTGCGAAGCGAACGGAGGTGAGAAATGAGTTCAGGAGCGGTCATGGGCAGACAGGAAAGGCAGAATCATCGTGATTTAGACGAAACACGCAAGACCGTGAAATCAGGTGAAGCAAAAAAAACCTGAGTGGCATTCGGCCAATTTATCGCGAAAGCTGAAGCCAATGCGAGTTCGGCGTGACTCATTTGCCCGCCAAGCGGCCCGTTTAGCTTAAAATCACCTGGGCTTCGGCGACGAGAGGATGGGCGGAAAGCGGCGTCTCCGACGCGGCCGGCGCGAGCCCAAGGGCGCGGGCGCGGTGCATCGAAGTTAACCAAGCGAGCGAGGCGCTCGCGTGGTTGGCGGTCTGCGGCGCGAGGGCTGAGAACGCCGGCGCGAAGGGCGGGAGAATTTCTTTCGGGAGCAGATTTTTTTCGGCGAGGAAGAGGCCGAGGGAGGCGCCGAGGGTTTCGAGCCAAGCGCGGGGCGCGGCGGGCGCGGCGTAGGGTAGGCCGTTTTTCTCGGGCGTCCATTCCATGAAGAGGCGGAGTTGCTCGTGGAGTTTACCGAGTTCGGCATCGGCGGTGGCGGGGGTCCAGCGGACGAGAAATTGTTTACGTTCGCGGAATTTTTTCACCTCCCAGACACGCAGGAGCAGTTCGTAATCGCCGGCTTGCTGGCGCAGGGCGCCGGTGAAGATGTAGTCGAGGCCGTCGCCGTTGGGCGAATCGCAGAGTTGGCGGAGGTTGTCGGTGGTCCACTCGGCGCCGAAGATGACGGGTTGTTTGACAGTGGTACCGGCGGGTTGGAAAAGACCGATCGCGGCGATCGGCGCGTAATGCGGCGAAAAATAAAAGGTTTCCGCGAACCAAAGTGGGATCGCGCGCGAGAGGCGGCCGAGCTCGTCTTCGGGCTGAGCTTGGGCGGCAAGAAGGTCGGTGTAAGCGCCGGGCAGCGCGAGTTGGGCGAAAGCGATCCGACGAATACGACTGCCTTTAGCGGGGAGAATTTTCTCGGCGAGCGGCTCGAGGCCGTAAAACCAGATAGGTTTGCTGATGCTGACGAGGTCGACCTTGGCGACGATGGGTTCGGCGGCGGCGAGCGGCGAGGAATCGGCGGTGGCGCCGTGCAGCGGAAGCGGAGGCGCGCCGGAAACGATGAGCTCGGCGATGGCGTTGGAAAAGCCGTGGAGCCGGTCTTCGAGTTCGGGGCGATTGAGTTCGAAAAGAATATCGAGGACGTGCTGCGCGGCGTCGGCTTGGCGGAGGGCGAGATAAGCTTGGAGAAGATTCAGGCCGGTGGCGGGGCCGTGTTTCTCCGCGTCGTAACGCGGAGCGATCAGCTCGACGATGCTGGCCACGTGACCCGTGGAGCCGAGATCGCCGGAAATGGTAACGAGGATATCAGCGCGATCGCCGGCCGCGGCGAGGATCTCTTCGTAGATCGCGAGGGCGCCAGGCAGATCACGCGCATCGAGGCGTTCGCGCGCGGCCGCGAGGCGTGGGAGCAAGTTGCCCGCGGTGACACTGGCGACGGGCGTGGCCGGTGCAACAAACGAGGCGGCCGGAGTCGGAGCGGATTGAGCTGAAGTTTTTTTGCCAGCGAGGCGGTCGAAAAATCCCATGCGTCGAGAAAAACCGTCCGCCGGCCAGAGGCGACGAGAAATCTCAACCCGTACGACGCGGCAAAAACCGTGGACGAAAACCACGGAGATTGCGGTGCATGACCGTGCCGACCAACACGCCGATCAAGTGCGCCAACGGCACCGCGCGAATACCCGCCGGGGCGAAGCGGGCGAAGAACGGTTGTTGTAGGGCGAATTCGGCACCGACTTTCAGTAGGATCAAGGCAAGCACCGCGCGCCAAAACCAGCGATCCGAGGTCGGGGACGGAGCGGAGGGCTCGTTCTTCGAGGTGCCGGCGGGGGCGGCCGCGAGACGCGCGAGTTGCGTGTAGGCGAGAAATACGAGCATCGCCGTGGCGACGCCGGAAAGGCCGCCGTACGTCGCGAGCGCAGGCTCGAGCCCATAAAGCGCGAGCCCGATGAGGCCAGGCGCAACAACAAGCAACAGGCGCGTGCGACCTGGAGCGAGGCGCTCCGACCAGATGCTCGCGACCGCAAAGATCGCGAGATTCCAATAAAGATGGCTCGACCCAAAATGCACGAAATGGCCGGTCCAAAAGCGCCAATATTCACCGCGCAAGAGCGCGAGGCGTTCGTAAAGCAACGTCGGCGCGAGCGCGGGTTGCGCGGCGACGCCAAGCGTGAAGGCGATCACGCAAACACTCGCCCACGGGAAAGGTTGAGCGTGGGCTGGAGCGGCGGTCAGAGTCTTCATGCGCGATGCCGCGCGCAGGCGCGGGCGAGCAACAGCAAGCCGAGGATCGAGGCGAAGCTCGCTCCAAAACTGCCGCCGCCGGTGTAGCCGGGACGATGTTCGATGCGGACCTCGCCGGGCGCGTTTTTCACGCGCTCGCGGAAGGACTCGAGCTGGAGCTTGAGATTGGCGATGAGCTCCGTGGTCGCGGCATTGAAACCAGCAGTGCTATCGGCGCGCAGTCGTTGTTGCACGTATGCGGCGGCGACCCCCGCCTCGACGCGGCTGGCGCCGGGCGCACGGAAAAGCAGGTGGCGACTCGGAATGTCGTAAACAGCGGCCTCCATGAGCGTCTGCGTATCGTTTTTGTTACCGCTAAAAATATAGGCCCCGACGATCGTCCAATAAGAAAGCGAGAGGAGATTGTTGCTCGTAAACTGGACTTGGTCGTAAGCGACGAGCGCGATGACATCGACGCCGAGCAACGCGCGGACTTGGTTCAAGTTCGCGAAACCACCGCCGGCGCGAAGGTAGGTCGAAGGGACAAGTTCAATGCTCTGGATGTAATCGCGGCCCTTGAATTCCGCGGCGACGCGCTCGAGCAGCACGGTTTTTTGCTGTTCGGAAATATCGGATTTCCCCGGCACGAACGCGATACCGACACGCAGCGGGAGCCGAAGCACCGGAATCGACGTGGGCGGCAGCGGGTTGGCCTGATCCGGATAAAGATAACTCACCACGCTGCTCGAGCGCTCCGTCTGGCGCGGGCCGCGCGTGGAAAAACAACCGCCAAGAAGCAAAGCCGACACCAACAACGCCACGTATAACGCGGGCCGAAACACACGAGCGCGAGAGGAAGAGCCGGAGGACATGGCAAAAACATCCGAGAGCGAAGCCGCGGACACAACGCGATTTCAGGCGGCGTTGCCAATGGTTGAGTCAGCAACGGTTGCATAGGTAACGGTTGCGACGACGACGGCCGTAGTTGCTGCGGCAAAAACCACCGCCGCATTTGCGTCGATTCGCCCGGCGACGGGCTTCATGGTGCGCTCGCTTACTATGGATCATCTCACCGTCGGGGAATGTTGGAACGGCAACGCCGAGGCGTGGACGAAACTCGCGCGCGCGGGATACGACACGTACCGCGATCATCTGAACACGCCGGCGTTCATGGCGATGCTGCCGGCCGTGGAAGGCTTGGAAGGTCTCGATATCGGTTGCGGCGAAGGGCACAACACGCGGCTCATCGCGCAGCGCGGCGCCCGCATGACCGGGATGGATATCGCGGAAATTTTTATCCGTCACGCGCGCGAAGAAGAACAACGAGCGCCACTCGCGATCACGTATCACCACGCGAGCGCCGTGACGTTGCCGTACAAAAACGCGTCGTTTGATTTCGCCGTCGGATGCATGAGCTTGATGGACATCCCGGAAACACAGGACGTCGTCGAAGAAGCGTTCCGCGTGCTGCGCCCCGGCGGGTTTTTACAATTTTCGATTTTGCACCCATGCTTCAATCCGCCGCACCGCCGCAACTGCCGCGACGAACGAAAGGTCACCTACGCGGTGGAAGTCGGAGATTATTTTTCGGAAACGCGCGGGCAGATCGATGAATGGATTTTTGGGACGGCGCCGCTCGCGCTGCGGCAACGTCTACCGCTGTTTAAAGTACCGCGTTTCCATCGTCCGCTAAGCCAGTGGATCAATCTCTTGATCGCGGCCGGTTTCACCATCGAGCGCATCGAGGAACCGCAACCGACCGAGGCCGCCGTCTTGGAAAATCCGAGCCTGCAAGACGCGCAAATCGTCGCGTATTTTCTCCACGTGCGCGTCCGAAAAGCGCGGTAAGATTTTTTATTTAATCGCGATTAGACCCGCCGCGGTGCTGGGATTTTTTCGGGGGCGACGCCGGCGCGCGTCGCGACGAGTGCACAGACTTTGGGCACGTAGAGGCGCGTCTCGGCGGGCAGCGCGGCGGCGATGCCTGCGTAAGTCTTGGTCGAAGTTTTTTCGAGCAACCGCGCGACGCGACCCGCGCCGGCGTTGTAAGCAGCGAGGGCGAGAGGCCAGGAGCCAAATTTTTCGTATTGCGCACGGAGCAGGCGCGCGGCGGCGCGGGCGGATTTTTCGGGATCGGTGCGTTCGTCGGGCAAAAACGTGCTCAAGCCGAGCCCGCGAGCGGTTTCGGGCGTGAGTTGATACAAGCCACGCGCCCCCGCGGGACTGCGCGCAGACGGGTTAAAAGTGGATTCAGCTTCGGCGAGCCAGACGAGCTCGGGTGGAATGCCTTCGGCGCTGAAAGCAGCGCGCAGCGGCGGGAGCAACGCGGCGGCGCGAGCGGGGGCGGTTGTGCTGCGAGCGCGAGCAAGAAAAAGGTCGTAGTGCGGAATGAATGACGCGGCAGGCGCTTGAGGGGGAGTTGGGATTGCGCGCGACGGCGGTGCCGGCGCAGGCGCCGATGGTGGTGCCGGCGGACGCGCAGCAGGCGGGGCGACGATCTGCTCGGCGGCTTCAAGTTCATCGAGGCGGGCCGTAAGCCAATCCGTGTAATCGGCGTATTCAGGGAAAAGGCGGAGGGCGGGCAGCGCCGCGCGGGCTTGCGGAGCGTAAGCGGCGAGAGCCGCGAGATCGTCGCCTTCGAGGGCTTTTTGAAGACGGACGGCGAATTCATCCCACTGCGGTTTCGAAGGAAATTCGTACTGGGCCTTGATCTCGGGCGGGGCGAGTTGATCGAAGAGTTGCTGGCCGAGTTGAAACAGTTCGTCGGCCGTGGGCTCAGGGCGCGGCGGTGGTGCCGCAGGTGGCGCAGCCAGAAGCGCGGGGGCTAAGGCACCGGATAAAAAATAGCGAAATGAGCGCATGGCTCAGGGTGCGACCGAGGCGGCCCCAGAAAGTGCGGCGGCAGCGAGGGTTTTGAGCCGAAGTTTCGGTTGCTCAACGAAGCCGAAGGTCTCGGAGCCGAAATACGTGCGGGCGTTTTTGGCGCCCCAATCCGTCGTCGCGAGACGGTAGCGGCGCGCGGGGTCGAGCGGCAGGTCGGGGCCGACGGCGACGAGATTTTCGCCGCGACGCGCGGAAAGGGGTGTGGCGGGATCTTGGTTGGATTTGACCAAAATGGCAGCGAGTTCCGCGCCAGAGATTTCGGCGACAAAGATTGTCCCGTCGAAGCGCACGCAGGCATCGAGAGCGACGCGCGTGACCTCGCCGGCGGGCAAGCCTGCGCCAAACGTCGTCGCGCCGATCACCGCGGCATCTGCGCGGGTGGCCGTGCGCAGGGCCGCCACGACAAAACGCGCGGCCGCGCCGGGCGTGAGCGCGGTGGCATTGCGCCCGAGAACGGCGAGGTCTTCGGGCGTGAGGTGTTGCGCAGAAATTTTTTGGATCAAGACGGCGAGCTCGGGATCGGCGGGGTCGGTGGCCGCGAGGGGAAATTGGGCGACGGTCCAGCGCGGTTGGCCGGCGGCATCGGTGCGCAGTGTGGCGAGGGAATAGCCGTCGTTCCATGAGCCCGAGTGAAAATAAACCGTGCGGCCGACTTGATGGACGAAACGGAGGTGATCGTGAGCGCCGGCGAAGAGCGTGCCGTCGGGGATCAGTTCGAGCAGGGCGCGGTCCGCATTGAGGCCCGTGTGCGCGAGCAAAATCGGGAGCGCGGTAGCTGGCGGGAAAAACGCGGCGAGATTTTGTTTGGCCCAGACAACCGGGTCGGCGAGGTCGAGCGACGGGCGGATGGCCGCGCGGTAAGTGGTGAGTTTATCCGTGGCGAGGCCGACGACAACCGCTTCGCGGGCACCGAGCCGCAGCGACGTGGAAACCGGGGCAAACGCTTGGCCGGTGGCGCGGTTGACGAGATTGCTGATGACGGTGACGCCTGTGGCTTGGATGCGCGCGACCGTGTCGTCGACGGCGTAGAATTCCGGCTCGTGGTTACCGAGATTGAGAATCGTGGGAACGCGGCGGGCGAGCGCGGTAAAAAACGCAAAATCGATCGCGCCGGCGCTGCGGCGGGCAACGACGTTGCCGTATTCGAGGGAGTCACCGTTAATCAGGACGGCGAAGGGCACGCTGGGATGCGCAGAGCGGAGTTGGTCGATGCGGGCGACGACTTGCGCAGTGCGTTCGTAGGCCGAGTGTTGATCGCCCACGATGAGCACGAGAGCGTCAGGCTCGGGCTTGAGATCAACGGCGCAGAGACGCGCGACGACTGCGGAAAAAAGCGCGAAGAAGAAAACGAGGCGGCGCATGATAAGCCGAGACTGACGACCCAAGACGCGATGCGGCAAGCCCGAGGGATGGGTTTACCGTTTGACGCTCAGGGAGGCGTGTTTACTTAAACCCCTCCCACGGATGAATCGGGTCCACATCAAAACCTACGGGTGCCAGATGAACGAGCGCGACAGCGAGGCGGTCGCGGCGATGCTGCGCGCCCGCGGCTACCGGATCGTGGCGAGCGAAGACGATTGCGATGTGTTGTTGTTGAACACGTGCAGCGTACGCGATGCGGCGGAGCAAAAAGCCATCGGAAAAGCTGCCAACATCGCCCACCGCAAACGCCGCCAACCGGACTTCGTGCTCGGGATTTTAGGCTGCATGGCGCAGAACCGTGGCGCCGAGCTTTTGGACAAGTTGCCCGACGTGGACCTGATCGTGGGTACGCAAAAATTTCACCAGGTGCCCGATTATCTGGAAAGCATCCGGGCGGCGAAAGCCGCGGGCGTGCCGCTAGCGACGAGTATCGTGGACATCGCGGAAGAAGCGGGTTCGCAAAACACGATCCGCGATCACGTGCTCTCGCAGGACGTCGCGGCCGAAGCCACCACAGATGGAGTCGTGGACGCCGCGCCGCAAGTGAGCGCGTTCGTGTCGATCCAGCAGGGCTGCAACATGGATTGCGCTTTCTGCATCGTACCCAAAACGCGCGGTGACGAACGCTCGCGTCCGATGGACGACATCGTGGCGGAATGTCGCGCGCTCGCCGCGCGAGGCGTGCGCGAAGTCACCTTGCTCGGACAAATTGTGACGAGCTACGGCCGGCGCGACTACGTGCACACGGACGGGATTTCGCCGTTCGTGCAATTGCTCGAACGCGTCAGCGCCATCGAGGGCATCGCGCGCATCCGCTTCACCTCGCCGCATCCACGCGGGTTCAAACAAGATCTCGTCGAAGCCTACGGGCGGATGCCGAAACTGTGTGGTTACGTCCACCTGCCGATGCAGTCGGGCAGTAACCGGATTTTGAAGGCGATGAACCGGCCATATACGCGCGAGCGTTATTGGGAAATTGTGGAAGCGCTCCGCGCCGTGCGACCGGACATGTATTTTTCGACCGACATCATCGTGGGCTTCCCGGGTGAGACCGACGAAGATTTTGAACACACGCGCGAACTCTTCGAGCGGGCCAACTACGACATGGCCTATGTTTTCAAATACTCGATTCGCTCTGGCACGCCGGCCGCGGCGATGGGCGACCAGATCCCCGATGAAGTAAAAGAGACGCGCAACGCCACGCTGCTCGGGTTACTTCAGCAAAATTCCGTGCGCCGTAACGCTACACTCATCGGCACGGTTGAAGAGGTGCTTGTCGAAGGCCCAGATAAAACCGGCAAAAAATTCACCGGCCGCACGCGCGGCAATCGCGTGTGCATCTTCGACGCCAACCCGCGTCTGATCGGCCAACTCATCTCGCTCAAAATCGACCGCGCCAGCGTGAGCACGCTTTACGGCGAAATTGTGCTCGCCGGCGTCGAAGCCTAAGTTGCCAATCCATCCCGTATTACCATGTCACTCACCGTCGCCACCCTCATCCCCGGCTTGATTTTACTCCTGCTCGGCGTGCCGTTGTTGCTGGGTAATTCGATCGCGGGCGCGGCGTTAAAATCATTCCCGCGTTCCAAGGCGGCTTCTTATCTTTTCTTCAGCGTGGGTGCGGCTTGGTTTTTGTATAACATCTGGAATCTCTCCATGGCCGATATGGGCGAGTACCGAAAACTGTTATTTGTCGGATTTTTGTTTGTCGCGGTAATGGCGTTTAAATGCGTGCCGGATTTTTTGTCGGTGCGTGGGTTGTGCGCGATTGTTTTGCTTGGGGCGATGCCGTTGCTCGACGCCGCGTACATGGAATGGGCGCTGCCGCAGCGGTTATTCATGGTGAGTTTTGTTTACATCTGCATCGCGGCCGCGATCTGGCTCGGGGCGCAACCTTGGCGCCTGCGCGACTGGATTAACTGGCTATTTATCGTACCCCAGCGCGCTCGCATCGCCGGTGGCTTGTGCGCCGCCTATGGCCTGCTTCTGTGCGGTGTGGCGTTCACTTATTGAGCGCCGGCGACGTTTCTTTTTCCAAGTAGCCCGCTTCTTTTCGCATGACGGCTCCATCCCCTGTTTCACCAAAAAACGTCCCGGTCTTGCTAGTGCTAGCTGGACCGGCGGGCTCAGGCAAAAGCACGTTGTGCGAACGTATCGTCCAAGAAGAACCGGGTTTCGAGCGCGTCATCACGACGACCACACGTGCGCCGCGGCCGGGCGAGGTGAATGGCGTGCACTATCATTTTCTCACGCCGGCGCAGTTCGACGCGAAGATCGCGGCGGATGAATTTCTCGAATGGGCTTGGGTCCATGGCGACCGGCGCTACGGCACGTTGGCGGCGAGCGTATTGGAGCCGCTCAAACGCGGGCAAAGCCTCGCAATCAATCTCGATGTCCAAGGCGTGAACAGCCTACGGCGCGCGGCGGAGCACTCGATTGCACTACAACGCGCGATGGCGACGATTTTCATCATGCTCGATCACGAGCAATTGGTGGCGCGCATCCGCGGACGCGGCCAAGACGACGAAGCCGAAATTGCGCGCCGCATGGCGACCGCGGAGGCTGAATTACTCGAAGCGCCGAAATTTGAATTCGTGATCCAGAGCGGTTCGCGCGACGAAGATTTCGCGGCGTTGCGGAAAATCTTGGCGACGGCCCGCGCGCGCGCGGCCTAATCGACGACGAAAAGTTTCGCCCCGATCGCGGTGGCAGAGCGGTGCGGCTCCGCTTGATCGGCGACCTGATAACTCATGCCCGCGGTGAGCTTGAACTTCCGCCCGTCGGCCAGTTCCGTGTCGAGCTGGCCTTCAAGGCAGAACAAAATGTGGCCTTTCACGCACCAATGGTCGGCGAGGTAACCAGGCGTGTATTCCAAGAGACGGACCCGGATATCGCCAAACTGACGGGTGCGCCAAAATGCTTTGCCGGTGGTGCCCGGATGCTCGGTAACTTCGACGGTGCTCCAATCGGTGGTGCCGAAGGGAATATCGGTGATGTTCATGAGTCGCTGGGGGGGTTAACCACCGATGTAGCTCATCTCGATCTTGGCGCGGGATTCGCCGGCGGCGAGCAGATCGGCACGTTCGTCGCTGTAACGATCTTCGCGGCCGCGCCAGATGCGGGCGACGTAGGCGGCGAGTTCGGCGTCATCGGCACCCGCCCGCAGGCAACCGAGTACGTCCCAACCCAGCGACGCAAAGAGACAGGTGAAAAGTTTACCGTCGGCGGAAAGCCGCGCACGGTGACAGTCGCGGCAAAACGGCTCGGTCACAGAACTGATGAGGCCGATCTCGCCGCGGCCGTCCGTGTAGCGGTAACGCGCGGCGACTTCACCACGATAAGCGGGGCCGACGGGTTCAAGCGACCAGCGGGCGGCGATGCGCGCGACGAGTTCACGCGCGGGCACGACACGTTCGGCCGACCAGTGGTTGGTGTTACCGACGTCCATGAACTCGATGAAGCGGAGCGTATGACCGCGGTTGCGAAAATATTCGCAGAGGTCGAGGAGCTCGCCGTCGTTCACGCCGCGTTGGATGACGCAGTTAATTTTTACCGGCAGACCGAGAGCGGCAGCGGCATCGATGCCGCGCAGGACGCGCGCGACGCTGAAGCCTAGACCGTTGAGTTTTCCGGCCGTGGTGTCGTCGAGGGAATCGACGGAGACGTTAATGCGATCGAGGCCGGCGGTGCGGAGCGCAGGGGCTAGTTTTTCGAGGAGCCAACCGTTGGTGGTGAGCGCGACGTCGGGGAGACGCAGATCGTGTTTCAACGCCGCGACGAGATCGGGCACGTCTGGGCGCAGGAGCGGTTCTCCACCGGTGAGACGGATTTTTTCGACGCCGAGCAAAGTGAAGGCTCGGGCGATGCGGGTGAGTTCGCCGAGAGCCATGAGCTGCGGATCGCGCAGAAAGGCGTGGCCGGGGCCAAAGACCTCTTTCGGCATGCAATAGGGGCAACGAAAATTGCAACGGTCGGTCACCGAGATGCGCAGATCGCGGAGGGGGCGTTGGAATTGATCGCGGGGACCGGACATGAACGTGAAACGAATGTGGCGCAGGTTTGAACGCAAAGGAAACGACGAACTTTTTCTGCGGGCGCGTTGGGATCGACTGCATTTGGAGAATTTGCAGTCGCCGCCACGGCCCTTCCCAGCACAGAAACGCGTTGCCCATGCTTACGCCCAGCGCAGCCGAGCGGTTGATCCGCGAAAATATGTCCCTCTGTCCCCGAGAGGATTGTCCGCTCGCGTCGGCGCACGGTCGGATTTTAAGAGAAGATTTGCGCGCGGATCGCGATTTGCCGCCGTTTGATCGCGTAACGATGGATGGCTACGCGGTGCGGGCCGTCATGCTCGCGGCGGGGACACGGCAATTTCGCATCGAGGGCGTGCAAGCCGCAGGGATGTTGCCCCGTGCTCTCGGTGACGCGCCCGATTCCAGCGTGGAAATCATGACCGGGGCCGTGTTGTCGAGGGGTGCGGATTGCGTGGTGCCCTACGAGGAAACCACGCGCGCGGCGGATGACGGCACGATCACGGTGAGTGAAGAGGCGGGAAAATTTTTGGCCGGGCACGCGGTCCATCGGCGCGGCAGTGATCATCGCGCCGGTGCAGTGATGGTACGGGCCGGCACGCGCATCAGCGGACGGGAAATCGCCGTGGCTGCTTCGTGCGGGCATGCACGGCTGAGCGTCGCGCAGTCGCCGAAAATCGCCGTAATTTCCACCGGGGACGAGTTGGTTGAAGTCGAAGGCGCTGTCGCGCCGCATCAGATTCGGCGGAGCAACGACCATGCGTTGCGTGCAGCGTTGATTCAGGCGGGTTATCCGCGCGTGGAGCGCTATCACATGCACGATGTGCGCCACGAGATCGAGCACCTGCTGTGGCATCTGCTGGCGGAGTACGATGTGATCTTGATCACGGGCGGTGTTTCGAAAGGGAAATTTGATTTTCTGCCCGAAGAACTCGATCGGCAGGGCGTGAAAAAAATATTTCACGGCGTGGCGCAGCGGCCCGGTAAACCGTTTTGGTTTGGCCTGAGCTCGCGGGCGACGCCGGTCTTCGCGTTGCCGGGGAATCCGGTTTCGAGTTACACGTGCTTACATCGCTACGTGTTGCCGGCGCTGGCGCAGGCGAGCGGCGCGACTCCCGTGGCGCAACGGATGGTGGCGCTGGCGGAACCGGTGGTGTTTCCACCGAAGCTCGCGTATCTGTTGCCGGTGACTTTGAGCAGCGGCCCGCGGGCGGAGTTGCTCGCGAAACCGGAGCGCGTGAATACCTCGGGGGATTTCGCGGGGTTGATTGATACCGATGGTTTTATCGAGTTGCCCGCCGATAAAACTGAATTTCCGGCGGGTACGATCGTGCCGTTTACGCCTTGGGGGTGATTTCGTCGCAAGCTCGACTTTACGCGCCGCGCATCGCGGGATAAACGTTTTAAAAGTATGCTTTCTCACCTCGACGCCCAAGGTCAGCCCGCGATGGTCAATGTCGGCGCCAAGGCCGTGACCCACCGCGTCGCGCAAGCTCGGGCCATCGTGGTGTTGCCGGCGGCGTTGGCGGCGTTGCTGCGCGACGGCGATATTGCGACGAAGAAAGGCCCGGTATTTCAAACGGCGATTCTGGCCGGCATTATGGGCGCCAAGCGCACGAGCGAACTCATCCCGCTCTGTCATCCGCTCCCGCTGGATGATTGTAAAATCACCGTCGAAAACCAACCGCCTGCAGCCGATGGCTCGACGCAGATTTTCATCACCTGCCGCGCGGAGACCCACGCGAAGACTGGCGTCGAGATGGAGGCGCTCACCGGCGCGACGATCGCCGCGCTCACGTTGTACGACATGGGCAAAGCCGTGAGCCACGATATCGTCATCAAAGACGTGCGGCTCTGCGAAAAAACCGGGGGCAAAAGCGATTTCCGCTGGCCGACCTCGATCGCATGATCACCGTCAACATCCAGTATTTCGCCATCCTGCGGGAACAACGCGGCCTCGCGCACGAAACCCTCGCCACGCCCGCCGCCACCGCCGCCACGCTCTACGAAGAGTTGCGCGCCCGCTATGGATTTTCGCTGCCGCGCGATAGGGTGCGAGCCGCCGTGGATGAAAATTTCGTCGCTTGGGACACGCCCTTGCGCGACGGGCAAACCGTGGTGTTTATCCCGCCGGTGGCCGGCGGTTAAACCGCAGCACCCGCCGAGAGATTATATTTTTTAACATGTTTCGCATCTCGAACGAGCCGCTCGATCCCGCTGGTTTGCAACGCACGCTCGCCGATGCGCACGCGGGCGCGTGCGTGACGTTTGAAGGCTGGGTGCGCGACCATAACGACGGCCAACCTGTCCTCGCGCTCGACTACGAAGCGTATGCGCCGCTCGCAGAAAAAGAAGGGGCGCGGATCCTCGCCGAAGCCAGAGAGCGGTTCGCGATCCGCGGCGCCGTCTGCGTGCACCGCGTAGGCGCCCTCAAAATCGGCGAGCTCGCGGTATGGGTCGGCGTGGCCGCCGCGCACCGAGGGGCGGCGTTTGATGCCTGCCGTTATCTCATCGATGAGACCAAGGCCCGCGTGCCCATTTGGAAAAAAGAACACTACGCCGATGGAGCCACTGTCTGGATCAATTGCGCCACGCGCGGTGACTTCGCTCATGCGATAAAGAGTTAATCCTATTTGATCTAAGGCTGATTTCGTCTCGTCTAGGAACCACGGAGGTTTATGAAATGCGTGGTGATATTGTTAGCCTTAACCACGGCCGAAAAAAATCGCCAAAATTCCCTCTTAATTTTGGTTATATGTGCTTCCCCGAGTCTGACGGACACGCGTTGGGCGTGTTATGGTTTAGTTAGCTGAGGGAGGATTCGTAGTCGAGCGGGCTTTGATAGCCAATTGAGGAGTGGCGACGGGAGCGGTTGTAGAAGGACTCGATGTAATCGAAGATCG
>CANFSZ010000055.1 GCA_947449835.1 Opitutia bacterium
ATCGCCGGCGTCGTCATCACCCACGGCACCGATACGATGGAGGAAACCGGCTATTTTCTAAACCTCATCGTCCGGTCCGCCAAACCGATCGTCTTGGTCGGCGCCATGCGCCCCGCCACCGCCATGAGCGCCGATGGCCCGATGAATTTGTTCAACGCGATCGCCGTCGCCGCCACGCCCGCGGCCTGCGGCCGCGGCGTGCTCATCGTCGCCAACGACGAAATCAACTGCGCCCGCGAAGCCGCCAAGACCAACACGACCCAACTCGGCACCTTCCACAGCGGCCAACGTGGCCTCGCCGGCCTCGTCAACGCCGGGCGCCCCCACTTTTACGCCCCGCCCGTTCGTCGCCACACCGTCGCCAGCGAATTTATTTTACCCGCCCGCGTCGCGCTCCCCCGCGTCGACCTGATCTTCGCTCACGCCGGCATGGACCGTGCGCTCATCGACGCCGCTGTCGCTGCCGGGGCCCGCGGCCTAGTGATCGCCGGCGTCGGTGACGGCAACCTCGGCGCTACTGCGCTCGCCGCCTGTGCCGCCGCCGCAAAAAAAGGCGTCGCCATCGTGCGCAGCTCGCGCACCGGCGGCGGCGTGGTCGAGCGCAACATCGAGATCGACGACGACCGCCTCGGCTTTGTCGTCGCCGACGAACTTAATCCCCAAAAAGCCCGCATTTTACTCATGCTTGGGCTTACGCGAACGAGCGATCCGAAGGCCTTGCAGGAATTTTTCTTCGACTACTGAGCGAGGATGGTGGCGGGTTCCGCGAATCTCAAAGGCTCAGCAGGCGAACCAACTCCTCTACATTCATGCGATGGTGCGCAGCGACGCCTTTGAGAATGCCCGAAAGCGTACCGGTTTTGATCGGATGGTGATGGGGAACGACCTCGTGATGCTCACCGTTGCGTGGAGTTGTCACTCGCACGTGCGATCCCTTTTGCCGAGTCACATTGCAGCCGAGAATTCGTAGGGCTTTGACGAGTTACGGCCCCGACACATCTCTCGGCAACTTCATCGCGCCAAGATCTCGTCGCGCACGAAATGAAGGCGGATGACTTTCGGCGCCACGATCACTTCGTCGAAATAACAATCCACCGCTTCCTTCACATTGGAGCGCAACTCTTCAAGGGTTTCGCCCTGGGTGTGAATGCCCACGCCCAACCCCGTAGCGATGTAGCCGCCGTCCACCTCGTCCTCACGCACATCAAAAATAATCTCCGTCATGACTACCAGAGTAGCCCGACCGCAGGGGATTTCCATCTTCTAGTTGGCCTAATCCCAACCGTTCGCGCCCGACGCACCCTACGGCAGCCGGATGCCCGTTTTTTCGATCACGATCTGCTTCGCTTTAAACAGCACACCGATCGCCTGCTTAAACGCCTTTTTGCTCACCTCAAACGTGGCGCGGATTTCCTCCGGCGGACTTCCATCGTGCAAAGCCAACCGACCCGCCGGACTCGCCTTGAGCGCATCCATGATTTTCTCCGTGAGCGGAGCGATTTTTTGATAACCCACGCGCGGGCCATTTAGCGTGAGATCAATTTTTTCGTCGAGGCGTACGGCTTTGATGAAACCGTCGAGCGCCTGCCCGGTCGCCAGCGCACCCGTGAGATCGCTGAAATAAAATAGCCCGCGATGCGTGTGGTTGATGATCGCGTTGTAACCCAGCGGCGACTCGCCCGTGACGAGCAGTTGCACCGGTTGCCCGGCGACAAACCGCGCCGGCGTGAGATTGAGATAACGATTTAACCGTGCACTGGCGATGATGCGCTCCGTCTTCACATCAAGCGCGACGTGCACGACCAACCACGCGCCCTCGCGTAACGGCACCGTCTGCTCGCGGATCGGCAGCAATAGATCTTTTTCTAGCCCCCAATCAAGAAAGACGCCGATCCTCGGATTAACGCTCACGACGCGCAAGTAGGCGAATTCGCCGACCATCGCGTACGGCGCGGCCGAAGTCGCAACGAGCCGATCCTCGGAATCGCGATAGACAAACACATCAACGAGCTCGCCGACCTCTAGACGTTTTTTGAGTTGGCGACCGGGTAGCAAGATTTCGCCGTGAGTGCCGCCGTTGAGATAAAACCCCGGGGTCGCTTCCCGGACGAACGGGAGCAGATTGCGTTTACCGATGAGAGCCATGTTTGCCCCACGGTGCCCGAAACCGCCCGCATGAGGAGGTAAATCGCACGGAACGCTCAGAGAAAATTTCGCAGCGTCTTGCGTGCTGAAACCGCGGCACCATAGTCCGCCTCGTGCCAGCCGCCACGTTTCAACTTCCTGTTATTTTCGATCTCGGCGCAACCTTCGCCTTCGCCCTCACCGGCGCGCTGGCTGGACTTAAACGCGGCTACGATATCGTCGGCGTGTTCTTCCTCGCGCTCGTCTCCAGTATCGGCGGCGGGCTCATTCGCGACGGCGTGTTTATCCCGGCCACGACACCAACTCCGCTCCTCACCGATGCACGCTACATTGAGGTCATCATCGCTGCGACGGTCGTGTGCGCGATTTTTGGCCGACGCATCAAACACTTCCGGCGCGCTATCGCCATTATCGACGCCCTCGGCCTCGGCGCCTACGCCGCTTTTGGCACCCAAAAAGCCCTGTTCGCCGGCCTAGCCATTCCGGCGGCTGTCTTCGTCGGCGTAATCAACGCCGCCGGCGGCGGCCTGCTCCGCGATCTCATCACGCGCGAAGAACCACTCGTATTTAAACCCGGCCAATTCTACGCCCTCGCCGCCCTCGCCGGCTCCGTGCTGTTCGTATTTTTTGTCACTCAACTCCAACTCACGCCCACGCACGCGGCCGTCGGAGCCATCGGCCTCACGTTCGTTTTTCGCATCCTCTCCATCACGCTCAACTGGCGCACCACGTCCGTGAGCGAACTCACCGAGCCCAACGCCAAATCTCAGCGCCCACCCGAAGCCGGGCCTTGAGGCCACTCCGGCGTCGGCTTGAGCGTAAATTTTTCGCCCGTACGCACGATAAACAGCGCGGCGATCCGCTCTCGCACCGCGAAAGTAAAACCCTGCTCCGCACCGAGCACAAACAGCGCCGTCGCCCGCGCGCTCGAAGCCGCGCACGACTCATCCAGCACACTGACCGCCGCCACTTCACCACGCACCGGCTCGCCTGTACGCGGATCTATGATGTGCCCGTAACGTCGCCCTTCGTACTGGAAAAAATTATTCGCATCGCCCGAGGTCGAAAGCGCGCGACCGATCAATTCAAACACCTGTAATGTCGCCGGCGACTGCGTCCTGGGTGCCCCCGGCCAAGCGATACCGGCACGCCAACCACGTGCGCCCACCGTTTTAATATCTCCGCCGATCTGCACCCAACACTCATCTACACCCAGCGCGCGGAGCCGTTCACCGATCTCATCCACCGCAAAGCCTTTAGCGATCGACGAAAAATCCACCGAGAGATCCGGCCGCGTTTTACGTAGCGCCGGAGGCGACTGCCTTGCTTCGAGGCGACGCCAATCCACCAGCGCCTGCGCAAAAGTGATTTCTTGTGCCGAAGGCGGTGAAGCCCGTCGCTGCGTCCCAAAACCCCAAAGCTGTACCAACGGCGCCACCGTCACATCGAAGGCGCCCTCGGAGCGCCAACTCAACGCTTGGGCTGCCGCCGCGACGCGCACAATTTCAGGTGAAACCGTAATCCACTCCGTACGCCGGGTCGCGTTAAAACGCGAAAGCTCCGACGCAGGTCGATACGTGGAAAATTGCTGCTCCAGTTGCTCTAATTTTTCAGAGATTCGAGCATGGAGCGTGACTGGGTTAAGCGGCGAAGCTGGTTGAATAAATTTTACCGTCCACGTCGTACCCATCGCGCGACCACTTAGCACCACAGGCTCGGCGGCCAAGAGTGGTGACACGAAAAACCCTAACACAAAAAATAATACCCACGGCCGTTTCATGGGACGCCTTGAATCCAATGGAGCGCCGCGAGTTGATTTACGTTCAAGACGAAGGCTAATACGACCAAGCCTAGCGCGACGGCATCACGCCGCGAAAATGAATCGGTCGCGCCGCGTGTACGCACGAAGTTGAGCAATGCACCCGTGGGGCAACCGAACCGACAATAAGCCTGCGGTACGAAAAATGCCGCGACCAAACCAATCCCTGCGACCGCGAGCGTCGCGACCCCGGCAGATCGGATAACATAGGCCGCAAACGGCTCGAGTCCGGCGAGGTCAAAGGGCAACGCGACCATGGCGACGACCAAAGTAAAAAAGAGCAAAGCACCCGGTAAAATTTCTAAACCGCGGATGACGTCGGCCGAGAGCGTGACTTGAAAACGCTTAGGCCGAATTTGACTGATAAGTTCCTGCGCGGCGCCATGCGGGCAGATATGGTGACAATAAAACGGTTTTCCGCTCGCCCATGGTACGACGAGCGCCGCCGCCGTAAGTAACAACAAGCCAGGCGCGCTTGTCCAAGGCACCCCGCCGCGCGCCCAACCGATGAGCATTTTCTGAGCTATAAGATCACCTGCAATAAAACCGACGTATACAAGTAGAGCGATTTGGTAAGGTCGTTTCCAACGCTGCCGCCACTCCGCGCGGCCGAAGGCCATAATGCCCGCGGCGGCAAGCACCACGAGCAGCGCGACATCGCGCGCGGCCAAGCGCAACGGCACGCGCGCGGCGAGTTGATCGCGGCTGAGTTGAAGCCGCGCTTTGACGCTTTGAGCGATAGCCATGCTCGTCATGGTCGCGCCCGAAACGCCTTCGATGCCAGCCGCTTTCAGATCGAGCGCCGCCGCGGCGTCCCAGGTAAGGCCGTTCCACTTTTTCAAAAAACGTCGATCAAGGGCGATGTCGTTAACGTAGCTGGTGGTGTCTTCTGAGGCATGAATTTTTAATCCGAGAATTTTCCAATCACGGTCGAGCACGACGAGCGCATCGGTGGTGCCGGCGTAGCCGATGATATCACGACACGCCGGTTGCGTGCGCACCACGTAGCCGAGTTCGCGGCCCGCGCGATTGAGCACAAAAAGTCCATCCCGCGCCGAATCATCGGGACGTAACGCAAAAGCCTCCGGAAGCAGCGAAACGATTTCGCCCGCGACGACCGGGGAATCGCCCTGCACGCGCTGACGCACAGCGACGTCACGGATCAACCACGCGATCGCGACGACGACCGCGAAGCGATAAATTTGGAGAGCGAGGGATTTCAACGGAGGGGCGGCGGCGCGCTGAGGTCAACGCGCGCCAGCCTTACTTTGCAGGCAAAACCTGCACGGCGTCGAGGTGGACGTTGCCGTCGGCACCGGTGGCATCGACTTCGACGGCGGCCAGTTGACCGGCCTTGAAATTAAAAAAGCCGAGCGAAATCCAGCGACCGCCGATGGGCGCGGGTTGGCGTTGGTTGAGGGTCGCCGGTGTCGTACCATCGGCATGTCGGACCACGACGGCGGTGTTGCTCGCACGGTTTTCATGCGGGGCGGTGGCGAAGCGGACTTCGTAGCGGCCATCGGCGGGCACGGTGAAGGGAAAAACGGCCGTATGTCCGGGGCCACGGGCGAAGACGTAATCGTTGCCGATATGTTCGAGATTGGAACCGGTGGTCCAAGTGCCCGTGAGGCGGGCGGCTTTGTTGTCGATGACGATGCCGGGCAAGTTGGCGGGGTTGACGCCGCCGCCTCGTCCACCGTTGTCGTCAACCGGAGCGGGCGCAGGGCCCGAGATTTGAAAAGGCGCTTCAAGGTTGGCGCGACGGGCGCGGCCGGGCAGCTGGAGCAGGCTATCGAGTTCGTTCCAGTATTTCGCGTAGACGTCACGGGGCGTGCCGCCGCGCTGAACCGCAATGGCCGCGGCCTTACCGACGACTTCGCCCATCATGCCGATGGTCCGCATCACGCGAATCGTGCCGAGCGCTTCATCGGTAACGCTGATGTCGCGGCCGGCCATGAATAGATTATCGATGTTAACCGAATAGAGACAGCGATACGGAATCGGATAGCCATATTGGCGGTCGACCCGAGCATCGAATTTCGCGACGGAGATGAATGGATTTTCGGGAAATTTTTTCGCGTATTCTTCTTTGGGGAAATGGAGGTCGATGCTCCACGTGCTGGGGACGCAACCGTCGGGGAAAACTTTTTTGCCCACGATGTCGTCGCGCGTGAGCATGACGTCGCCGACGATGCGGCGGGATTCACGCGTGCCGCCGATGTAGGCGACCCAGTCGAGTTGCGCGTTGGGATGCTCGGGAGCGCCGTCGCGATTTTTCATCGCGTTAAACGCGCCGAAAACCGCGCGGAGGTTCCAATCGCGGATGAGTTCGAGGTCGTTGAGAGGGTGTTTGGCGAAACCGCTTTCCCAAAACCATTCGCCTTTACCTTTGTCCTTCATTTCGCCTTTGCCGGGCTTGGGGTAAGGAAAATCATCCATCTTGAGATCGAGGGCCCAAGGCGTCGTAGGGAAGGAGCGCACGGCGGAGGCATTGCTCCAAACCCACATGTTGGACATACCGAGGAGGTCTTTGAGCTCGATCTCGGTCTTGGCGCCGGCGAGAGCCGCGAGCGTCCCGTGGCCCGTACAATCGGCGAAAAATTTGCCGCGGAATTTTTTCCGCCGACTGTCACGGGTATTGAGCGAGGTCGCAGAGTCGATTCGGCCGCCAATTGTGGTGGCGGCATAAACGTGTTCGTTCAGAAATAGAGAAATATTTTTCTCGGAGCGGACGAGGGCTTCTTTTTGCGCGTCGCCGAATTCTTCATAAGTGCCGGGCGAGTTTTTGGCTTTGTCGGCGAACTCTTCGACCATCTCGCCGATGTGCGGATATTTACCGCGGCGCACGAGACCCTGCGACCACACGCGGACTTCGGAGCTGCCGTTACCGCCAAGGACGGGGCGATTTTGAATGAAGGCAACTTTCAGGCCCATGCGAGCCGCCGAAATCGCACTACCCATGCCGCCGTAGCCGCCGCCGACCACGACGAGGTCAAACTCGCCCATGTCTTCGGGCGTGGCGGGGAGCCCGAGCGCGGCTTGGCGCCACGCGGAGAGCGGCGCGGAGTCGTTGAGCGGGATTTCCTGCAGATCGCGGGTAAAATAAATCGCATCGCAACGCCCGTCGAAGCCGGTGAGGTCGTGGAGTGTGAGCGTGGTTTTGGGTGCGGGGATTTGGACCGTGCCGCCGTCGTGCCAGAACCACGTGGCGCTCTTCGTACCGAAAGTTTCGGTGAGCGGCTGACCGTTAATGAGAAGCTGAAATTTTCCGGGCGCGCCGGGGGCTTTCCACTCGCCGACCCAGTCTTTGGTGCGGACCCAGACGCGGTACGTGCCGGCGGTTGGCAACGTGATCGTCGTGGTCGCATCGGCCACCGGTTGGCCGAGGCCGTGCGCGAGCAAGTATGGCGAACCCATGATGTCGATAAACTGCGTGTCGAGCGACCAGCCACCGGGAGCGGAAAAGTTTTCCGCTTCGACTAGAAGGCGGTCGGCCGCGAGGGCAGACGTCGTGAAAAAAAGGGCGAGGACGAGAGCGTGGAGACGTTTCATGGGGCTAATTAAGGTCTAAGTAAAAAATAACTGGGTAAATCAGGGGCGGGTGCGCGACGCAGTTTTTAACGCCGCGAGACGCGCGGCCATGGCGGCAGCGCGGGCGGGTTCGGCGGTGGCGAGATTTTTGGTTTCACCGGGATCGCTCGCGAGGTCGTAAAGTTGAGGCGTTGGCAGATTAGCGGTTTGGCTGGCGGTAAATTTCGCGACTGCTTCGCCACCGGCGGGCGCGATGAATTTCCAACTGCCTTCGCGCAGCGCGAGTTTGTTATGATGCTCGATCACGTAATCGCGCCCGCGGGGCGATTCGCCGAGGAGCGCGGCGGTTTGATCCAGACTGTCGGGCGCATCGGCGGCGGCGAGTTTCTGGCCGGTGAGCGCAGCGAGCGTGGCGAGAAAATCGACTTGGCTTACGAGCGCATCCGAAACGCCCGCGCGGACGCGTGCCGGCCAGCGCACGAGCAAGGGCACGCGCGTGCCGGCTTCAAAGCGGCTGTATTTACCACCGCGAAGCTGCGCAGCGGGGCGATGGTCGCCGAGTTTTTCCACGGCGCCGTCTTGATAGCCGTCGTCGAGGACGGGGCCGTTGTCGCTGCTGAGGATGACTAGCGTGTCGCGCGTGAGGCCGTGGCGCTCGAGGGCGGCGAGGATTTCGCCAACCTGCCAATCGAATTGAACGATAGCATCGCCGCGCGCGCCCATGACGGTGCGGCCGACGAAGCGCGGATGCGGGACGCGCGGCACGTGAATATCGTGCGGCGCGAAGTAGAGAAAAAAGGGTCGGTCTTTCTCGCGGTTGATGAAGTCCACGGCCTTGCGCGTAAAGGTGTCGGCCATGTCTTCATCGATCCATTGCGCAGCGCGGCCGCCAGTGAAATAGCCGATGCGGCCAATGCCGTTCACGACGGCCATGTTGTGCCCGTGCGACCAGTTGAGTTTGAGCTTCGCGCGATCGGTGATGCCGGTGGGTTCGCCGGGAAACGGTTCTTTGTAGCTCACGCGCAACGGATCGGCGGGGTCGAGGCCGACGACGCGCTGATTCTCCACGTAAACACAGGGCACCCGATCCGCCGTGGCGGCCATAATAAAACTGGTGTCAAAACCCACTTCGCGCGGGCCGGGCGCGATAGGTTGATTCCAATCGATCGCTTGGTTCGGCACGCCGAGGCCAAGGTGCCATTTGCCAATCGCGGCGGTGGCGTAGCCCGCGCGTTGCAAGATCGCCGGCAAGGTCGCGCGCTGGGTGTCGATCACGAGCGCAGCGTCGCCGGGCAAAACGCCCGTGCCATCGCGTCGCCAGGGATATTCGCCGGAGAGCAGCGCAAAACGCGAGGGCGTGCACGTCGCCGAAGTCGTGTGCGCAGAAGTGAAGCGTAGGCCTTCGCGCGCGAGGCGGTCGACGTGAGGTGTGCTCACGCGGTGCGCGCCGTAACAACTCAAGTCACCGTAGCCGAGGTCGTCGGCATAGATGATGACGATGTTGCGCGGCCGGGCGGTATCGGCGGCAACGAGGGCGAGCGATGTGACCAAAAAAGCCGCCAGTAAAAAACAGGGTGAGCGCATGGGGTGTAGCTCTGTTTAACGCTCAAAAAAATAACCCACGTAATGTCTCACTTATACTCCAGCCACGCCGTGGCGGTGGTGGCCGACTCGGCAACCACGCGAAGCCAGTAGGCTTGATACGCCTCCGGGAACGCATGAGCGATTGTTTGGCCGGCGGGCACATCGAAGCTGCGATAGTTCACCCATTGACCCGTACCGGTGAGATCGACTTCGACACGGAAACGTACGGGCGCGGCCGACGCGTGCGAGAGCGTGAGCGTTTTACGATCATAGCCCGTGAGCAAATAAGGATCGGAAGCGAAGCCGGGTTGGACGGCGGTATTTTTCCACGGGCCGCCGACGCCGACGGGTTTGCCGAGACTCCACAGATCGTCCACGACCCCGAGCCAAACCGCGGCCTTACCGCCGGTGGAGCGCACGATGTGAGTATTCGAAACCGGCGCGTCTTCGTCGAGACCGGTCAACACCAGCAATCCTCGCCACGAGGCGTAATCTTGGATACGGCGATTATGCGTAGTGAGTGCGCGGACCTTGGCGATGCCGCCGGCGTTTTCGGCGGGCAACTCAAAGAAGGTGCCCGCGGCGTTGAGGAGATCGCGTTCGGTGCAAACTTCGCGGTCGGTGCGCTCGAAACCGAGCGGCCCTTCAAGACGGTAATCGGCACGGCCGCGCGGGAGGCGCCAGCGTTTGCCGGCTTCGTCGGTATAAATCACACTCGCGGCGTCGAGAGCGAGCGCGTCGCGCGGGATCGCAACGTGCTTTTCCATCCAAGCCGCCGCGCCGGGTTCGGCACTTGGGTGCAGCTGGAGATCCGGGCCCATTTCGTAAAACGCGTCGCCCACGGCGAGGCCGAGCGTTTTTTTGCCGGCGCCACGGGCGTGCAAAAGGCCGCCGAGAGGTTTTTTTGTAGAATCGGTCGCAAGACCAGCAAACAGCGGCGCGGCCATCGTGGTGCGCGAGTCGGTCGCGCGATAAGAGAACGTCGCGGTGGCGTGAGCGCAGTCGCGAGTGGCGCGCACGCGAACCCAGGCGCCGGTTTCGCTTGGAGAAAATTCGGTGAAAGCATAACCGCCGGCGGGAACTTCGACGCGGCGGAGTTCGTTCCACGTATTGTCACCAGCGCGATCAACCTCGAGGGTAAACGTGACCGCGACGGGCGCGTCGTGGGCGAGATGGAGCACGCGGTGATCGAAGCCCGCGAAGAGGAAAGCGTCGGACGGCGCGGCCGCTTTGACGGGTTCGTTGAGCCAGACGGCGCCGCGGCCGATGAGCGGGCCGAGGCGATCGAGTTGCGCGGGGTCGATGAACCACAAGTTGGACTGGGATTGGCCGGGGCCGACGAGAGCGCCCTTGGCTTTGCGCTTGTTGAGAAATTCGCTCTGGGCGGTATCGTCGCAACCGAGGACGAGGCGATCATTCCAGCGGGCGAAATCTCCGATAACTTTAAGGTAGTTGGAGCGCGGGACGATGCCGGCGGAGTGCGTGGCGTCGAAATTTTTCGGGAACCGCCAAAACGCACCGTGCATCGTCATGAGCAGATCGGTTTCGCCGATGTCGCGGATGCGCGGCCACTCGGTGTTCCAACCGTGGGCGCCGTCGTAGGAATGGCTGGATTTCGGGAGCCGGTAACTGTGCCACGCGCCGTGATCGAGCACTTGGAGAATGAGCGAGCGGTGATCCCAACCGATGGACCAGACGGGATCGGTGACGGGAGCGGCGTTGCCTGTGAGACCGCCGGGGCCGGTGACCTCGGTGAATTGGTTGCGGCGGATCACGGACCAATTTTCCGCGGCGCCGTCCCAAGAGGCGAGGACGCCCGAGGGTATCTCGGGATTCACGAGCGCGGCGGGACCGTGTTCGCCGTTGTTGGCGTAGAGGAGAAGACCTTGGCCCGAATAGAGGCCTTTGCCATGGTAGCCGGGGAGATTGGCTTTACGGCCGTCTTTGAGTTGCTCGTCGCGAAAAAGTTCGGTGACAGCGAGCGTGTGGACGTCGACCTCATAAAAACCTTCTTCCATCGAGGCGTAATAAATTTTGTTAGCCGGATCGGAGAGATGACGGGCGTTGCCGGTGGGGCGTCCGTACATTTTTTCATACGGAATGGTGCGAACGTGACCCTGCGCATCGATAGCGTGGAGGCCGATGAAGAGCTGCTGCGATTCGCGGTGGATGAAACGATTGGCGGGGGTGCCACCGACGCTCTCGGGGCGGGCGGTCAGCCGGAGCGCGGAGTCGATTTCGTAGAGCTGATCGTCGGAGCCCTTCGGTTTGTGCGGGGCGTAGGTGACGATCCAGAGCCGGTCAGCCCAAGGAACGACCGCGCCCGTGCCGCACTCCCCCGAGGTGTTGAAATAGGCGAGGTGCGGATAAATGCCGCTTACTTCAACGGGGCGGGTGAGCGGGGTTGTCGCCGGCGCGGCGCCAGCGGCGAACGCAAATGCCAACTGGGAGCCTAGCAACCACACAAAGAGGCAAAGCGAACGAATCATAGCGCGAAGAGTAAAAAACGCCGGCGGCGCTGGGTTCAATAACGCAGCGTGGTCGTGACGGAGAATTTACGCGGGGCGTTGAACCATTGGGCGTAGCGCAACGTGCCGTTGGAACTGTTGAGCAGGTAGAGCGTGCGATTGACGTCGAGGACATTAGCGACGTTGAGCTGGATGGAGGCGGTGAAACGCTTCGTCGGCCGGAAGCGATAAATGCCGTAGACATCATGAACGGTGCGGTCAGGGAAGAGGAACATCTTACGCTTACCGCCGTCGGCCGCGTCGTTATACATATAGGCGCGATAATTTTGTTGGTAGCTGGTGCTGAGACCGACGACGAGGCCCTTCAAGAGGCCGCGGTCAAATTGATAGCGGTTGATGATGCTGTAGGAGCGTTCGGCGTAACCGACGGTAGCTTCTCCGGCTTTGCGTACGATCAAAGTACCGCCGCTGGGCGAGACGAAACCGAGTTGATGTTGCGTGATCGGCAACCCGACGACGCCCGTGCCAACACCAGGGGTTAGCATACCTAGAGTTTGGGCGTTGAGGATTTGACCCGATTCTACGTCGAGTTGGGCGAAGTAGAGGCTGTTAGGATCTTTCAACATCGATAGAGACAGCGGAATTTGTGCGGAGGCGGGATTCAACGGATCCGACGGGACGAGCAAAGGCGCGATGGCTGTACCGGACTTAACGCCAACGACGGTCTGGCCGCCCACGGTCGTGGTGTTGAACTGGTCGTTGTAAAATTGCGGCAGGATAACCGTGCTGCGTTCGCTACCGTTGGCGGTGGCAAAATTTACGCGCACTTCCCAGCCCGTAAGCGGGCGGCTGGAGAGCGTGAGATTATAGCCGTCGGAGGTTTTGCTGTAGACGTAGGCGTTACCGCCGTTGCGGCCGTTGATGCCATTGGGATCGACATCGTCGCGATTGCCGAGAGTCGCAGTGAAATTTTGCGCTTCAGAGACGTAGTAGTTAAAATTACCCGAGACGCGATTTTCCCAGAGACCGAATTTGAGGCCGACGTCTTTGCTCGTGCCTTTGCCGGGCGGGAGGGGCTGGTTGAAGACGTCGCGCGTGGTGTCGAAATTGATCTTTCCGTTGGTGGAATAATTAACGGAGCCGCGCAGGCCCTTGATCGGAGTGTCGAAGACGACACCGGTGGTGAGACTGTCGTAGGTGATGGGGCCACGGCGCAGATCGGTCTGCACGCGGTAAGCCATGGCTTCTTCGGAGCGGTAGCCGATCATCGTGTCGATGCGTTCCTTCCACCACGAACTGAAAGAGCTAAAGCCGAAGCTCGTCTCACGCGTGTCGTCATAGCCATAGACGCTGGTGCTGACGGTGGTTTGACCGGTCGTGGCGTTGATCGGGCCGGAGAGACCGAGCGGATTGCCGGCGGTCTTGGGCACGGCGTAGGGGTAGATCTGCGGCATGAGTTTGTAGGTCTTGCCGTTGGGGTGGACGAGAGACTGAGAGAGCCAAGAGATATTACCTATAAGATTTTTCGGGAACGCTTCGACCCAGACGGAAGGCATGGCGTTGCGGCCGGACTCGGTATTGTTGATCTTGGTGAGGTCCTGGATGATGGCGCCGCTGCTGTCGGTCTCATAAAAGCGCCAGGCTTCGGAATTCACCCACGAGAACATGTCTTGATAGAAGCCGCTGACTTGATGACGGCCCCAGCGACCAAGATCCTTTTGGTAAACGACCGCACCGCGGTAGCCACGAGCACCCGTCCAGAAGGGCGCATCGTTGAGCGTCTGATTCATCGACCACTTGGTGCCTACGCTACCAGTGGCGGGATCGACGTAGAGGTTACCCGTGGCGCCGGGCGCGTAGACCGTGGTCGAGCTCGGGTTGAGGCTCTGATTTACGCGCGCGTCGTGACCATAGCGGAGTTGCACCGCGAGGCCTTCGGCGAGGGTGGCTTCGGCGACGATGGATTTCAGCTTGTTGAAATAAGCGTCGCGGCGATACGGCCCGATAGCGGAATCGACCGTGGTCAGATCAAATTTTCCATCCGTAAGATTGCGGGATTCGGGGAAGGCGGCGAGGTAGCGGGAGTTTTGATTATCCACGCGAGCGCCGTTGGGCAAAAGCAGGGTGAGCGGCGCACGCACGATGACAGCTTGGGCGAGGATGGCGTCGCGTTGGTACTCGCGGTATTCGCCGCGAATTTCGAGCCACTTCCAAGGTCGGAACGTAGCCGCGACTTGCGCACCTTTAGCGGCTTGGCTGATGTTGGGGCGAAAGTACTTGGTGCTAGATTTCACGCCATTGACGCGGAGGCCGAACATCCGATTGCCCGCACCGGCATCGATGGTGGCGCGGAGTGAGCCCTCGGAATCGGCGACGGCCGTGAGCGCGAGGGAGCGCCGATTGAGATAGGCGCGCTTGGAATTGCTTGTGACCACTCCGCCCGCATCGCCCGAACCGAAAAGCAGGGAGTTGGAGCCGCCGATGGCTTCGACGCGTTCGATGTCGAAAGAGTCGAGGAGCGTAGTATCGGAACGCAGAAAACCGTCGCGCCGCGGATTGTTAATTTGGAGTCCGCGCATGGTCATGCTCTTGGGGTCTTGGCGGTCGCCCTCCAGATTGCCGCGGACGTCTTCGTTGCCGGAACCGATCAAAGCCGGCCCGAGGCCGCCGAATTTGGCGAGCATTTCGGTCGCATCAACGATACCGAGTTCGTCCATGAGCTGGCGGTTGAAAATTTTAGCGTCGAGCGGGGTCTTGCTGAGCGGGGTGTTGGTGCCGATGACGGAATTGGTGTTAGTCGCGTCGTAGGTGTCGTCGGGGTCGGCGTTGACCTGAAACGTATTGAGCGTGATCGCCTCTTCTTTCGCGGTTGTTTTCGCCGCGGTAGGAGTCGAGGTAGAAGGCGCCGCTTGCGACCAGCCGTGGCCGGGCGCGGCGAGCGCGAGAGCGATCAAAAATCGGGTTAAGACGAGACGCAGGGTTGACGAGGTGTGCATGAGGAAATGATAGCCGCGATACGGCTAAATCGGGTGGGGTTAGAAACGGGACGCAGACTCCAAGGGTAGGATTTGATAAAATTGGCGACTTTGCCCGCAAACAATCCTTATTTCGGTGAAATCGTTCACTAGCGTTGAGCAAACCTCAGATCGCCACCGAGGCTGTAGGCCGAAAAACTCGGCCAAACCACAAGATCATCCAAGCCAGAGGATGGACGCCGACCATAAGATAAAACGCCCAATCATACGAATGACCCGAGACAAGTTGCCCAACGGCTTGATTCATCACGATTCCACCCAACGTGCTGCCCGCAGCGACGAGTCCGAAAACTGTGGCCAATGAACGACGCGGGACGACGTCGGTGACAAGCGCGCTGAGGTTAATCAACCACGCCATGTGCGCCAACACCGCGATCATCCCGAGCGCGAGCACAAGCCCAAGTGAACCCGAAAATGGAATGAGCGCCGCGAGCGGCACGAGCGCCGCGCACCCGAGCATGACACGCAGCCGACTCAGCGCGGGCGCCACCTGCCGTTTCACCATCAAACCCGAAAACCAACCACCACCCAGCGCCCCCATATCGGCGGCGAGAAAGATAACCCAGGTGACGGAAAGAGATTTCTGGTCGAGCCCCCTGCCCTCGTAGAGATATTTGGCGAACCAAAACTGGAAAAAATACCAGACAGGATCCGTTAGCATCCGCCCTGCAACCAGCAGCCAAAGTTCGCGGCGGGCGAAAAGGGCGCGCCCATCGCCCCAAGCCGCGACGTCAGCCGTTTTTTCTGCAACCGCGTCACTCGCGAGGTGCTCAAGTTCTGCCGCAGTGACACGCGGATGTTCTTGCGGCCGCCGATAAAGCCAGAGCCACGGAATCAGCCACAGCAAACCGGCTGCGCCCGTAACGACGAACGCAGCCTGCCAATTGTGCCACGAAGCGAGAGCCAAAATGAGGACTGGAGCCAACGTCGCACCCATCGTGGCGCCCAAAGTGTAGACGCCGATCGCGAGGCCGCGCTCGCGGGCCGGAAACCATTCGGAGACGGCTTTCGGCGCGGCCGTCCAGTTGCCCGCTTCACCGAGCCCGAGCAGGAAACGAAAAACTCCCAACGATCCAAGGGAGCGGGAAAAGGCCGTGAGCATATTGGCGACGGACCACCAGCCGATGAAAAGCGCGAGGCTCAGACGCACGCCGAGTTTGTCGACCAAGCGTCCCGAAACGATGTAGGAGATCGTGTAAGCGACGAGGAAAAGATTTACGACCAGCGCGTAGTCCCGATTGGTGAGCCCAAGATCTTTTTGCACCGTCGGCGCGAGGATGGAGAGCGCCTGCCGATCGATGTAATTCAACACCGACGCCAAAAAAATGAGGCCAATAATCCACCAACGCAGATTACGGATTTTTTTCATGAATGGCTGGAAAAAGGCCGGCGCAGCGGGATCGCGACATTGAAGCTGCGCGTGCGATCACTGGTATAAGCCCCGGCGCACAATAACGTACGGGGTGCGCCGGCTGCGTCGAAGATGAGTTGTGGGCGTTCGAGGGCGTTGAGTTTTTTCTTCGCTCCATCGGTCCAAGTGATCTCAGGCGTGGTGACGAACACGTGCTTGGCCGGGCGCCAGTCAAAGCCATCGCGCGATTCCCAGTGAGCGAGCGAGTAACCTTTGCCGGTGAAAATGCCGTTGTTGTCTTTCACAATGCCGCGGTAGCGCTCGCCGTCGTGCCAAATAAACGGGTCTTCAGCCGCGAAGTGTTCGCCGGGCTTAGTGAAAATCGGCGTGAGGTTTTTCTTCCACGGGCCCTCGGGTTGGACGGCGGTGGCTACGAGATGGACAACCGGGCCACCGAACGGAGCTTTGCCTTTCGTGGCGACGGCTTTGTAAACCATAAGCAGACCACCGTCGGGTCGAACGCACACCGCGGGATTGGACGTCATGAGCGCATCAGGGGCAGCCTGGTCCGGGCTGATGTCGACGACGGGGCGATCGAAACGCGTCCACGGGCCGGCAGGAGAATCAGCGAGCGCGACGCCGATACGCTGGTGGTTGCGGTGGGTCCAATTGAGGCTCTTCGGTGGCACGATGCCGTCGCCGACGTTGCCCATGTAATAAAGGCAGAATTTTTTCCCGACGCGAAGGATTGTGGGATTATGCGTGCAGGAGCCGTCCCAAAATGATTCGCCGCGCGCTGGCAGGACCACATCGACGTGGCGATAAGGACCCGTCGGCGAATCAGCGACCGCACGCGCGATTTCCGAATGCGTGACCCACGCGTAGTGCCCAAGTCGCGACGGCCAGCGTGAGTAAAAGAGATGATATTTACCGTCGTCGCCGCGTACGGCTGAGCCGCACCAGATGCACCAATTCGGACTTTCGAAAACGGCTCCTGCCGAGACGGGTTGCAGCCAACCACTGAGGTCGAGGTCATCGCCGAGGCCAGCCGATACGGTGGCCGCGTAGAGATAAGGAGCCTGCCTCGCGACCGCGGCCAGCGCTGCGGTGGCTGAAAGGCGGATGAAATCGCGACGGGGTAGTTTCATTTTTTGTGTGGGGCGTAAAACAAGACAGGGCGTGGAAAAGCCGCGATTAACGATCAGCCTCAGCACATGGCCCGGACTTCAAAAACACGCGCGGTTGGCGCGCCGTGCGTGGCGAGAACCCGTAGGCGAAGACGCTGGGCAAGAACCGGCTGACGCAAACGGTGGACGCGCTTCCGCAGGTAATTACCCGTAACAGCGTCGACCACTTGGTCGTCGATGAGCAATTCGTAGTCGCGCACGAGCTCAGGTTGGGCGCCGCGAATAGTTTTCTCGGTAACGGCATCGCTTGCGCTAAGAATAAGTTCGCGGTGGAAGCCGGAGTCGAAGGTGAGGTGGATTTCCGCAATCGACTGCGGCTCGG
>CANFSZ010000056.1 GCA_947449835.1 Opitutia bacterium
CTCGAAGGAAGGCGCGATGTAGGTCGCATCCACCGCGACGAGGTTGCGGTCATCACCGGAAGGAGTGGGCTGGGCAGGGCTGGCGGGGGTGGTCATGGCGCGTGTGTTGGTATCGTGTAAACCGGGGACAAGAGCAAATGCCTCCGGCGGTGTAAATGCAGGAAATCACCCGGCTCAATCCCCGCGGGTCTCGGGTTTAGGCGGTTTATTTATGCGGCCTAGGGCACGAGCAGGACTTTGCCGGTCGTGCCGCGGCTCTCGAGCGCGCGGTGCGCCTCGGCGGCGGCGGTGAGCTTAAACGTCGCCCCGATCCGCACCTGCAACGTGCCCGCCAGCACGGCGCCAAATAAATCGTCGGTGCGGGCGCGCAGTTCGGCCGTCGTCTGCGTATAATGCACGAGCGTGGGCCGCGTGAAAAACAACGAGCCTTTCTGCGCCAACAACAGCGGCGCGAAGGGCGGCACGGGTCCGCTCGCGTTGCCGAATGAGACCAACATCCCGCGCGGCCGCAGGCTGTCGATGCTGCCAGTAAACGTGTCTTTCCCGACCGCGTCGTACACGACGTCCACCCCACGCCCGCCTGTGAAATTCCGCGCGGCGGCCGTAAATGGTTCGCGCGTGTAAACGATGACTTCATCCGCGCCGGCTGCGCGGGCGAGGGCCACTTTTTCCTCGGTGCCGACGGTCGCGATCACGCGCGCACCGCGGCGCTTGGCGAGTTGCACGAGCAGCAAACCGACGCCGCCGGCGGCCGCGTGGATGAGCGCGGAGTCGCCAGCTTTCAGCGCAAACGTATCGCTGACGAGGTAATGCGCCGTGAGCCCTTGCAACATCAGTGCGGCGGCGGTGGACGTCGTCACGCCGGCGGGGATTTTCACGACGTGGGCGGCGGGCGCGAGGGCTTCGGCCGCGTAGCCGCCGCTGGCTTTGGCGGTGGCGACACGATCGCCGGGAACAAATTCCGTCACGCCGGCGCCGACGGCCGACACGATGCCGGCGATCTCCGCGCCGAGCGTGAAGGGCAACGGCACCGCGTAGAGTCCGCTGCGTTGATAGGTGTCTATGAAGTTGAGGCCCGCGGCCTCGACGCGGATGCGCACCTCGCCGGCGGCGGGCGCGGGCACAGGAATGTCGTCGACCTGGAGCGTTTCGGGTCCGCCAGTGGCGTGAATGCGGATCGCGAGCATGACGGGATCAAAAAATCTCAGTCGAAGACGACGGTTTTGTGACCGTAGACGAGGACGCGATTTTCGAGATGCCAACGGACCGCTTGGGCGAGGACGGATTTTTCGAGATCGCGGCCCTTGCGGATCAAATCTTCGACGTCGTGGCGGTGCGTCACGCGCGCGACGTCTTGCTGGATGATCGGACCGTCGTCGAGGATGGCGGTCGCGTAGTGCGCGGTGGCACCGATGAGTTTCACGCCGCGCGCGGCGGCTTGGTGGTACGGTTTGCCGCCCGCGAAAGCCGGGAGAAATGAGTGGTGGATGTTGATCACCGGGCAACCGCAGCCCGAGAGAAAATCCCCCGAGAGCACCTGCATGTAGCGCGCCATGATGACGAGATCGACGCGCAGCTCGCGGAGCAACGCGAGTTGGCGGGCCTCGGCAGCGGGTTTGTCAGCGGCGGTCACAGGTATGACGTGAAACGGTAGGCCGTAGGTCGCGGCGGCGGGTGCGAGATCGGCGTGGTTGGAGACGACGGCGACGAGGTCGCACGCGAATTCACCGGCGCGCCACCGCAGGACCAGATCGTGGAAGCAGTGGTCGAATTTGGAGACGAAGATCGCCACGCGCGGGCGCTGGGCAGAGGCGGCGACGCGGGCATGCATGCCGAGTGACGCGGCGAAGGCGTGGAACGCGGCGGAGTCGGCGGAAGCGGAGCCTTGGGCGGGAACCCACTCGACGCGTTGGAAGAACACGCCCGACTCCATGTCGCGGTGTTGATCTGCGTGGAGGATGTTGCCGCCGCGCTCGAAGATCCAGCCGGAGACCCGCGCCACGAGGCCGGGTTGATCGGGACCGTGGAGCAGGGCGACGAGAGTCGCGGGCGTGGTCACGGGGCTTTAGACGAGGTTCACGTTGCCGCGGTAGAGCTGAATCGGCTTCACGCCGACGGGCTTGTCGCGGAGGGCGCGGATGCCTTCGACGGCGGCGAAGGCGCCGGTGATCGTCGTCATCAAACACACGCCGTGAGCGTAGGCGGCGGCGCGGATTTTATTTTCGTCCTGACGCGGGATCATGCCGGCGGGCGTGTTGATCACCAGTTGGATCTGGCCGTTCTTGAGCATGTCTACGGCGTTGGGGCGACCTTCGGCGATCTTGGAAATACGTTTCACGGGCACGCCGTTGTCGGCGAGCGTTTTGGCGGTGCCGCTGGTCGAGTGGATCGTGAAACCGAGCTCGACGAGGGCGCGCGCGAGGGCGGTGGCGCGGGGTTTGTCGGCATCTTTGACGCTGAGGAACACGTTGCCCTTGGTCGGCAGACCGGGTTTGGCGGCGGCTTGGGCCTTGGCGAAGGCGACACCGAGATCGGCGTCGATGCCCATGACTTCGCCGGTGGAACGCATCTCGGGCCCGAGGGCGATGGTGGCGCCGGGGAAGCGGACGAAGGGGAACACGGCTTCTTTGACGCACCAGTGTTTGGGCGTCTGCTCGCGCGTGAAGCCGAGGTCTTTGAGCTTGGCGCCGGTCATGACTTTGGCGGCGAGTTTCGCGAGCGGCACGCCGATAGCTTTGGCGACAAACGGCACGGTGCGCGAGGCGCGGGGGTTCACTTCGAGGACGTAGAGCTCGTTATCCTTGATGGCGAACTGGACGTTCATGAGACCGACGACCTTGAGCGCTTTCGCGAGCGCGTAGGTGGCGGTGCGGACGGTGTTGAGCATCGCGGCGTTCAGGGTGTGCGGGGGCATCACCATGGCGGCGTCGCCGGAATGGACGCCGGCGAACTCGATGTGCTCGAGCATGCCGCCGACGACGCTCGTCTCGCCGTCGCTGATGCAGTCCACGTCGAGCTCGATCGCGTCTTCGAGGAATTTGTCGATGAGCACCGGTTTATCCGGCATCACGTCGAACGCCTGGCGGACGACGGCTTTAAATTCATCTTCGCTGTAGACGACAAACATGCCGCGGCCGCCGAGCACGAAGGACGGACGGAGAAGGACGGGGAAGCCGACTTCTTGGGCGGCTTTAAGCGCGTCGGTCTCGTTCATCGCGGTGCGATTGGCGGGCGACTTTAAACCAGTAGCATCGAGAATGGCGGAGAATTTTTTGCGGTCCTCGGCGAGCTCGATGCTCTCAGGGGAAGTGCCGATGACGTTCACGCCGTTGGCCTTCAGAGCGGTGGCAAGATTGAGCGGAGTCTGACCGCCGAATTGGACGATCACGCCGTCGCATTTTTCCTGAGTGTAAATCTCGAGCACGTCTTCAAGCGTGAGCGGTTCGAAATAGAGGCGGTCGCTGGTGTCGTAATCGGTCGAGACGGTTTCTGGATTAGAATTCACCATCACGCTCTCGTAGCCGATTTCGCGGAGGGCGAAGCTGGCGTGGACGCAGCAGTAGTCGAACTCGATGCCTTGGCCGATGCGGTTGGGGCCGCCGCCGAGAATCATGATCTTTTTCTTGCCGCTCGGCGGGAGGATTTCGTTTTCGTCGCCGTAGCTGGAATAGTAGTACGGCGTGAACGCCTCGAACTCGGCCGCGCACGTGTCGACGAGGCGGTACGTCGTGTTGACGCCCGCTTGTTTGCGATGGGCGCGGACGGCGTTTAGATCGGACTTAAAAATGTGCGACAACTGTGCGTCGGAGAAACCGAACTGTTTGGCGCGGCGCAGCGTGGTGACGTCGATGGTTTTGAGCGTCTTAGCGGAAAGCTCCTGCTCCATCTCGTGGATCTCGCGGAGCTGGTGAAGGAACCACGGGTCGATCTTCGTGAGCTCAAAAATGCGCTCGACGCTGTAGCCGGCGCGGAAGGCGTGGCGGAGGTAAAACACGCGTTCGGAGTTGGGCGTGCCGAGTTTGGCGTTGATGGTTTTCTCGTCGAGAATCTCGTCGCCGCCGAATTTGCCGCCGCCGCCAAAACCGCGGGAGCCGACCTCGAGCGAACGCAGACATTTCTGCATCGATTCCTTAAACGTACGGCCGATGGCCATGGCCTCGCCGACGGATTTCATCGCGGAGGTGAGCGTGGTGTCGGCCCCGAGGAATTTCTCGAAAGTGAAGCGCGGGATCTTCGTGACGACGTAGTCGATCGTAGGCTCGAAGCTGGCGGGCGTGACGCGCGTGATGTCGTTGCGCAACTCGTCGAGCGTGTAGCCGACGGCGAGTTTCGCGGCGATCTTGGCGATCGGGAAACCGGTGGCCTTCGAAGCGAGCGCCGAAGAACGCGATACGCGCGGGTTCATCTCGATGACGACCATGCGGCCGGTGACGGGATCGACGGAGAACTGGATGTTGGAACCGCCGGTCTCGACGCCGATCTCGCGGATGACGGCGAACGAGGCGTCGCGCATCACTTGATATTCTTTGTCGGTGAGCGTCATCGCTGGGGCGACGGTGATCGAGTCGCCCGTGTGGACGCCCATCGGGTCGAAATTCTCGATGGAACAGATGACCACGCATTGGTCCTTATGGTCGCGCATGACCTCCATCTCGTACTCTTTCCAGCCGAGCAGACATTCTTCGACGAGCACCTCGTGGACGGGCGAGAGATCGAGACCGTTGGCGCAGATGCCTTCGAATTCTTCCTTGTTGTAAGCGATGCCGCCGCCGCTGCCGCCGAGCGTGAAGGAGGGACGGATGATCAACGGGTACGCGCCGAGCATCTCGGCGGCTTCGCGAGCCTCGGCCATCGACTTCACGGTGCGCGATTTCGCGACATCGAGGCCGATCTTGATCATGCATTGTTTGAAGAGCTCGCGGTCTTCGCCTTTGTTGATGGCGTCGGGCTTGGCACCGATCATTTCCACGCCGTATTTGGCGAGGATGCCGGCCTTGTTGAGCTCCATGGAGAGATTGAGCGCGGTCTGGCCGCCGAGGGTGGGGAGGAGCGCGGACGGGCGTTCGGCAGCGATGATCTTCTCGAGCATCTCGAGATTGAGCGGCTCGATGTAAGTGACATCGGCGAACTCCGGATCGGTCATAATCGTGGCCGGATTGGAGTTCACGAGGATGACGCGGTAGCCCTCTTCGCGCAGGGCTTTGCAGGCCTGGGTGCCCGAGTAGTCAAACTCGCACGCCTGACCGATGACGATCGGACCGGCACCAATGATGAGGATGGATTTCAGATCAGGGCGTTTGGGCATGAGCGTAGATTTCGGCGAAGGTTGAGCGCGCCGAAACGCGCTGCAAGCGGGAAAGCGCAGACCCCGGCAAAACGAGTTAACGATATCCTTTTACGAACCCTTGCCGCGCCTCGTTTCTCCGCTCATGGGTAAAGAAAATTCATCCCCATGCTCGCCTTCCTCGCCCTTCTTGCTTTGCCCCAGTTTGACCTCGCCACCGCCGAGCGCCCGCGGCTCGTACCGGCCGCTGAAGTTTCCGTCCGCGTCGAGCCCAAGACCCTCGTCACCGCGCGCAACCCCCGCAGCGCCGGCGGCCTCCACGACTTTTCGTCCGAAGGCGATTATTGGTGGCCAGATCCCAAAAATCCCGACGCGCCCTACATCCAGCGCGACGGTCTCACCAACCCCGACAACTTCGTCGCGCACCGCCAGTTGCTCCTGAGTTTTGCGCGCGACTTCGGCATCCTCAGCGCCGCCTACAAAGTCACCCACGAGGAACGCTACGCCGCCGCCGCCGTGCGCCACCTGCAAGCGTGGTTCGTCGATCCGGCCACGAAGATGAATCCCAACCTCCTCTACTCGCAGGCGATTAAAGGCCGCAGCACGGGTCGCAGCATCGGCGTCATCGACACCGTGCACCTCGCCGAAGTCGCTCTCGGCGTCGAAGCCCTCCGCGGCTCCCAAGCCCTCACGCCCGCCGCCGACGCCGCGATCACGAGTTGGTTTCGCGAGTACCTTTCCTGGATTCGCACGCACCCGTACGGCGTCGACGAGAGCAACGCCAAGAACAACCACGGCACGTGCTGGACGCTCCAAGCCGCCTGTTTCGCGCGACTGGCAGGCGATACCGCAGTCCTCGCCGAATGCCGCCAACGCCTCGTCACCAGCCACCTGCCCAACCAGATGGCCGTCGACGGCAGTTTCCCGCAAGAACTCGCCCGCACCAAGCCCTACGGCTACTCCATCTTCAACCTCGACGTCATGACTGCCATTGCCGTCGCGCTCTCGAGGCCCGGCGACGATCTCATGAATTTCCAACTCGCCGATGGTCGTAGCCTAGTGCGCGGCGTCGCCTTCCTCGCTCCCTTCCTCGCCGATAAAAATGCCTGGCTAAAAACCGCTCGCAAGCCTGTCCCCGCCACCGCCGATCCGGGCACCGCGCCCGAGCCGATCAAGCCCGACGTCATGTATTGGGACAACTGGCCCGTGCGCCAACCCGCGTTGATCTTCGGTGCTTTGGCTGCTGGCCGCGCCGATTGGGTCGAGCTCTGGCAAAAACTCGACGCCGATCCCACGATCGAAGAAGTGCGCCGCAACTTGCCCGTGCGCCAGCCCGTCCTGTGGCTGCGCTGATTCATGGGCAATGCGGTGCTACGTTTAGGGATAATAATCCTCGGTGGGCTCGCCCAAGGTTTTGAGTTTTTGTCCTTCTGAACTGGTGACGCGGCGAAAAGGTTCGCCAGGCTTGGGGTCCCAGTTTCTCCACGCCGTGGGTTCCGTGTTCGCGAGGCGTGATCGAGCGCTCTCTCCGTTCTCGTTGACGGCAGTAACGTAGTATTCGACTACACCCGGGTTGATCCAGGCTCGCGTCGGAGCCGGGAGCGTCGCGCATGCGTGGATGCTCGCGCGACGATCCACAAACCTGCGTTCGCCGCCGCGGTAAAGCAGACTAAAGATTTTTTCGCCGGCGACTCGGGCGTACAGCCGATATTCGTAGGTGCCCAAGATTTCACCCCAGCTCAACACGGCGCGACCTTCGGCCAGTTGTAACCGCAGTCCATCGGGCGGCGGCGGCGGCGTGCTCATCACGTAGAGCGGATATTCCGGTCCGGGCGCGCTTTCGTGGTGCGCGTTGAGCGCTACGGCGCGGATATGGATTTTTTGCTCGTTCACCAGCCCGCCGACGTTGAACAAGGGCGTTTCTCGGGTCTCCTGCGTCTGCCACGTCGCACCCTGATCGTGGCTGAGTTCCAGCCGGTAATGGGTGGCGGCGGCGACCGTGGCGACAATGACCCGACCTCCGCCCGCCCGATTTTCAGTTCGCAGGATTGTAGGCGCGTCGGGTGTGGGTGACGTGGCGGAAAACTCCCAGCGATGCTCACCGCGCGCTAAAGTGATTTCGACGCCTTCGGTGTTCACGGTGCTCGGGATCGCTACGCCGTCCACGTAGAGCCGCAGGCCGGCGGTAAAATGATGTGACTTTATGCTCAGCGACGTGGCGGCGGGTGCGTGAAATTTTCCTGACGGCGATTGTCCAGTTTCGATGCGACCGCCGATGCCAAGTTCAGCGTCTGGGGTGGTAAACGTGATGCCGGGTACGCTGAGATGGCTGCCGTGAAACAGCGCGAATTCTATTCCTGTGGTCGTGGTGCGTATAAACCCCGCGGTGCCCTCGAAACGTAAATCTTTCTCCGCGAAATGCACCGGTTCCGGCCGGCGAAAAACCAAATCGGTGATTCCGGGTAAAGTGACGCGACAACCAAAAGCGGTGCCTTCTGCGCGCACGTCTGTGCGGTGGCTCACGACGGCGAGAGAATCGCCCATGCCGTCGAACCAGGTGCCTGCGCTGGTAGCCGTACTGATTTCGGTACGCTGCGTTTCCCGACTGCCGAATGCGCCTAAGAGTAGTTGAATCTGCGGCAGCGGATCGCCTTTGCGGACAAACCAAGTCAGGCGGTGAATCAGGGCCTGATCGGCGACGCTGTCGTACAATACAAAGTATTGGTTGCCCGCGAGCAGCACGCTGCGGCCGAGATATTCAGGAAAAGCGTAGGCTCCTGGCCCGCGGCGTGGGACGAGTTCCGCGTATTGTCCGGCACCGAGATCATACATTGGGCGAACTAGCCCGTTCATGCCGATCGAGCGGAAACGCCCCTCTTTGTAGACGCCAAAGGTCGTGCAGAAATCTGTATCTTGATCGTCGCGATCGCCGACGTCTTCGGGGCCGGTATAGCTGTACGATTTTCCACCCGCGTAAAAATAAAGGATGCCGCAACCCCCTTCGCCCGAGCGGCCCCAGCGATAATTGGGGCCCTCGTCGATTTGTTGGAGGTGGATGGAAATTTCGTCGGAGGTGTCGACGCTGGCGCGCAGCACGATGCCGTACCCGGTGAACTTGGAGCTGCGCAGGTGGGGATTGGTGCCTCGGTTGTCCTTCGTTGGGTACATGGCGTCCCAAGGTGACGTGGCGTGCGCCGAGGATTCTGAGTCTCCGTCGGTGGGTCGGGCTGCCCACATGGCGTGTTCCGCCGCCAAGGGAGCGTAATTTCTAAGGCTATACCCCAGATACCAAAGCGAACGTGGAGAAATTCGTTGCTCCGAGTGCGCGCCCTGCGGCGGATACACGCGCCGTGGACCCTGGCCTGGACCAACCACGCCCCATTCGCGGCCTTGGTCGACGCGCAACAGGTTGGCGTAGGCTTTTTCCGATTCACCGTTGAAGGGCGCGGAGAGCGCATGCGTCAGCCAATCAGCCATTTCAGCTAGCTGTGGCGAAAGGAAACGTTCGTTGCCGTCGTAGAGTTTGAGGAGGTAATCGGTGCGCAGCGAAGGGCGCAGGAACGCCCAGACGTAGGTGCCGAGATTTTCCGTCCAACGTCCCCCTCGAGCGCTCCAAGACTCGACGGCTGGTCGAGTGTTGAAACGGGTGTTCAGCTCGACGCTTTTCTCCCACAGGTCCGCCCACGTCGGCGACAACGGGTGATCGGGGAAGAGGTAGGCCATCGCTGGCGGCACGGCCTTCACATCGGCGAGAAAGTTCGGGTGGCCGGCCAGCATCGGGGCCACCGGCATAAATTCTTCTTCGGCGTGGACGTAGGCTAAAAACAGAAATAAGGCGGTGAGTCGCTGGCGTTGCCGCGGCTCGAGCGCTGGGGCGTTCGCGGTGAAACCCTCGATCCAGCTGCCCAGAATCTGGCGGCTGGGCACGGGGCTGAAGTTGATGATGTTGCGGCCCGGCAGTGGCCCGTGGCCTGCCATCTGGCGTGTGCCGGTGACCGGCAACGTACAAACGTAGGGCGATGTCATCACCCGTTGCACAAATGCCTGGGGGTCCTGCAGCTTGCCAGCATCGAGAATCTGGGCGGGCCGGCGGAGCGTGTCGGGGTAATCGAGGACCCAATCTTTCACTCGATTGAGATCGAGGGATCCGTAGCGATTTTGGAGATACAACGTGTGCGAGGTGAACGTGAGCGGTACTTTGTAACCGTCGATTTTATCACGCGAGGACACCTTGTTCTCTAAGTCCAGCATCGCGGCCCGATCTTTGGCGTGGTCGTAGCACGCGAGACAGGTCGAGCGGCGCCCCGGCCCGAGCGGCCACTCCCAATAAAACCGCTCGTCCTTGAAAAAATAACGCACCTGCAGCCGCGGAGACTCAACCTCGTACGCGTAGGCGTGATCCTGCCAGCCGGTCACGTCGTCGATGAACACCCCTAGCGCATCGTCGGTAGTGTGGTTCCAGAAATTAGCAAAGGTTCCGGTGCGGAAATTACCTGGCGCCCGCTCGTAAATCCCCAGCGTAAACGGAAGTTGACCCTCCCTTAGTGGCGGGCGGTTGATCCCAAAAGAAGCGTCCATCGTTTCCCAGTTATACGTGTCGTATTTGCGACTGGTGTCAGGTAGGGGAAACGGGTGGTTCGGTGCCTGGCGATGCGTCGGGCGCAGCCCGCTCCACGTCGAGGTTAATAACCCCTGCTGACCAGGCGACAGGCCTTCCATGTTTTCTTCCAAGCGGATAAAATCCATGCCAGCGGTGCAGGTTACTGTGGCAATGTAGGCTGCGCCTTTTTCCGTTATGTAGGTGATTTCGTAGCGGATAAATAGTGGGCCTTCAGCCGAGCGCTGGGTGGTAATGCGCCGGATGGGATCGTCTTTTAACTCCATGCTCGATTCGCCAAACCAAGCCCCGCCTCGCGAGACTTGCATCACTGGGCCGGGCGCCGCTCCGTGGATTTCCTGACTGGCCGGGATGCGTACGCGCATCACGCCAGAGTCCAGAATGAGGGTGTCGCCATCGCGACGTTCGCTGACCTGCGCTGGCCACGTGGATGCGTTCGTGGCGGCTTCGAGAAAAAATTCTCGGCGAGATCCGCTCGGTAGATCGCTAAAAAAACTCAGTTTAGCGCGGTGTAACCCTGAAGGTTCACGCGTAATTTCGGAGAATTGGACCGGCACATTTTGACCGGTATCAGCGCGCGTGAGTACCTGTTGATCCAGATTGAGCTCGCCGTCCCATTGGACGGGATAAGTCAGCAGCGTACGCGGCCACCAATAGTACGGGTGCTCCAGCAAATCCTGCAGCAAAAACCTTACGCGGCCTGTGCCGCCAAGCTTCAGCGGCTGGAACAGCGCAGGCTCACTCGCCGCGGCGCGCAGCGAGGCTTCTGAAAGCACTCCGGGATGATGATGAGGCTGAAGATGAAATCGCGCCGATTCATGCAAGCATTGGCTCCTGCGCTCGATGCAAGGTCAATGCCGCGACCTCAGCTTTCACGGCTTGAGCTGGATTTTTCCGCTCAACGATCGGGCCGCTTGATCATGAAACGCTCGCTCGTGCGCGCGTAATCCTCGCGTCCGAGACGGCCCACGAGATCCAGTTTCGCCGCGTCGGGCAGACCATCCGCGCCGAGCACCGCGTCGTCCACGTGCATCCCGAGGATGCGCCCAAAAACGACATTGGCCGCACCCGCGCCTTCGCCGATGTGCACGACGCTGTGCAGCGCGCATTCGAACGCCACCGGCGAGGCCGCCACGCGCGGCGGGCGCACGTGCGTGCTCGGCGCGGCCGCGATGCCAAACGCTTCAAACTCACTCTCGCCATGCGGCAAGAGCGCGGCGCAGGCGTTCATCGATTCGGCGAGCGCGTAGGGCACGACGTTCACCACAAATTCCCGCGTGGCCTCGAGGTTGCGCAACGTGTCCTTCGGCGAGCCGTCCCGCTGGTTGACGGGTACAAACATCAACGTGGGTGGATTCGCCGTGATAGCTTGGAAAAACGAAAAAGGCGCGAGGTTGGTTTTGCCGTCGGTGGAGAGCGTCGCGACCCAAGCGATGGGCCGCGGCAGAATCGTGGTCGTCATCCACGCATAAGCTTCGGGGCGTTTGAGCGTGGCGAAATCGAGGTGCATATTAAGGAACCTTAAAACCCTGCGCCGCTTCCCGCCAAGCTTCGCGGTGTTATATGGCGTCGGTTTGAGGTGATCTCCGCTCAAGCCGGCCGCACGGCCCGGAAAATCGCGTCGGCATGAATCGCGGCACAATCCAAAGTGGGAAAGCCCGCCTCCCGTTGGTGAAACGCGAGGGCGAGGTCCGTCCCCGCTAACATCACGGCGTCGACGCCCGCTTTTTCCATGAGGTTTTTCCCCGCGGAAAAAAAGACCTGACGTTGCGCCTCGGTGATGGTCCCCGCGCTCGCCATGGCCACATAGGCTTCATGCACGGCGGTGAGTTCGCTCGGCGGCGGCGCGATGATGGCAACGCCTTTGATCGCTCCGTAAAAACCTGTTTCCATCACCACGCGTGTCCCGATCAGGCCGAGTTTTTGAAACTTCCGCGCGGAAATCTCTCGGCCCACCTCCGTCACGAGATCGATTACGGGCAAGGGCGAGACGGCCTTGAATTCCTCGATGCAGAAATGTCCGGCGATCGAAGTGACGGCCAACGTTTCCGCTCCCGCCACGCGTAGGCGATGGGCGAGCGCTTGGTAGATTTCAACTTGGGCCGCGGCATTCCCGCTCGCTTGGTGACGCAGCAACGTCGGGGTGTCGGCGTGCGCCATCGTGAGCTCCAGTTTCGCGCCCGCTTGCGCGAACGCGTGGATGAGGTGGCGGTAGTAAAAATCAGTCGCCGCCGGACCGATGCCAACGATGAGGCCTAAGTGCATCGTCGTTTATGGCGCGTAATCAGGGAGCGGCTCAAGTCCAACTCCCGCGCCGTCCCGCGGGCGCGCCGTCGCGCCGGTGCGCTTCACCAACGCACCTTCTCGGGGAAGAACTCGCGGATGAGTTCTTCGTAATAAGGTTTCAACGCCTTCACGTCGGGCGCTTCGTGGCTCTTGGTGTAGAGATCGTAGGTGTTGAATTTCAAAACCCACGGCATCAGCTCGCGATCGGCGGGCGTGCAGAATTGGTCATACGCGCCTTCGCGGTGCCACGGATAAAAACTATGGTAGCGCAGCATCGCGAGACCCTCGGCGGGCAGGTAGTCTTTCGCGACGTGATAGATGTATTCGTCGTGGCCCCACGAGAGGACGACTTTATCCAGGCCGCAGCCGGGTTCGTAGATGCCGTTGGGCGTCTGGAAACGCGCGATTTGACTGTCGGGGTTGGCGGCGAAGAATTGCGGGAAAACATTTTTGTCCGAGAACGCGCATCCCGTCGCAAACGTATCGCCCACGACCGCCCATTGCGGCTCGCCCCAGAGGCAGAGAATCTTGCCGAGATCGTGGATGAGGCCGGTGAGGATCATCCAGCGCGGTTGGCTGTCGCGGCGCATGGCCTCGGCGGTTTGGAGGAGATGCTGGAGCTGCGAAAGATCGGTGTCGGGATCGGAATCGTCCACGAGCTGGTTCAGGTATTCCATGGCTTCCCAGATGCCCATGCTCATGCGGTTGAGGCCGAGATATTCGCGGCGCTTGGCGACGGCGAAGTCGTGCGTCTGGTGCGTGTGGTTGAGCCGGTAAAACTCGCGCACCGTGGGCCGTGCCTCGGCTTCGTAGACGCGGAATTCTTCCTTCTGCTTATCGGGCGCGACGCCGACGGCGGGCTTGCTGCGCGCGGGGGCCGGGGCGGGCTCGGGGTATTTGTCTTTTAGAAAATCTTCCCACTCATCGAGGCTGGCGAGGGGTTGGGCGGAGGCAGGATTCACGTTTGAGGACATGGGGGCGCGGGGGGAATTGACGCGGTGGGGTATCGCCGACGTTGAACTAAGACCCCCGCCGAGTCCAGCGGAGGTTGTTCAAACTCACCAAAAAATGAGCGCTGCGCTCAGACCTTGGGCCGGGGGCGCAGGTGCGCGAGGCCGCCGTCGATCGAGTAGATCTGGCCCGTGACCCAATCCGCATCGGGCGTGAGCAACCAAGCGATGAGGCTGGCGATTTGCTCGGGCCGGCCGATGCGCCCGAGCGGGTGCATCTTTTCGGAAAACGCCCGCGCTGCTTCGCTGGCGAGCAGCGGTGCGGCGAGCGGTGTATCGACGAGGCCCGGCGCGACGGCGTTGATGCGGATATTGCGCGGCGCGTAGCTCGCGGCGGCGGAGCGCACGAGACCGTCGATCCCGGCCTTGGCGGCGGCGATGGCTTCATGCGCGGGCAAGCCGGCTTGCGCGGCGACGGAGCTCACGAAGACGATGCTCCCGTCGTTTTGCGTCTGCATCGGCCCCAGCGCGGCCCGTAGACCGTAGAAGGCTGAGTTGAGGTTGAGATCGAGGACGCGCAGCCACTCCTCCGGGCGCGTCTGGTGGGCGGCTTTGATTAAAATCGAACCCACGGCGTGCACATAGCCATCGAGCCGACCGAAATGCGCGACGGTGGCGGCGACGGCGGCCTCGACCTCGCCGGGCTGGGTGGCCTCGGCGGTGAGGGTGAGCAGGCCGGGCAATTCGGCTTGGAGGGCGGCGAGTTTGCCGGCGTCGCGCGCATAACCGGCGACCGAGACGCCAGCTGCGGCGAGCCGACGGGCGAGGGCGGAGCCGATGCCGCCCGTGACACCGCCGATGAGGACAACCGGCGCTGGCGCCGAAGCATTAATAGGAGAATCCATGGCCCAGAGGTTGAGAGGAAATCGCCCGACGACAAATCTCCGGTGCAGAAAAATATCGCTGATGTTGCACGGAAAACCACCCCATTTCTCGCCAAGATGAGACCCTGAAACTAAGGAAACGAATTGGGGACATGGGCAAACGCCTTCCTCATCTAATCCCGCACGCCGGAAACTACTCCGCGCGGATTTAGACTGATAAAAACACGTTTTTATATTTCCCTAACGCGTCGGGAAGACTTGGCGACGCGTCGGGAAGTTTTGGTGATACGTCGGGAAGTCTTGGGAACACGTTTTTACCTCTTTCCAACGTGTTTCTTCTCTTCCCCACACGTTTTTAACTTAGTCTAACGTGTTTTTTCCTTCATCCTTTTCAGCTCTTCTTTGAATCCACGATGAGTGCGTCAGGGTGACATCGAAAAAGTAACGGCCCGGCGAGGGGGCAAAGGATGAGGCCTTTTGGCCAAACGATGCGGCGCACGTCCGCGACTTAGGCGGTAAGGTGCGGGATGCTAAAAAACTCAAAACCACCCGGCGGAATTTCATCCGCCGCCTCGCTCCTTCCGGGATGATACCGCTCTCTTCGTTTTAGCCGGGCCTGCTTCAGGTTCTGCTCGGCGAAGTACGGTTCGCTAGGATTCATCACCGTTTTTCCTTCACTCAATTAGTTCTCACACCCCCTATCAGCACGAGCCCGAATCCGTCCCGCGGCATCCGAGTTCCTGCTCCTAGATATCACGTTTAACAGGAGGTCTGTTACCATGAATATCGCCATGATCAGTCCCGCTCCGGCCATGCCGGCTCTGCGGCAAACGGCCGCGCTTTACACGCGACACACCGACGCCGATCTCACCGTAAATCCGGCCGATTGGGCCGGCGATGTCGATACGATCCACGATCTCAAAAAGGCGTTGTTGCATGCGATCGACGCCGGCGACTTCGCCAAGGCGATTCACATTTTGCACGTGTTGCAAAACCTGCATTGAGCAGCGCAACGCCCTGTTCGGGCGCGGGTCGGCGGGGTGTTTGGGCCCCGCCGATGGGGCTTGAACTGGCTTACTTAGCGGGGGCGCCGGGGACGGTGCCGGCTTTGATCAAAATCATGTTCTCGGGCTTGAGGTGTTTTTTGATCGCGGCGTTAACGTCGGCGGTGGTGAGGGCGTTGATCTTGCCGGGGTATTCGTCGAGCCAGGTGAGATCGTAGCCGCGGTGCACGGCGCTGAGCATGGCGCCGGCGAGACCGTCGGTGGTGGCGAGGCCGACTTTGAAGGAGCCGACGAGGTTGCTCTTGCGGCGCTCGACTTCGGTGTCGGTGGCGCCGGCTTCATACCAGCTCTTCAACTGGCGCTGCGTGGAGGCGAGTCCTTTTTCGAGGAGCGCGGGGGCAAAGGTGGCGGTGATCTTCCAGTCGCCGTCGCTGAATGTGTCGCGCGCGAGACTGGAGCCGATGCCGTAGGTGAGGCCTTCTTTGTCGCGGACGTTGGCCATGAGGCGGCCGGTGAAGCCGCTGCCGAGGATGGCGGTGCCGACGCGGAGGGCTTGGTAATCGGGGTCGTTGTATTTGAGGCCGCTGGCTTGGCCGAGGACGACGCTCACGCTGGTCTTGTCGGCCATGAACACGTTTTGGTCTTTGGCGGCATCGGTCTGCGAGGCCTTGGCGGGACGAATCATGGCGGCGCCGCCCGTCCAGCCGGCAAAGGCGGAGGTCAGTTCTTTTTGGATCTGCGGAATGTCGAGGTCGCCGACGACGACGAGCGTGAGGTGATCGGGGCCGTAGTATTTTTTGTGGAAGGCGACGACATCCTCGAGTTTGGCGGATTCGATGGCGGCGAGCATTTCATCGGCGGGCGTCTGGCGGTTGGGGTGACCGATGGGATAGACGGCGCGGGTGAAGGCGTCGGCGGCGCGGAAGTCGGTGTTTTCGAGGGAGCGCTTTAGGCTGCCGGCGTATTGTTTCTTGGCCTTGGCAAATTCTTCGGCGGAGAGGGCGGGGGTGCGGAGTTGTTCGGCGATCAGGCTAATGACGAGCGGGACGTCTTTCTTGAGGCACTTGGCGCTCACGGTGGCGACCTGCGTATCAACGCTAAAGGAAAGGGTGGCGCCGACGGATTCGAGTTTTTCGGCGATGGCGAATTTGTCCTGCTTGGTGGTGCCTTGGTCGAGGAGCATGCCGGTGAGGGTGGGGATGGCGGGGTTGCCGTCGGCGGCGAAGGCGTCACCGGCGGGCAAGGAGGCTTTCATCGTGACGACCTGTTTCACGCCGGTGGGGTAAGCGATGACATCCATGCCGGCGATTTTGGTGCGGACGGCGTTGGGGGCGATTTTGGCGCCGGAGTTGACGGCGGGCGCGGTGCTGGCGGCGGAGGTTTCGGCGAGGGCGAGCGGAGCGCCGAGAGCCGCGTCGTCGAGGCCGGGCGTGCGGTAGTAATACGGACCGTCGCTGAGGGCGGGCTTGGGGGCGGGTTTAGCCGTGGGTTTGGCGCCGGAGGCACCGCCGGCAGTCGTGGGGACGAACCAACCCGTGGTGCTCTGGTCGATGTTGAGGTAGCGGTTGGCGACGCGCTGGACGTCGGCGAGGGTGACTTTCTGGGCGGCTTCTTCGAGGGAGTAGAACAACGCCCAATCACCGGCGGCGATGCATTCGTTGAGGTTGCCGGCGATGGCGAAGGAGCCGTCGCGTTGGAAGGCGGCGTCGGCGAGAGTCTTGGCGATAGCGGCGGCGACCTCGGTCGCGGTGACGCCGTCTTTTTTCAAGCGTTCGATTTCTTCGACGGCGATTTTTTCGACCTCGTCGTGTTTCGCGCCGGGCGCGAGTGGGGCGAAGATGATGTGCATCGTCGTGTCGTGGTTGAAACCGGCGAAGGCTTGGACGCCCGTGGTGAGATTTTTATCGGTGAGCGCTTTGTAGAGCCGGCTGTTTTTGCCGTCGGTGAGGATGGCGCTGAGGACGGCCATGGCGGGGTAATCGGCGTGGGTGGCGGCGGGCATCTTGTGGCCGACGGCGACGACGCCGAGTTGGCCGCTGCGCTTGACGGTGACGCGTCGGGCGCCGGTCTGTTCGGGTTCCTCGGTGTAAAGCTGCGGGATCGGCTTGGGAGATTTCGGATAGACGCCGTAGAATTTTTTGACGAGGCCGAGAGCGGCGGGCGTCTGGAAATCGCCGATGATGGAGACCGTGGCGTTATTGGGCCAGTAGTAGGTGTCGTAGAACTCGCGGAGTTTCTCGATGGAGACTTTTTCAATATC
>CANFSZ010000057.1 GCA_947449835.1 Opitutia bacterium
CCGAAGGCGGCGGGCCACGTTTCGTCGCGCGTGAGTTTTTCGTCGATGTGAAACAAAGAGCGCCCGGAGAGAAGCATCGCGCGCGAGGGGACGCAGGTCGCGCCGTTCATGCCGCCTTGCATGTAGGCGTGATTGAAGGCGACGCCGCGTCGCGCGAGGCGGTCGAGGTTGGGCGTGTGGATGTGAGCGTTGCCGAGGGCGGCGATGGTATCGGCTCGTTGGTCATCAGCGAAAATGAACAGCACGTTGGCCGGAGCGGCGGCCGCGGCGGTGAGTCGAAATGCCCAAGTGAAAACGATCAGCGTGAGGACGCGCTGAAACGAGGTGGTGCGGCGGGGCATTTTGAAACGGGGCTTAGGCGGGCTCAGTCGCCTTTTTTGATCGCGGGGGCGCGGGCGGCGGGATTGCCGGATTGAGCGCCTTCGGCGGCGATCTCGGCCCGGAGTTGGCGGAGCGTGGCGGTCATGGCGCGGACGCGCTCGGGGTGTTGCGCGGCGAGGTTTTGTTTTTCGCCGAGGTCGGCGGTGAGGTCGTAGAGTTCGACGTGCGTGAGCGTGGCGTCGGCGAGGAGTTTCCACGGGCCGTCGCGGAGGGCGAGAGTCCACGGTTTGCCGATGGAGAAATCGTACTGCCAATAAAGCGGGTGCGGACGTACGAGCGGTTGACCGCGAACAATGGGAGCAAGTTCGCGCCGTCGAGGGCGCGGTCGCGTGGGGGCGCAATGCCGGCGAGCGCGCAGGCGGTGGGGAGCAAATCGAGGTTGCAGATCGGTTCTGCGTTGGTGGCACCGGCGGCGACGTGTCCGGGCCAGCGAATGATGCCGGGGACGCGGTAACCGGCTTCGGTGACGTGGAGTTTCATGCCGCGCAGCGGGCCGGGAGAACCGTAGCTGCGTTCGGCGCCTTTGTAGCGCTTGAGCGTTTCGGGGCCGTTGTCGCTGGAGAAATAGATGAAGGTATTGTCGCGGAGGCCGTGATCGTCGAGGTAGCGGAGGAGCTGGCCGACGGCGGCGTCCATCTGCGAAGCGGCGCCGAGGTAGTGGCGGCGGTCGGGGTTTTTCTCGTCGGGATAGAGGGCGAGAAATTCCTCCGTGGCGGCGACGGGCTCGTGGGTTTCGTGAAACCAGAGGTTTAAGAAAAACGGCGCGTCGGCTGCGCGCTGGGTTGTGTCGAGCCAACGCGTGGCTTCGGCGACGACGAGATGCGAAGAAGGACCGGTGAGCGGACCGGCGGGTTGGCCGTTGCGGATGAAATTGCGAGGATTGAGGTGGCTGGGAGCGGCGTTGTTTTGCGTGTAGAGCCAGTGGTCGAAGCCGGCGTCACCGGGCGTGGGTTCGTAGCCGTCGGTGCGGCTATTGAGGTGCCACTTGCCGGCGTGAAACGTGTGGTAGCCGACTTTTTTCAGGAGCTGCGCGACGGTGATTTCGGCGGGGCGCAGGAAGATGCCGCTCTGCGGGGGAATCCAATCGCGGATGCCGAGGCGATTGGGCGTGCGGCCCGTCATGAGCCCGGCGCGTGAGGGTGAACACACCGGTGAGGCGGAATAACAATTGGTGAAGCGAGTGCCTTCGCGGGCGAGTTGATCGAGGTGCGGCGTGCGGATCTCAGGATGGGCGAAGCAACTGAGATCGCCGTAGCCGAGGTCGTCGCAGAGCAGCACGATGATGTTGGGGCGCGGCGCCGACGCGGCTGCAAACGCGAGCGCGGGCACGGCGCACCCGAGCGTTAAAAATAAGTGACGGCAGGTGCGCAGGAAATTCATCGGGAAAAGCGTAAATGGTGCCGGCGACGCGAGGGCCGCAGGTTAGATTAAGGCGTGAAACGGCCGGGGGCGCGGACGCCGGCGCCGATGCGTTGGGTGAGTGAGTCGCCGAGATCGGCGCGGCAGATTTCGACGAAGGCGAGGAGGCGTTGGACGACGTCGGGGTGAGCGGCGGAGACATCGGTGGTTTCGCTGCGATTGTTTACGAGGTCAAAGAGAACGGGTTGTTTGAGCGCGTGATTTTCGTATTTGGCGGGGAGGCCGTCGCGCCCGCCGGGTCGTCCGGCGAGCGTGCGGTACGTGTGCGCGAGCAGGAGCTTCCAATGGCCGTCGGCGCTCGTGACGGATTGAAGTTCGTTTTGGTTGTACCACGTGGCGTAGCCGGCGTGGGGGTTGGTAGCGCCGACTTGGCTGGTGAGGAGCGGCCAGACGTCGAGGCCGTCGATGGGAAGCGCGGGGAGCGGCGCGTCGATGAGACGCGCGAGCGTGGGCAATAAATCGATGGTCATCACATAGGCGTCGCTGCGGGTGTTAGCGGGAATGTGTCCGGGCCAACGCATGAGGCAGGGCACGCGGGTGCCGCCTTCCCAAGCGGTCCCTTTGCCTTCGCGGAGCGGGCCGGCGCTACCCGCGTGGTTGCCGTAGCTGAGCCAAGGACCGTTATCGCTGGTAAATATGACGAGCGTGTCGCGCGTGAGGTCGTGGTGTTCGAGCGTGCGGAGGATTTCACCTACCGACCCATCGAGCTCCATCATGACATCGCCGTAGAGTCCGGCGCCGGAGCGGCCTTTAAACGCAGCGCTCACGGCGAGCGGGACGTGCGGCATTGGGTGCGCGAGGTAAAAGAAAAACGGTTGGTCGTGGTGGCGGTTGATGAAGGAAACGGCGCGCGCGGTGAAGCGTTGCGTGAAGTCGGCCATCGTGGCGGGCGAGACGTTGGGGTCGATGATGCGACCGTCTTCGTAGAGCGGAAGCGGCGGGTACGTGCCGGGTTTGGCCTCGGGGTGATGCGGCCACATGTCGTTGGAATAGGGCAGGCCGAAGGATTCGTCGAAGCCGTGCTGATTAGGCTGAAACGGCGCGTGGTGGCCGAGGTGCCATTTGCCCGCCATGCCGGTGGCGTAACCGCGCGCTTTAAAAATCTCGGGTAAGGTCGTTTCGCTGGCGTTGAGGCCGTGGGTGGCGTTGGGCCCGAGCGCGCCGTGAATGCCGATGCGGTTGGAATAGGCACCCGTGAGCAAGGCGGCGCGAGAGGCGGAGCAAACGGGTTGGGCGACGTGGAAATTTGTAAACATCGTGCCCTCGTGTGCGAGTCGATCGAGGTGCGGTGTCGCGTAGCCTTTGGCGCCGTAGACGCCGAGGTCACCGTAGCCGAGGTCGTCGGTTAAAATCACGATGACGTTGGGCGGCCGCGCGCTGGGTGGTGCGGGCGGGAGGTAGCCGAGGGAAACGAGAAACGCATCGGTCGCCGCGAGGGTTTCGTGGTAGGGGCGGTTGTCGGCGCGGGTGAAGTTGAAAAAGCCATGGGCTTGGCCCGGAAAACGCACGAGCTCGCAACGGTTGCCGGCGGCGCGCATCACGCGCGTAAACACTTCGCTCGCTGCGAAAGGAATCGTGGTGTCGGCATCGCCGTGAAAAATAATCGTCGGTGGTGCGCCGCGCGTCACGTGATGTCCGGGTGATAGCGCAATGGTTTCCGCGCCAAGACGTTCGGCGCTCAGGGCTGTGCCGAAACCCGTGGGCGTGTAGCCGTCGAGTGGCGCGAGCACGAGGCCGGGATTAAACAGCACGAGCGCATCGGGCCGGCAACTGACGGAGGTCGCTTCGCCCGGTTCGTCGAGGCCAGGAACGAGCGTGGCCGCCGCGATGTGTCCGCCAGCCGAACCGCCTGCGGCGGCGATACGCTGCGGATCGAGACCGAGGTGTGCGGCGTGCGTACGGAGCCAACGTACCGCGGATTTCGCGTCGGCGACGCAATCGACGGGTTTGGCTTTTTGCCGCGTGGCGACGCGGTAATCGGCGGTTATGGCGACAATGCCGCGCGCGGCGAGGGCGCGGCATTGCGGTTCAAATTGGGCTGGCGTACCCGAGTTCCAGCCGCCGCCAAAAAAGAAGACGATGGCAGGGCGATTTTTTTGCGCGGGGCCGGCGGGTTCGAAAATATATAGTGAGAGCGCAGTGTCGCCGACGGTTTTGTAAACCTCGGCGCGGGCACCCGCCATCACGGGTGGATACGCGGTTTGGGCGGCGGGTAGACGGAAGAAAACGCCGAGAAAAAGCGCGAGCGCGAGGCAAGGGTTTCGCATAGAATAAAAATTACCGGTGAAGATTAACTTTTTTTGGCCGCGCCTTCTTCCATTTTGCGCTGCGGGTCCATGGTATGGAGTTGCGCGGGCGTGGGTACGCCACCGAATTGTTTCCAATAAAGTTCGGCGAACGGATTGAGGCGCGGGCCGATGACATTTTCGTTGATGAGCTGAGGTTGCACGGAGTCCCACCATACATCGTAGCGGCGCGCGAGACGTTGGACGACGTCGGGGTGCTGTGCGGCGATGTTGCGGAGTTCGCCGCGATCGGTGCTGAGATCGAAAAGTTGCCAAGCGGGCGCGCGGCCGCCCTCGATGGAAACGAGGTGCCAACGCGGTTCGCGCACGGAGCAGTTTTTGAATTTGGCGAGGCCGGGATCGGAAAATTTTGGCCAGCGGCCGACGTGAGTGAAGAGCGTGCGATCATCCCACGGTGTTTTGGGATTTTGGAGTAAGGGCAAGAGACTGCGGCCCTCGACTTGGGCGCGCGTGCGCTCATCGAGCTTCGCGCCGGCGATCTCGGCGAGCGTGGGGAAAAAATCAATGTGCGCGGTGAGGGCGTCGACGTCGGCGGGGGCAAAGTGCTCGGGCCAGCGCCAGAACGCCATCGCGCGGGTACCGCCGAGCCAAGGCGTACCTTTTTGCCCGCGCATGCCTGCGTTGAAAATTTTGGCACCGATGGCGGTCCCGTTATCGTTCATGAAAATGACGAGTGTGTTGCGGGATAGGCCCCAGGCATCGAGTTGAGCGAGGAGGCGACCGACGTTTTCGTCGATGTTGTGCAGCATGCCGAAGAAGTTCGCGACGGCTACGGCGTCGGGGCCGTCGCCGACTTTATCGCGATAGAGCGCAGCGTCGGCGGGGCGCGCGGTGTAGGGCGAGTGCGGGGCGTTGGGGGTCAGCGTGATGAAAAACGGTTGCTCTGAGTCCTTGCGGGACTCGATCCAGCGGGTGGCTTGAGCAAAAAAAAGATCGGTGCAGAAGCCTTCGGTTTTTTCAAAGGTGCCGTTGTGAAGGAGTGTGGGGTTAAAATACGTGTTGCCGGGCGCGTCACCGCAGGAGCCGGGATAACTTTGGCCGATGCCGCCACCACCATGGATGTAAGTCTCATCATAACCATGCTTGTAAGGTTGATAGGCCGTTTCGTCGCCGAGGTGCCACTTGCCAAAAATACCCGTGGTGTAGCCGGCTTTTTTCAGGACTTGGGCGAGGGTAGTGGCCTCGAGCGTGAGGCGTTCGCGCTCGAGGATGGTATGGGTGATGCCATTTTTAAATTCGTGGCGGCCGGTGTAGAGCGCACTGCGCGTGGGAGCGCAGGTGGGGCTGACGTGGAAATCGTTGAAACGCACGCTCTGGGCGCGGAGCGCGTCGAGGTGCGGAGTTTTAAGGATCGGATTGCCGTGGGCGGAAAGGTCGCCGTAGCCCTGATCATCGGTGAGAATAAAAATGATATTGGGCCGAGTCGTGGCGGCGGCGGGTGCGGCGGTAACTAGAGCCGGGGAGGCCAAGAAAAGCAGCGCACAGGCGCGTTGAAACAAGACGATGAAACGATGGGACGACATAAAAGGGCGAATGACTGGGCGGTGCGGAGCGGAAGGGGTATCTGAGTTGAGTCCGGTGGATGACCACGCGTCGAACTTGTTTGTCGAGAAACTCGAAGGTTTTCGCCGTTGAAGCGGGCGCGTCGGGCGCTTTGCTGGGAGCCATGGTCAAACCTCTCGTCGGAATCATCATGGGCAGCACGTCGGATTGGGAGACGATGCAGCACGCCGCCGCTCAACTTGAGTCGCTCGGCGTCCCGTACGAGAAACGTGTCGTCTCAGCGCACCGTACGCCAAAATTAATGGTGAGCTACGCGGAGAGCGCCGAAAAGCGTGGCCTCAAAATCATCATCGCCGGCGCCGGTGGCGCGGCGCATTTGCCCGGCATGACGGCCTCGCTCACGACTTTGCCCGTGCTCGGCGTGCCGGTGGAATCGCACGCGTTGAAGGGCATGGATTCACTGCTCTCGATTGTGCAGATGCCCGGTGGTGTGCCCGTGGCTACGTTTGCGATTGGTAAAGCAGGTGCGATCAACGCCGCGCTGTTCGCCGCATCGCTGCTCGCCCAAAGTGATGCGTCGACGCGTAAGGCTTGGAAAAATTTCCGTGCGACGCAGACCGCGAAGGTGTTGCGCGCCAAACTCCCATGATCGCTCCCGGCAAAACCATCGGCGTACTCGGTGGCGGTCAACTCGGTCGAATGCTGGCGCAAGCCGCGCAGACGCTCGGTTATCGCGTGCACGTTTATGAGCCGCAGATCCATTGCCCGGCGGGTGCGGTGGCCAACCACGAAGTCAACGCCAGCTACCAGGACGCGGAGGCGTTATTGGATTTTGCGCGCGGCGTAGATGTGGTGACGTATGAATTTGAAAACATCCCGGCGGCGGCGCTGGCGGTGATCGCGCCGTTGGTGCCGTTGCACCCGAGCGCCGAGGTGTTGCACACGACGCAAAATCGCCAGCGCGAGAAAGCTTGGCTCAAGGCGAACGGTTTCCCGCACGTCGCCTACGCTGAGGCGCTTGACGGAGATATTGCGCCGGCTGTTGCGCAGGTCGGTTTGCCATGCGTCGTGAAAACCGCGGACTTCGGCTACGACGGCAAAGGCCAGATGAAACTCTCGACACAGGCTGACCTGGAACAAGCGGTGGCGATTTTCCGCGGACGGCGCTGTGTCGTCGAAGCGTGGTGTGAATTTTCCTGCGAACTTTCCGTGATCGTCGCGCGCAGCACGAACGGTGAGACGCGGGCGTTTCCCGTTTCCGAAAATATCCACACGCACCACATTTTGGATTTTTCCATCGTGCCCGCGCGCGTGTCGACTGCGGTCGCGGCAGCGGCGGAAGCGTTAGCGGCGCGGATCGCGGAAAAAATCGACGTCGTCGGCCTGCTCGCCGTTGAGTTGTTTCTCACCACCGCCGACGAACTCGTGGTAAACGAACTCGCGCCGCGCCCCCACAACAGCGGGCATTGGTCGCTCGATGGCGGCGAGACCAGCCAGTTTGAGCAACACGTGCGCGCGGTGTGCGGGTTGCCGTTGGGCGCGGTTGCGGTGCGCGAGCCGACGGTGATGGTAAATATTTTAGGCGATGCTTGGAAATGGGCCGACGGTAAAGTCGTCGGCGCGCCTCGCTGGGCGGCGATCCTCGCGGCACCTCGCGCGAAGCTGCACCTTTACGGCAAAGCCGAGCCGCGTCCTGGTCGCAAGATGGGGCATTTCACGGTGCGCGCAGCGGATGTCGCTACGGCGTTGGCTCAAGCGCAGGCATTGAAGGCGCAACTTTAACGAGCGTCGTTTTTGACGGCGACGGAGTTTTGCGTTGCGGCCGGTCGGATGCGTGTGCGCCGATGTTGGCGCTCCGTCGGTTTTTATTTTTCCGCAAAACCTGCTTTCATGAACTTAAACTTACTCCGCTATTTTCGTGTATTGGGTGTGATTTTGTTTTTTGGGGTTGGCCTAAATGGGCCAGCGCAGGCGGCGACGCGGGCGCCGAATATTGTTTTTTTTCTGATCGATGACTGGGGTTGGACGGATGCGGCGGGGTTCGGCAGCGCGCTCTACGAGACGCCCCATATCGACCTACTCGCGGCGCAAGGCATGAAATTCACTCAAGCTTACGCGGCGTGCACGGTGTGTTCGCCGACGCGCGCGGCGTTGCTCACAGGGAAATATCCCGCGCGCTTGCACATCACGGATTGGATCGCGGGCCACAACCGGCCTTATGCTAAACTGAAAATCCCAGAATGGACGTTGCAGCTTCCGCTCGAGGAGAAAACGATCGCGGAAGAGTTGAAATCGCGCGGCTACGCGACGGGAATTTTCGGAAAATGGCATTTGGGCGGCCCGAAATTTTATCCGGAATATCAGGGTTTCGACGTCAACGTGGGTGGTTGTGATCGCGGCCAGCCCGGCGCGTATTTCCCGCCCTATGGCGTCGTTAATATTAAAAATGAGCGACCCGGTGAATTTCTCACCGATCGGCTGACGCGCGACGCGTGCGCGTTTATGGAAGCGAATCGCGACCGGCCTTTTTTCGTCTATTTGCCGCATTACGCCGTGCACACGCCGCTCGCGGGGAAAGCGGCGGTCATCGAGAAATATAAACAAAAAATCGCCGCCGGAAAATTTATCCACACCAACGCCGTGTACGCCGCCCTCGTGGAAAGTATCGACGACAGCGTGGGCGAAGTGATGCGAAAACTCGCCGAGCTGAAACTTGATGAAAACACCATCATCGTGCTCACGGGTGATAATGGCGGTTTGAGTGGCACCGCGGGCGCGCAAGGTTGGCGGCCCGGTCCGACGCGCAACGATCCGCTGCGCCTCGGCAAAGGCTCGGCTTACGAAGGCGGCGTGCGCGTGCCGCTGGTGGTGAAATGGCCGGGTGTGGTTAAGTCGGGCGCGGTGCACGCGGCGCCGGTGACGAGCGTAGATTATTTCCCGACGTTGCTCGAGATGGCGACGGGCGCACCGGCGGCCGGTGTGGATGGCGAGTCGATCGTGCCGCTGTTAAAAGGAGCGGAAAAATTAAAACGCGCGGCGATTTTTTGGCATTACCCGCATTATCATCCGGGCGGTGCGACGCCTTACAGCGCGGTGCGTGCGGGCGATTGGAAGCTCATTCACTATTTCGAGGACGACCGCGTGGAGCTCTATAATTTGAAAAACGATCTCGGGGAAAAAAGTGATCTCGCGGCGGCTGAGCCGCAGCGCGTCGCCTCGTTGCGTGCACAACTGGATGCTTGGCGAAAAAATGTTGGCGCACAAATGCCGACATCAAATCCCGCGTACGATGAGGCGAGAAAATGGGAAGGCGATGCTCCTGCGCCGGCAGTAAAAAAGAAGTAAACGCGCTCAAGAACTTCGGGCGCGAAGCGCGGCAACGTCGGCGGGTGTGTCGAGATCTTGGGCGAGCGCGGGTAAATCCACAGCGGTGACGTGCGCAGGGTCGCCGTTGAGCAGATCCCGCGCGCCGGCTTCACCGGTGAGCGCAGCGAGGGCGGGGAAATGGGCGCGCAGCAACAACGCCGGTGCGCCGTGGCGTCCGGCGTAACGCGAGGCGACGATGCTGCGGCCCGTGGCGCGTTGGGCGGCGAGGAGTTGGGCGATCACTGCGGCGTCAAAGGCCGGTTGATCGCAAAGCGCGATGAGTGCGGCGTCGAGGGTGCGGGAAAATTGGCCGAGCGTCGTGATACCGGTGCGGATGGACGCGGCCATGCCCTCGGGCCAAGCGGAGTTTTCGACGGCGAGCACAGGCAGGCGGGCGAGGGTGGGGCGGATTTTTTCGGCGTGGGCGCCGAGGACGACGACGACCGGCCACGCGCCGGCAGTGAGCGCGGCTTGGGCGGCGCGGACGACGAGGGGTTGGCCGTCGAGGAGGAGAAGTTGTTTCGGCGAGCCGAGGCGCGTGGAGGCACCGGCGGCGAGGATGATGGCGCCGAAGCGCAGGGCCGTGGGCGCGGGGTCAGTCATGGATCGGGCGGGTGCGGTCGCGCAGCGGGCGGGCGTCGCGACCGGAGCGTTGGGCGCGGATCTCAGCGAGGATACTTAGGGCGACGTCGGCGGGAGCTTCGGCGCCAAGGTCGAGCCCGACTGGGGCGTGAAAACGGGCGAGTCGTGCGGGTGTGGGGACGAAGCCTTCGCGGGCGAGATCGGCGAGGATGCGGGCGGCGCGTTTTTTCGGACCGAGGAGTCCGATGTAGGGGAAATCGTAGGACAATAAATCGCGGAGGATCGGCACGTCGTGCACGTAGTGGTGCGTCATCACGACCGCGCACGCGTCGGGTTCGGGGGTGACGCGGGCGACGAGTTCATGGGCTGGAGCCACGATGAGACGGTCGGCGGTGGGAAAACGGGCGGCAGTGGCAAAGGTGGCGCGGGGATCGGCGATCGTGACATGCCAAGATAAAGTATGCGCGAGTTGGGCGAGAGGTTGGGCGTCGTCGCCGGCGCCGAAGATGATCAACGACGGTGCGGGAGTGATGGTTTCAGAAAAAACGGCAGAAGTCGGCGAAGACGGAGATGCGAGCGCTTGCTGAGACGATAGCTCGGTGGGGGCGAGTTGAGTGCCGAGGGGTTGGCGGGGATCGGTGCTGCGCCAGGTGACGGCGAGCGGGGTGGGGCGGCGTGCGGCGAGTCGGGCGGCGAGCGTGTGAACCCACGCGGGCGCGGCCGAAGGGATGGGTTCGAGGAGGACGTGAACGACGCCGTGGCAACCGAGGCCGACGCCCCAGACGAGGTCGTTTTCGGAGGAGGTGTCGTAGGTGACGAGTTCGGGTTGGCTGGTGGCGGCGACGGCGCGGGCGCGCAGGACGACGTCTTCTTCGAGGCAACCGCCGCTGATGGAGCCGAGGCGTTGGCCAGTGGAGGTGACGAGAAGTCGCGCGCCGGGGCGGCGGTACGATGAGCCCGCGACGGCGACCAGCGTGGCGAGGACGGCGGGACCCTCACCGACTCGGGTTGAGAGCAACGCTTTGAGCATGCCGGGGAAGTCACTCATCGTTCGGCTGGGATAAAGTGCGGTGTAGCAAGGACGGCAAGCGGGTTTAAATTCGGTGCCCGCTGGTGAGCGTCTGTGGCGGCATCCCATGAAAGGAGGGTCGGCCCTCTGGCTTTATATGCAGTTATTCTGCGGAATTCCCCCTTGCGAATTGTGACATGATTATCACATATCTGAGAGGTTAAAACGTAAGTGGTCGTACCCATTCGACCTCAACACCAACCAAAACCACACTGCTCGTTATGAACAAACAGCTATCAAAAGCCGCGTCGGACGCTTTGCGTCTCGCGCTGGTTATGGGTTTGAGCGCCGGCGTCCTCGCCGCGCAATCGACCCCTGCGACCACCACGACCACGACTACCACCACCAAGAAGGATACGCCCGACACTCAAGTCCTCGAGAAATTCGAAGTGACGGGTTCCCGCGTGAAGCGTCTCGACATGGAGACTCCCGCTCCCGTCGCCGCATTCTCTTCGGTTGAAATCGAAGCCAAGGGCTACGCCAACATCGGCGATTTCGTCCAAAGCCTGCCCTTCAACTCCGGCTCGGCCAACTCGATCTACCAGACGGCGAGCTTCACCCGTGGTGCTTCCACGGCTAATCTGCGCGGTCTCGGCTCCCAGCGTTTCTTGACGCTCGTGAACGGTCGCCGCGCGGTGCCCTACGCGCTGACGAACAGCGGTGGTCGCTCCGTTTTCGATTTCAACAGCCTCCCCGCGGCCGCGATCGAAAGCATCGAACTCCTCAAGGACGGCGCCTCCGCCATTTACGGTGCGGACGCCATCACCGGCGTGCTCAACATCAAGTTGAAGAAAAACTTCGTCGGTCTCTCGAGCAGCCTCTATTATGGCAACACGCTCAAGGACAAAGGCGGCGACACCGCGACCAAGCAACTGAGCCTCGTGTTCGGTGCGGAGTCCGGCAAAACCAAGATCCTCACGGCTTTCGACGTGAAGACGGGGAATTCCAATTTCCTCTCCGACTACGGCGTCAAAAACACCGATTACACCTACCTCGGGGCGAATAAAGGTTTGAACAATAATTCGACCTCGAATTTCCCCGCCAACTTGACGCTCACTAAAGCGCAGGCTGCCACCGCGGGTATCGCGTTCCCGAATGTTACCGCTACCAGCTGGAGCTTCGTGGTCCAAGGCGGTACTCCCACGGCCAACCCGACGCTCTCCAAGTTTGTCGCGGCTCCAGCCAGCGCGTCTAACCCGAACGCCGTCGATATCGGCAACGAAAACCGTTACAACTTCGCCAATACGACCGCCATTTACCCGGCCTACAACTACCTGAGCAATTTCACGTCGTTGGAGCACACCTTCAGCGAATCCCTGAAGCTCTTCGCTGAGTTCACCTACTCGAATAACAGCACCTACTACGCGTTCACGCCTGTAGTTATCGGTTACTCGACGGAAGGCCTCGTGCTGCCCGCCAACAATCCCTTCAATCCTTTCGGCCAAGCCCTCAGCTCGCTGTCGGCCCGCGCCTTGTTTGGCCCGGTGCGTAAATTCGACACCGAGTCCACCGGCTCCAACAGCCTCATCGGCCTGCGCGGCACCGTGCTAAGCCGCTGGGACTGGGAAACGGCCGTCAGCTACGGCGCCAACACCGTCACCTCGATCTCGCGCAACGCGATCCGTGCTTCCACCTACCAAGCGGCCCTCAATGGTACGCTCTCGGGTTTCTCCGGCATTTTCTTGAATCCCTTCGGTCCTTCCGATTCCGGTCTGACCAACGCGCTCTACACCAGCTCCACCGCTTCCAACAAAGCGGAGGGTCTCACCTTCGACGCCAGTGTTTCGGGTAAACTCTTCGAGTTGCCCGCGGGCGAAGTCGGCATCGCTGCCGGTATCGAAGCGCGCAATGAACAACTCACGACCAATCCCGACACCGCGGCCTACATCGGCTCCGGCGGCGGCTTGCCTCTCACAGGCAAACGCTCGGTCCAGTCCGGCTACGTCGAACTCACCGCTCCGATCTACCGCTCCAAGACCTGGGGTTCTTCGGAAATCCAACTCGCGGGCCGTCATGAACGCTACAGCGACTTCGGCAACACCACCAAGCCCAAGGTCGGCTTGAAAGTGCGTCTCCCCGACACCGCGTGGCTCAATACCATCGTGCGCGCTTCCTACTCCGAGTCGTTCCAAGCTCCGGCCCTCGGCCTGCTCTACGCTTCGCGTACGACCGGCTTCTCGTCTAGCTTGCTCACCGATCCACTCCGTCCTCAAGACGTGGCCGTGCAGATCAAGAACGTCACGGGTGGTAACCCTGACTTGCTACCGGAAACCGCCAAGGTCCAGTACGTCGGCGCGGTCTTCGAATCGCCGAAGCTGAAGAATCTCTCGTTCAGCATCGATTTCTTCAACTTCCGCATCAACCAAGTGATTGTGACGCCCAGCCAGTCCTTCTTGTTGTCCACCAGCGGTCGGGCCCAGTTCCCGAACGGCATCGTGCGTGACAACAGCCTGAGCAATCCCGGCCCGATCCTCTACACTTCCTCGGTTCCCTCCAACAACCCGCTCGCTTACCAGATCTATCGCGGCGTCGATTACGGTGTGAAATACTCCCTGCGCAACACACGTCTGGGTAACTTCACCTTCTCGGGCGATGCCACTCAGATCCTCAAGGTCGGTAGCGATTCCGGTCTCGGCGGCGGCTTCTTCAACAACGCGGGCTATTATTACAACCCACGTTGGAAGGGCCAAGCCGGTACGAGCTGGGGCTACAAGAACTTCGGCGCCTCCCTCACGGCGGATTACACCCACCACTGGTATAACGACGCTTACACCGTCGCTGGCTGGGGTGAAAATGCATTCACCGTCCTCGGTGGCTCCCTCCGCTACAGCGGCTTCTGGAACAGCACGATCACGCTCGGTGCGAGCAATCTGCTGAACAACCAGCCACCGCCCAACGGCCGCGCCAGTTCCGCTGGCTATGACCAAAACATCTACGGCGCCGGCGCCTTGGGTCGTTTGGTCTACGTCCGTATTCGCAAGACCTTCTAAGCGGACATTGCCTTTATCGGCGATCACTTCAGGCGTGCCCTTTCGGGGGCACGCCTTTTTTATTACCCGCGTTTCCCCATTCTTTTTTATGACACGTATTATCTTATTCCTCACGGCGCTCACCCTTGGCGCCTCCGCTGCGCCTGTCCCCGCGCCCGCCCCCGAAGCACCCGTGGCCACCTTCTTCCAGGCTCCCAACATCGCTTCACTCGTCTTTTCCCCCAACGGCAAATACATCGCCTGCCTCGTCCCGTACGAACATCGGATGAACCTTGCCGTCATCGATCTGGAGAAAGGCACCAAAAAACTCCTCACCAATTTTAAGGACCGCCAAGCCAGCCAACCTAGTTGGGCTAATAACGATCGCCTCCTCTTCCGCGTAGACGACGACGGCAAAGAATCCTTCGCCCTCTACGCGGTAAATCGCGACGGCCAAGACCCCGTCGTCCTCGCTTCCGGCTACTCCAAGGCTGCCTCCAACGACGAAATTAATACCCGCTTCCGCAGCGTCCTTGGCCTCATCGAAGACGACCCCAAAAACATCCTCGTACTCGCCAACCTCACCTACGCCGATTGGTCCGACGTCGCCAAACTCAACCTGAAAACGGGTACCATGACCACCGTCGTCGAAGCCCCCGGTGATGTAGATTACTACCTGCGTGATACCGCCGGCCAAGTTCGCCTCGCCGTCATTCAAAAAGAACAGCTCCGCCGCGTCCTCTCCCGCGACCCCGCCACCAAAACCTGGACGACCCTCGCCGAACATCAAATGGACGCCGAGGGCTGGGAACCCATCGCCTTCGACGGCGACAACCGCACGCTCTTTATCTGGTCCAACCTCGGCCGCAAAACCAAAGCCATTTACCGATACGACGTTATTGAGCGTAAGCAACTCGACCTCGTCTTTGCCGATGAAACCTACGACGCCGCCGATGCCAACGCCGCCGCCGCCGCCAGTTTTTCCGGCAACACTCTCTTCGATCCGGTAAAAAATAAAATTGTCGGTTTGTCCTATTCCGCTGACCGCACTCGCTTTCATTGGCTCGACGAGGACATGCGTAAAATTCAGCAGAAAGTGGAAGCCTCTCTGCCCGACACCGTCCATCGCCCTCGCCAATTCTCCGCCGACGGATCCAAAATCATTTACCTTTCTAGTAACGACCGCGATCCTGGCGTGTATTACATGTTTGATCGAAAAACCAATCGATTGAACGAAATCGCCGTCATCAAACCCGGCATCGACCCCGATAAAATGGCGACTATGCGCCCCATTAGCTACGCCGCTCGCGATGGTTTGAAACTCCATGGATATCTCACGCTCCCCCCGGGCCTCCCTGCTAAAAACTTGCCCATGATCCTGCATCCGCATGGTGGCCCCTTTGGGATTCGCGACGAATGGGGCTACAACGACGAAGTCCAATTCTACGCTAGCCGTGGGTTCGCCGTGCTCCAAGTCAACTACCGCGGTTCTGGCGGTTATGGGGCCGCTTTCGAAGCCGCTGGTTTCAAAAAATGGGGCCTCGAGATGCAAGACGACCTCAGCGACGGCGTGAAATGGGCCATCGCCGAAGGCATCGCCGATCCCGCGCGCGTCGTTATCAGCGGCGCCAGCTACGGCGGCTACGCCACGATGGCCGGACTCACGTTTACCCCCGAACTCTATTGCGCCGGTATCAACTATATCGGCGTGACGGACATTAACCTGCTCATCCCGCGCGATGCTCCGCCCGATCGCATGTATTGGCGCAATACCCGCCTCGGTAAATTGAGCGATGCGTCCGATCGTAAACGCATTCACGAGACTTCCCCTGTTAATTTTGCGGATAAAATCAGCGTCCCCCTGCTCATGGCGTACGGCAAAAACGACCCGCGCGTGAACATCGATCATGGTTTCGACATGGAGCGCGCGCTAAAAAAAGCGGGTAAGACCAACTATGAATTAATCATCGAGGCCGACGAAGGCCACGGCTTCCGGAAGGAAGAGAAACGCATCGCTTACTTCACATTAGTGGATGCGTTCTTGAAGAAAAATCTCCCGCGCATGGGCACGGTAAAAATCGGCCCGACGCAAGTCATCGCCGAACCGGTGAAACCCTAAGCTTTTGCTGGCGAGTGCTGCATCGTTCAGCGAAACCCGAATTATTATTTCGGCGCGGTTGGGGGTTCCTTTACTTCGACGGCTTCTCCGATGTGCACTTCGGCGCGAGCGTCGTTGAACACCTGCAGGCCAGTGGTTGTTTCACCCCAGTAGGGGGCCGCGCTGCGCAGCATCGTGCTGAGGACGTCGGAAAATTTTTGGCCGCGTTCGACCGGGGCGGCGACAAAAGTCGTCCAGAGTGCTTTAGCTAATTTACCTTTGGATTTGAGCTCAGCGTAATCAAACGCATCGACCACGATTAAGTTGAATTCGCGGGTGCTTTCATAAGTCGTCGGCGAACTATCTGCGTAGGTGAAGGACGGGGGGGTGGGGGCGCCACCGCTTGAGCCAGCAGAGCCGCCGAAAAGGCCTTTGGCGGATTCGTTTTTGGCTCCCGCATCGAGGGCGTCGTCGTTGCCGCCCGCTCGGTTGTTCCAGACGATGTCACCGCCTAAGTGGGTCAGGCTGCGTGAATCATGCGGTTTGCCGACGAGGCCCTCGTCCCAAGTGATGTGTTCGGTGCGCACCGTGGGCAAGCGCCAGAGCGACACCCCGAAGTTCACTCGCAGCATGAGGGAGACTTTGGTGGGCTCGCGGACGACTCCTTTTGAGTCGGCGGCATTGAGGTAGTTCTTCTTGGCGAGAGCGGAGGTCAGGAATCCACAGACTTGTTCGTAGTTAAGATCGGCGGGGAATATTTCACCCTGAAGGAAGATAAAGTATTTCGGCGCAGTTAAGGGCTTGAGCTCACGAGGAGGCGGGTTGAGCGAATTCGCGGCGTGCACGCTTTGGGAAACGACCTCCCAGGAATTTTCCTGGTAATTGGCTGAAGAAACGGACACGGGGGCGAAACCCTTGATGTCGCTAGTCGATTGTGCTGAAGCCCCGGGGGTCACAACCCACAAGCCCAGCGCGGCGCAGACGGATGAAAGGTGTTTTTTCAATCTTATGCTTTTCGAATTTTGAGGAAAGGCGGTTATCGGCAAAACGAGCTCGCAGGAATTGATTACTAGAACGTATCACAGCATATATTAAAGCAATTTGTAAGCGTTATTTCGTCACCTGATTGTAAAATTACGTTGCGCATAAGCAAATTAGCTCCTTCGTTTTGTTCAAATTACACTGACGCAATCGTCCGCCAGCGTGTTTTTCACACCACAAACCTAGCCAACAAATGAATAATAAACGATTCGATAGCTTACGAGCGCCCTTCAGCGCTCTGATTGCATCCGCGAGTCTCACCGCCTCCGTCGCAACTGCGGCGCTGACCGTGGCGCTTCTC
>CANFSZ010000058.1 GCA_947449835.1 Opitutia bacterium
AGCAACGACTGCACCGATCGAGCACGCCCGCGACATACAGCCAGCCTTCGTCGGTCGGCACGTAAGTCAGATCACTCACCCAGACTTGATTCGGCTTGGTCGGAGCCGGCAGCGTCGCGAGCCGGTTAGGCGCAATCGGATGCGAGTGTGGTTACCCCGATTTGACGGACACGAGTTATACCTTAAAAAAATCCAATGACCTGCCCCGGATGACTAGACACCGCAGAACTCTCCGGGCTCATGAATTGAAGCTCAAGGCGATCGCTTGGGCTTGGCCTACGTGTGCACCGCTAGCAGCCAAAAATCACCCACTGTATACCCCCTAAATGACCCATTTTTGAGCTTATTTTTCAGAAATTAAAAAATGGAGATAAAAATTTATTCATCATTATTTTATGTGTCATAAAAAGGCCTCGGCAAGTACGGTTCAACTCCCGCCACCTCCACCATTTTTATAACCCATCGTGCCGTTCAAGCCGATGGCGTTACTCAACGCGCCCAGCGTGTGACCAAGGATGAGATCACGGGCGGGAAGCTGAATTAGCCGCTAACTCCTTGAGACGGGCTCGGAAGGCGTCGACTATCTCGCTGATCCAGGCGTTTTCAAAACGTTTGCGAACGGTGAGGGCAAAATATTTCTCCGCTAAGCCAGGAACGCGGGCCATGAATTTGATCTGGCGGGACTGCAGTTCGCGCTCGACCACGATTTTGGAAACTAGCGCAAGGCCTTTACCGGATAATGCCAGCAAGCGCATCAGAGCCATGTCATCCACTTCGGCGCGAACTACCGGTTCGATTCGCGCGGCAGCTAAAAGCGCATCAAAGTCGCCGCGTACAGGACTTCGATGGCTAGGTAGAAACAACGGTTGCCCTAGAAGATAATGGGGAAATTTCGCCTGCGGCTTAGGCATGGGACGGCTCCCCACTAAATATACCGGCACCTCGCCAAGGGGATGATTGAAGACATGGGTTCTCTTATCTGACCTCACTGGAATATGCGAAAGCACTAAGTCGAGGGTATGCTCCTCGAGCTGACGGGTTAGAGCATCCAGCGTACCCGCCACAACCACTAGCGAGATTTGCTCATCTGCTAACAAGGGTTGAATGAAGTCGAATTGAAGATTCTTGGAAAGGGCCTCAACCGCGCCGATACGCAGCACGCGAGCCCGGCTTGGGCCGGACTGACGAAAACGAGCCAGCAGCTCCCGACCTGTGGCGAAGATCGTTTCGGCATGCTCCTGCGCAAACAAGCCGGCATCGGTCAGCAACAGCTGCCGACCGCGCCGCTCAAAAAGCGGCTGACCAAGACTCTCCTCTAGCTCTCGCAGTTGTTCGCTCAGAGTCGATTGCGACACGCGTAAAGCTTCGGCAGCCCGGGTCATACTACGATGCTGCGCGATCATCCAGAAATGGCGCAAATGATGATAATTTAACCACTCAGGAGTTATCGGAGGACTGCCCATAACATCGGAATTACCGAAGCTTAGAATAGAGACAATCTGTTTTTACGAATTACTATTTTAATATAAGATAGGGCAATGTCGTTCGATTTTATGCAGGTTTTGCTCTCCAATTTGCTTTCCCCCACAGTGCTTTTCTTCGCACTCGGGGTAGCGGCGGCACTTTTACGCAGTGACTTAAAATTCCCTGAAGCGCTTTACGTCACTCTCACCATCTACCTGCTGACCGCATTGGGTTTCAAAGGAGGCGTAGCGATCCATGAAGCTGGGCTTCGGGTCGTGGTGATACCGGCTCTGGCAGCGATTGTTTTGGGCGCCTTGATTCCGCTTTGGGTCTATCCTTTGCTGCGCTTTGCGGGAAAGCTAAAGCCGGTGGATGCGGCGGCGATCGCAGCCCATTACGGCTCGGTGAGCGCAGTCACCTTCATAACCGCGACCAACTATCTCAAAGGCCTAAATGTGCCTTATGAGAACTATGCGACCGCGTTTCTTGCCGTGATGGAATCGCCGGCTATTATCGTAGGGGTAGTACTAGGAAAACTTAATTTGAATCGAGAAAGCCCGTCTCGGCATAGCTCATTGGGCCAAGTTCTGCACGAGGCGGTTCTGGGGCGGAGTGTGTTCATGTTGGTGGGAGCGCTGGTCGTGGGCGCACTTTGCGGTCAGGCCGGCATGAACAAAGTTGAGCCGTTCTTTGTTACCCCGTTCCAGGGGGTACTTGCGCTATTTTTACTTGAGATGGGAATCGTTGCAGGCGGGCGTCTAAAGGAGCTAAAAAAAGCGGGGTCCTTTCTTGTGGTATGCGGTATAATCCTTCCCTTGGTCCACGGTTTTCTAGGTATTCTGATCGGCAAATACACCGGCCTTAGCCTGGGCGGCACGACTCTAATGGGGGTCTTAGCAGCGAGCGCTTCCTATATCGCCGCACCCGCGGCGATACGTTTGTCGCTGCCGGAGGCAAATCCAGCGCTCTATTTAACCTCTTCGCTAGCGGTCACGTTTCCTTTTAATGTGACGCTCGGTATTCCAATCTACTATAGTGCGGCTCGCTACTTACTTGAGTGAGTCCATTTTTAGGCGCAAGGGTCTTTACGATATCTCACTGCCCCGCCTTCGGAATAACACCTCCACCATTTTTAAACCCATCGTACCCGTTCACACCGATGGAGTTTTGCTCAACCTGCCCAGCGCGGGACCGGCAATGCGATCATGGGTGGGAAGTGGAATTGAAGCGAGGGAGATTATAATCTTTATTAACGTTTTATCATTAAAGTTTTGCCATCACCCGTTGCGTATAACTTACCATCGGATAGTGAGATTTTGTATAAACTACGTCCGAATACTGACGAAATCTGATCTCAGCCCCATTCTGATTTTGATGGGATTGATAGGATATGGGTTTGCGATTGATCCCAGCAACGGTTTGCACGGGATTCCTTGTATTTGGAAACTAATATTTCACCACGAATGCCTAGGCTGTGGCCTATCACGTGCCGGGGCTTATCTCGTCCGCGGTAATATTGAGCAAGCGATGACCACAAACTGGCTGATTTTTCCCGTTGTGCTACTCATCATGTTCGAGTTAATGATAAGTTTAATCTACAAGCTCAAATTGAGCGTTCGCTAGAAAACTTATAATCCTATGGCCGAAATCACCCCGCTCGAACTCGCAGAAATGTCCAAGTCCCTTTCGGACACGCAGAAGCTTATTTTCAATCAGCAATACGCCTCCGATAAAAAAGACCGAGGTACAGCAGTGATTCTGGCCATTTTGGGCTACGATCGATTTTGGCTCGGGGATATCACGCTGGGCATCATTAAATACATCACGCTCGGTGGATGCGGCATCTGGTGGCTCATCGATCTTTTCACCGCTTCCAGCCGCGCGGACGACCTCAATCGCAGGAAGGCTCGTGAAATCATTGACGGGATTCAGTTGTCCGCTCGCTCATAATCCGTTCGAAAGAGCGCACAGCTCAACGCATCCGGCGCGCGACCGGGATTCAGTTTAAAGGATAATCGTGGCCGTCACAGCCCCAGCGCGGCTATAACGGCGGCCTCTAGCTGAGGACCGCGCGCATGGGTCGTAATGATGCGGCCATCTTTGCCTATCAGGAACATGGCAGGGATGGCGTTGATGAGATAATCGACCGCGATCGTGTTTTGCCGGTACTTGCCGTCAAAATATTGCGGCCACGGCATCTCTTGTTTCGCGGTGAAGTCGACGAGCACCTGTTGAGCCTTCGCGAGCTTTTGCTCCCGCTCGACCGGGGTGTCGGCGTCGGCGAGCCGAGCGTTCTCGAGCGTGATGCCTACAACTTCGAAGCCCTTCGCGTGGTAAGCGGCATACAGTTTTTTGATATTGGGAATCTCCTCTTTGCACGGCGCGCACCAAGTGGCCCAGAACTCCACGAGGACGACCTTTCCGCGCAGCTCCCGGAGATCGACCTTACGGCCGTCGACCGCGGTGAAGGCGAGCTCGATGGGCCGCTTTGCCCGTTCGCCGAGCTGCTGTCGCGCCGCCGCTTCACGGGCGCCCGCGGGTGCGGCGTTGGCCAGCGCCGTACCCGGATAGGCGGCGAACGCGGCCCACTGCGCCTGAGTCTCTTCGCGGGTGGCGCCGGCGCGTTCCATCGACTTGATGTAGCCGCTGGCGAGAGAGCCCATGAGTGGCTCGTCGGGATACTTGGCGGCGAGTCGGTCCACCTCGGCCTTCACGGCGGCCAGGGCGGCGACGCGCTCGTTCGGGGCGGCCTGGGCCGCGACGTTGCGGAGGCCGACCAAGGCTTCCTGTTCGAGAATGAGCCGGTTGGTTTCGGAAATATCCGTCGCCGCGATTGCCGCGACCCGCAGCGCCTGGAGCTTGATCGCCCACTGCGCCCGCGCTGCCTCGCTAAACACGGCGTTGGCGGCTTTTTTGCCGTCTTCACGGCCGTTGATGCCGCCGGTCCAGCTGCCGAATTGTTTCACCATCTGCATCACGCAGTCCCAGCGGCGGGGGTCGGTGGGGTGTCGGTCGTAAAAATTCTGGCCGGTCGTGAGCACACCTTGGACGAAGTTCATGCCCCAACGGATGCGCCCCGCATAATCCGTATCCTTGGCGGAAGGCGCTGGCTGCATCGCCCGTTGAAACGCCGTCCATTCTGGGTCGGCGGCGGCTTCGGCTTTGCCGACCGTGTCCGTGGCTAGCACGCACGGGGAAACGAAGACGAAAACGGAAAGGAGGAGCGAAAGCCGTGGGAGCAGGAGATTCATCGGAGAGTGGTGGCAGCGTAGGCCGCGGTTTAGTGGTGGGCTCCGATAGCAGCCAGAGGACCGCTGGCGAAACCGGTACGGTCAATCGTGTAGATGACATGACGCGCCGTCTTGCCGGCCATTTCGACGTAGTGTTCGCGGGGCGTCAGTTGGGCGCCGATTTTCCCCATGGCGCGACGCGAACGGACGTTGGCTTCGCCAACAATAAAAATGACGCGATCAAACTGGGTGAGCGCATGACCCACCATCAGGGACTTCATGGCGGCATTGGTCGGGCCACCCCAATAACTACGTGCGAGGAAGGTCCAACCGATCTCAACCTCGCCGGGTTCGGCCCGCCTAGGATCGAAGCGCGAAGAGCCTATGATAACATTCGTCGCAGGATCGATGGCGACCAACGCGCCGCCGCTGGCCAATGCGTCAGCAAAGAAACGTCGGAACACCGGTTCCTGCCAACGATCATGCGCCGGATGGACAGCCCAGATCAACGGGTCGCTAGCGACCGCGTAGAGCGCGTCCCAGTCGTCCACGACCAGCGGGCGTAACATAACGAGGGGATGCAGGATAGATGGCTGCAAGGTTATCACCCATCTAAGTGACGGAGTTAATTTTTTTGGGCCAACCCTAAATTGCAGAACTGAGAAATCGTAAGTTGCGGCACTTCGTAGATTTCAATCAACGCCGCGCCAGAGGATGCGTTCCTGGCCGATTCGACCTGAGCCGTGGTGGCGTCGAGGTTCAGCGTGATCATCACCGGCCGATTTATTACTCCATGACCAGCCATTGATAGCCATTAAGCGTGGTTTCACCTCGTTAGATCTCGGCGGGGGCGACAACTTGGTTGGGCTCAAAACCAGCTTCGCAAAGACCCTAAAGCCTGGGGCAGGCTAAGACATCACATGGTGCGAGCGCGACGACACCCAAGACGACCTCGCCGCCTCCGAAGCCGGTCTCAGCAACGGGTGTTGTTAGGCTCGCCTTCGTCGGGGCGTTCTACGGAAGCAGATAACAACGAATAGGAGGAGGATTGGGCTTAAAAATCTCCGCCCCCGGAGTCGCCACCCCCGGAATCTCCGCCGCCCGAATCGTCGCTGAAAGTATCACCCGAACTGGAGTAGTCCGTATCACGGCGCGTCGGACCTGCATCATCATTAACGAAGCGATCCCCATCGGAGCCGCCGTGGCCCGAGAACTGGTCATAGAGCCACATGCCAGCTGCGGCACCGAACATGCCGCCGAGCAAGGATGTCATGAAGCCACCGCCGGCACCTAGCGTCGGCCCAGCGCCCCCACCGCTGAACATCGAACGCACGAGTCCGACCACGAGCCAAGCAACGAGAAAACCAACCACCGCCGCCAACACCCAGCCCCACGGGCTGGGCTCTTCTTTTTCGACCGCCGGGCGATTTTGCGCGGGAGACGGGGCGCGATCGAGGCGGTGCGAATTCATGGCTGAGGCGATTACGCTCACGCCTTGGAGCAAGGCTTCGTCGGGCTGCTTGGTGCGCAACTTTCCGAGCATCACCTCAAGCAGGACGGCCCGATCTTTCGTCGTAAACAGCGTCCGCTGCGTTTCGTTGCCGATGATCACTTGGAGGTGGGCCGGCTCTTTCGAAAGCAAGATATAGATACCGTTGACGCGCTGCTGACGAGCTTGCTGCAACGTCCACGCTTCAAACATGCGGTTAACCGCCGCGCGATCCTGCAGGTTTACCCCTTGGCTGACCTCGGCGGGAATCGCCTTAAACGTCTCGATCACGACTTCTTTTTTGAAGCGCACGCCGAGTTCGAGGAGCTGACGATTGGCCTCGGCCTTAGCCGCGTCGGAGAAAAAGCCGCCGCCATCGATGATCACCCCGCGCTCCGCTCGACCGACGACCGATCCAAGCAACAGGGCGAAAACCAGACTCACGAAGACTCGGAAACGATGCGTGATTAACATGCTGAAATCCATACGCACCCGGCACAAACGGTCAATCTACGCGTGCTTAATTGGGGCATTTGATCATGGTGCACCGAAACCCCTGGCCCGCAGCCCAACGCCTTTCGCATGCAAAACTCGCCGATGCGGAATCAACAAGGAACTTCACTCCTCGGCGTTCTCTTCGATGGATTTTTGCCGCCAGGCCAAAAAACCTGCGGGCGCAACGATCGTGGTCAAAAACAACCTCATCAAGAAATTCTCCATTATCGGGAGAGTCACCCGCAAACCCACGCGATCGCCAAAGCTAGTTACCAAACCCGCCACCAAAACAGCCAAGCCGATAAACCTCACCGTATCAAAATAAGCCCGGTTACGCTCGGCTAGTTCACGCTCGTCGATTTGGCCCTCAGGAGCGTGGGCGATGAAGCTTAGGCTAGAGAGAAACAGTAATCCGCCCGCCCCGATGCCCATCAGCAATAAAACCCCAAAACCGATCAATAAAACGGGGCGCTCCGCCTCCATTCCAAACTTCAGCAACAACGAGCCCCATAATCCGACCAGCATGGCGACAAACAGCCCGCGAACGGTGCGCAGACTTAAATTCATGTAAGAAAAACGTGGGCTAGTTTTCATAGACGTATTTTTTGTTTAGGGGGTTTTCTGAACGGAAAGTTGAGTGGAAAGAGCCGGAAAGGGTTTGAGCGAAAATAAAGCATCCACACTGACGTTGAAAACCTTGGCCAAGCGCAGCGCGCATTCCACGCTCGGGCTATACGAGCCGCGCTCGAGAAACCCAATCGTTTGGGGATTCACGTCGACGAGATCGGCTAGCTCTTTCCGGGAAAGTCCGCGTTCGGTGCGAAAGAGAGCGATACGATTATGAACCATAGTTTGATTAAGAAACTATTTGTTTTGTTTAAGCAACATTAAATGTTATTCAAACAACTATTATACCGGGATCATTAACTTAGCATTCTCGCAGAAAACTACCTCGTCAGCTTGGGCCTAAAAGCCCCGCGCCGACTACCATGCGGGGTTGTTACCACTAAGGGACAGAAAATGCTCCGCCTACGATCGGCCCCGCATCAGCAGATCCGGCAAGGCCGTCGCCAGCGCGGGAAACAAACACACGAGGACCACCGCGATAAACATCAGCACGACAAACGGCAACACGCCGCGGATGACTTCGCCCAGCGGAATATCGGGCGCGACGTTTTTAATCACAAAAATATTCAAGCCGACCGGCGGATGAATCAGGCCCATTTCCATCACGATGGTCATCACGACGCCGAACCAAATCAGGTCAAAACCCGCAGCCTTCAGCGGCGGTAGGATAATCGGTGCGGTCATCAAAATGATGGAGACCGGCGGCAAGAAAAACCCGAGCACCACCACCATCAGCAAGATCGTCGTCAACAGCACCCAACGCGACAGATGCAAGCTCACCACCCACTCCGCGGCCGACTGACTGATGTGGAGGTAACTCATAACGTACGCGTACAACAGCGACATTCCGATGATGAACATCAACATCGTCGATTCCTTGAGCGTACTCGAAAGCATGGGTTCGATTTCGGACGGACGCCACAGTCGGTAAACCACCGCGACCAACGCCAAGGCCAAGACCGCGCCGAGGCCCGCCGTTTCCGACGGCGTCGCGTAGCCCCCGTAAAGCGCCACCATCACACCGGTCAGCAGCACGACAAACGGCACCACGCGCGGCAGCCGGCTGAATTTTTGCGCCAGCGTAAATTCCTCCCGCTCGAGATGGGCCGAGGTCGCGCCCGTGGCCGCGTGGGCGGCATGCGCCGCACGGTATTCAAAACGAAAACGCCAAGCCGCATACGCGGAAAACAACGCCACCAACAATAACCCCGGTCCGATACCCGCGAGAAAGAGCCGACCGAGCGATTGCTCCGCGGCGACCGCGTATAGAATCATCGTGATCGAGGGCGGCAGCAGAATCCCCAGCGTGCCGCCCGCCGCGATGATACCCGCCGCGAAACCAGGCGAGTAACCGCGCCGCCGCATTTCCGGAATACCCGCGCTCCCGATCGCCGAGCATGTGGCCGGACTCGAACCGGCCATCGCGGCGAAAAGCGCGCACGCGAACACATTTGCAATCCCGAGCCCGCCCGGCACCCGGTGCAACCACGCATGAATCGCCGAATACAGATCGGCGCCGGCGCGCGATTTTCCGATCGCGGCGCCCTTCAAAATAAACAACGGGATCGAAAGCAGCGTGATACTCGCCATCTCCTCGTAGACGTTTTGCGTGACGGTATCGAGCGAGGCTGCCGGCATGAAAATCGCCATGAACAGCAAAGCCACCGAGCCCAACGCGAAGGAGATCGGCACGCCGATCAACATGACCAACAGCGTCGCCGCAGCGTACAGCATTCCAATCACACCCGTGCTCATGGTTTGGACCTTTCGTGGGCGAGCCGCACCCAGAGCAACAACGCGAGTTGCAAAGTGAGCAGCGTCATCCCGGCCGCCATCAGCGAATACGGAATCCAAAGCGGCGGCGCCCACGTCGAGGATGTCGTCTGTTTTTCCGCCCAAGCCTCGTGACAGAGCGTCCAGGATTTCCAGGCGAAGAAGGCGCAAAACGCAGCCGACACCACATCGACCAGAAGTCGGCGCAGGTGATTAACCCGCGCCGAGAGAACGCCACTCAACGCGTCGATGGCGACGTGTCCGCCGAGCGACTGGACGTGCGCGCCGCACAGAAACGTCGCCCCCACGAGGAGAAACACCGCCGCTTCATCCTGCCAGTCGGTCGCGGTCTGGAAAAAATACCGCAACACGACGCCCGTCGAAAGAATGAGCGCGGCAAGCACCAGAGCCGCCATCGACACTATGAGGATCGCGCGATTCAGCATCGCGAGCCCACGGGCCAACGGCGCAAGACGACCCGGCGCGGCCAACTCTTTGCTCGGAGCTCCTGCGGGCCCCGTCATTTCACGGCCTCCGCGAGCTGGATGAGCTTCGCGAAGCGGGGACCTTTTTGCGCGTAATCTTTCCACGAAGTGTTGCGCGCGATTTCCCGCCAACGCCCCACCGTCTCGGGGCTCAGATCATAAACTTTCGCTCCGGCCTTGGCGTAGACTTCGGCGACCGTCTTATCGTCGGCTTTCGCCGCCTCGACGGCGAACGCTTCGAGTTCCGCCCCGACGCTGAGGATCAACTGTTGTTGATCCTTCGGCAGCGCTTCGAAAATCGTTTTCGAAATCATCAACGGCTCGAACATAAACCAATACGCGTGGCCGCGGCCGGTGGTGAGATGTTTCGCGTTTTCCTCGAGGTGAAACGAGATCAGGCTGGTAGAGGAAGTGAGCGCGGCATCGAGCGCTCCAGTTTGCATGCCGGCGTAAATTTCATTCGACGGCAGCGAAACCACGGCCGCGCCGGCCGCTTTCAGCGTAAGATCCATCTCGCGGCTGCCGCCACGAATTTTCAGGCCCTTGGTATCGGCAGGCTCGATGATGGCTTTAGAGCGACTCGCTACCCCGCCCGCTTGCCAGATCCAGCTGACGATGATCACGCCCTTCTCGGCCAAGAGCGCGGAAAATTCACGGCCTATGGGAGCGTTTTTCCAAGCCATACCTTGTTCATACGAAGTGACCAAGCCTGGCATGAGGCCGATGTTCACCTCGGGCACCTCGCCGCCAGCGGCGTTGGCGATGGGCAACAACGTGAGGTCGAGCGCGCCCTTGCGCATCGCGCTGAACTGCGCGTTCACCTTCATCAAAGAAGAGCCGGGATAAACCGTGGCGGAAAGGGCGCCTTTACTGCGCTGTTCGATTTCGGCGGCGAATTTCCGGCAGAGCCGGTCGCGGAAATCGCCGGACTCGATGGTGCCACCGGGAAATTGATGCGAGATCTTGAGATTGGCGGCGGATACCGCCGCACTGCTCATCAAAACAAATACCAACAGCGAGAACGGGGTAAGACGCATGCAGAAAAAAGACCAACAGCTCGATCGACATGCAATACCGATCTGGGCGCTCCAGCTTGAGTGACCTGAAACGTCGCAACGAGAGATCTATTTCAGAAAAAGTGGACCGGTCATGTACCCCTACACGACCGGTCCTTAGCTTTCTATATAAACCCCAGACAATGTAGCCGCTAAGCGGCAACACCCTGAGAATTAGCTCAAAAATTTCTCCGTCAACCGAGCCACGTTACAATCCGGTAACACAGGGTATCGACTGAGGGTCGACGGTGCGGCCTCTTGCGTTTTTTCAAACGTCATCGAAAAAAATCAGGATCACGGATCACCCTTGATCTCCGAGGGGCGAACGAGAAGAGATAGCTTCGTAAAAAACACACCCTCGCTCCCCATTATGAAAACACCCTTCGCGCTGCTTCGCCGCAGTCTTCTAGTCGTCGCCGGCCTTAGCCTGTCAGCCCTCACGTTGTCCGCCGCCCCCAAAGCTCACCCCGTCACCACCGGCTGGTCGGAAGTGTTTACCTCCGATCTGTCCAACGCCGTGACCACCTCCGGCGACTGGAACTTTGCCCAAGGCGTCCTCGTAGCCAATAATAAGCAGACGCTCTGGACCAAAAAATCCTACGCCAACTTCATCTTGGACCTGGAATTCAAAGTCGCCAAAGAGTCCAACAGCGGCGTCTTCATCCACTCCAGTAACATCAAAGACGTGTTGGCCGCCCTCGAAATCCAAGTGCACGAAAACCAAGACGGCGCCCTCTACGGCATGGTCGGGGCGATTTACAACGCCCAGCCGCCGTCGAAGGCTATGGCCAAACCCGTCGGCGAATGGAACCACTACACCATCACCTGCCAAGACAGCCACGTCGCGCTCATCTTCAACGGCGAAGAAGTTTTTAACGTCGATCTCAACACTTGGACCGAGGCGAACAAAAATCCCGACGGCACCAAAAACAAATTCGCCAAAGCGCTGAAAGATTACGGCCGCAACGGCCCCATCGGCCTCCAAGGCCTCCACGGCAAAGCCCAAGCCCCCGTGTGGTACCGCAACATCCGGATCAAAGAGTTGCCGTAACCCTACGACGTTTACGTCTTCAAGCCCGCGAGGGCCCTCAGCCCGCTTGACTTGCGACCCCCAAAAGGTCGCAAGTTTTGTTTTAGGGCAGCCATCGACCGACCGCGACGACGACCAGAATCACCAACGAAAATCCGAGCGTGAGCGGATCGAGGCGTTCGCCCAATATCGGCGCCGCCAACAACAACGCCAAAAACGGCTGTAAAAGTTGCACCTGGCTAACGCGGACCACGCCGCCGAGCACCAACCCGCGATACCACGCGAAAAATCCGATCCACATCGAGAACAACGCAACGTAGCCAAACCCGATCCAAGCCGCCGCCTCAATACGACCTTGGGGCCAAGCGAGCAGCATCAACGGTAACGTCAGCGGCAACGAACCAACCAACACCCAGCTGATCACCTGTGGCGAAGGCAGTTGCGCCGAGGCCCGCGCGCCCGCGACGTAACCGATTGCGGCGGAAATAATCGAAAACAAGAGCCAGCCATCCGCTCCGACCAACCGCCCGCCTCCTTGATGATACGCGAAGGCGATCACCAAAACACAGCCCAAGATCGCGCAAAACCAGAACCCCAGCGAATGCCGTTTCTTGGTAGTGATCGCCCCGCCGATCGCCGTCGCCAAAGGCAAAAGCCCCGTCACCACCGCCGCATGCATCGAAGGCACTTCCCGCAAGGCCATCGCGATCCCCAAGGGAAATCCTATCACCGTGCCTGCCGCGCTGAGCCCCAACGTACGCCACAAAGCACGCGGTGGAACCGAACACCGCCGCACCAAAAGATATGCCGCACTCAACACCCCCGCCACGGCCGCCCGTCCCGCCGTCACAAAAAACGGACTCAATTGCGGATGCTGGTTATCCCCCACAGCCAGTCTCGTCATGGGCAAGGTCAGCGCGAAAATGAACACCCCCAAAGCGCCCAGCACGTAGCCTAAAGTGACGTTGTGATTCGTCGGGCCCTCGTCGTTTTTCATCCTCAGAAACTTGAGATAAGACACCTGCCGTCAATCCGAAGCAACCGCAGCCTCGCGCGCCTGCGTTCGTCCGCAAATATCGCAGCGGAAAATTAAAAAAATCCCGGCCGAAATTAAATCCGGTCGTTGCCCCACGCCGTTGCGCAGCGTCGGCCGCGAAGGCGTCGGAAAAATTCCGCCACATTCCTGTTTCCACTAGCGCGTTATTCCGCCTACGTTTTCGCTCGATGAAATACCCCACCCTCGCCCTCGCCTTAGCTCTCACCTTCGGTTCTGCCTTCGCGGCCAGCGCCGCCGAACCCCAACTCACGCCGCTCTTCAACGGTAAAGACCTCACGCATTTTAAAGCCGCCGAGTCCGCCGGATTTTGGCGCGCCGAAAACGGCATCCTCATCGGCGAAAATGACGCCGCGAAAAAAGGCAATTACCTTTGGACCGAAAAATCTTACGGCGACTTCGTGATCGAATTCGACGTGCGCTGGAAAGCCACCACCGAGCGCGGCGTCGATACCGGCCTAGAAATGCGCAGCCCGAAAATCCAACTCCAACTCGGCATCTCCGGCAGCTTGCGCGTCGACATGACGGGCTCGTTCTACACCGGCGGCAAACCCGCCTACCCCGAAATCGGCCAAGCGAAAGACGCCAAGAAACTCATGAAGCCCGAAGGCGAATGGAACACGTTCCGCATTCAGGCCAAGGGCAATACCTTCACCTGCTGGATCAACGGCCAAAAAGCCTCCGAATACACCGACGCCAAATTCTCCGGCGCCGCTCCCCTCGGTTTCCAAATCCATCCCGGCGTCGTGATGAAGTGCGAATACCGCAACATCCGCCTCGCCGAACTTTGAGCCGCGGCGCTTCGCGGGGATGTAGCCCATGAAAAACTCTTTCAGATCCCTACTCATGGCCGTACTTCTCCCGACGGCGGTCCCGGCCGCCGATTTTCCCTTCGCCGAAGCCTCCATCGATGACCTACAAAATCGCATGGTGGCCGGCCAGCTCACGGCTCATCAATTGACCGCCGCCTATCTCGCGCGGATCGCGCAGATCGACCGCGCCGGACCCAAGCTCAACTCCATCATCGAGCTCAATCCCGATGCGCTCGCCCTCGCCGACGCGCTTGATGCTGAGCGCAAAGCGGGCAAAATCCGCGGGCCGTTGCACGGCATTCCGATCCTGCTCAAGGACAACATCGACACCGCCGATCGCATGCAGACGACCGCCGGCTCCCTCGCGCTCGTCGGGCAAAAAGTCCCGCGCGATGCCGGCGTGGCCGCCCGACTGCGCGAGGCCGGCGCCGTCATCCTCGGCAAAACCAATTGCAGCGAATGGGCCAACTACCGCGGCCATAATTCCAGCAGCGGCTGGAGCGGCCGCGGCGGTCAAACGCTCAACCCCTACGCGCTCGACCGCAGCCCCTCGGGCTCCAGCTCGGGTTCCGGTACCGCCGTCTCGGCCAACTTATGCGTCGTCGCCATCGGCACCGAGACCAACGGCTCCATCGTCTCGCCTGCCTCCGTCAGCGGCGTCGTCGGAGTGAAACCCACCGTCGGGCTCGTGAGTCGCGACGGCATCATTCCCATTTCGACGTCCCAAGACACCGCCGGCCCGATGGCGCGCACCGTGCGTGATGCCGCCCTCGTCCTCGCCGCCCTCGCCGGCGCCGACGCGCACGACCCGGCGACGCACGCGATTCCGGCGAGCGTCCTGCACGAGCTCACCACGCTGAAGCCCGGCGCGCTCAAAGGCGCCCGCCTCGGTATCGTGCGCAACATCTCCAGCTTTCACGCCCGGATGGATCCGATGTTGGACGGCCTCATCGACACGTTGCGCGCCGCCGGCGCGGAAATTATCGAGCCCGTCGCGATCCCTGCGCTGGCGAAATTAGGCCAAGCCCCGAGCACCGTGCTTTCCTATGAATTTAAAGACGGGCTCAACCGTTACCTTGCCACGCCGGGCCGCGTGACGACGATGCACAGCCTCGCCGATCTCATCGCGTTCAACACCACCCACGCCGCGGCCGAGCTGCGTTTTTTTGGTCAGGAACTTTTCACCGCCGCACAAGCCCGCGGACCGCTCACGGATAAAGCTTACCTAGATGCGCGCGCCGCCTGCCTCCAACTCACACGTATCGAAGGAATCGATACGGCAATCACCACGCATCGCCTCGACGCGCTCGTTTATTTCACCAAAGGCACCGCGACGCTCACCGATCACCTCAACGGCGAAGGCAGCAGCGGCGGTAGCTCGACCCTCGCGGCCGTCGCGGGTTATCCGAGCGTGACCGTGCCCGCAGCCCACGTGTTTGGTCTGCCGATCGGTTTGTCCTTTACCGGCTCGCCTTGGAGCGATGCCCGCCTGCTCGCTCTCGCCGCCGACTTCGAAGCGCACACGAAAGCTCGGACTGAGCCGCACTTCCAACCCACCAGCGCAACGCCGTAAACGGTCACCGCACGTCGCTCCTTCAAGTTGACGCGAGACCAAAGACCTCGTTTGACTGGCAACATTTTCTCGCTAAGTTAAAAGCCATTGGCCGCCGGGTAAATTTCCAGCCCGCGCCAAGCCGATTTTCTTTTATGTCCCAAACCAACACCACCCCCGACACCCGCAAAAAATGCGGCTGCGGTACCACCAAAGACGCCCAAGGCTATTGCGACGGCTCCCACGCTAATCTCCCGCCGAAAGACACCCGCAAGAAATGCGGCTGCGGCAACACCAAGGATGCCCAAGGCTATTGCGACGGCTCGCACGCGAAAAAAGCCTGATTGGTTCGCTTCGCTAAAATCTCCGCGCTGCACGGGTCGACTCGTGGGCGCGGAAACCTAAAGGCTGACGGCAGTTTCAATCTGCGTCAAAATCCCCAAGTGTTACTTAGGCGCGTAAAGCTAGGTAGTTGTCGGCGAAGAGGAACCCGACCCCATCCCGGCGACCTAAGCCAAAATCCCCCTTAAGCGGATGCCTTCATCTCACCTCGGCCTTCCCCTGCGCTTTCACCTCTACGTTTGGGGTGCTCTGCTTGCCCTCATCCTCGCTCTCATCGCCCTGAATCAAACCTACGCCGGCCGCGACATCTGGAATTCCATCACCGAGAGTAGCGATCTGCGCCGCAGCAACTACGCTGAGCGCATCTATCGCCAAAATTTCTTCCGTACCCGCGCCAACACCTGGTCTAATCTCGCCTATATCGCCCTCGGTTTTTACGCCTTCGCTTGGGCCGCGCAAGACCGCCGCCGCGCCTCCCCGACTACTTCCACCTCGCGCCCCGTTGCGGCTTCGTACGTAGTGGCGACACCCGCGCTTAGCGTCCTGTTTGGTCTAACCTGCTGCGGGCTTGGCTTCGGCAGCGGCTATTTTCACGCAACGCTTACCCGCTTCGGCCAACAACTCGACGTCGCCTCCATGTACGGGCCGCTGCTCGTGTTTCTCACCTTCAACCTCGGCCGCTGGTGGCCGCGCGTCATTTTTTCCCCCTTACGGCTAAACGCACCCTCGTGGCCCTTGCTCTGCAGCTTGGTCGTTCTGACCAGCGCCTTACTTTTTTA
>CANFSZ010000059.1 GCA_947449835.1 Opitutia bacterium
CGCCACGTCTGGCCATCGTCGGCACTGATGGCCGCGTGCAAGACCTCGCGTCCACCCATCGCGTAGCTGCGCGGATCGGTACCGTTTTGGCAGGAGTTGAACACCATCACGATGCGACCATCGCGCAGCCGCAAGAGCGCGGCGGGCGAATCGGACGAGATGAAATCCGTCGCGCTCAACGGCGACCAACGCGCACCATCGGCGGAAAACGACTGGAGCAAATGCCCCTGGCGATCCCGCACGAGCATCCACACGCGACCGTCGCGCAACTCCAATAAGACCGGCTCAATCGCACCGTAGCGCGTCGTGTTGCGTGCCTTCAACTCGAACGAAAGCACATCGGGTGAGGCTTGCCACGTCGCGCCCTGATCATCGGAGAAATAGACCTGCGTATCGTTCCAGCCGAAGTCGGGGCCGGATTGAGGCGGTGTGGCTCGTGCGGGATTGGCCCGACCGACGGCGAGGAGTAAACGACCGCTGCGCTGGATTTGGCTAAAGCCACGGATAGACCCGACATAACCCGGCACAACCTTACGACCTTCGGACCACGTCGCCGCGCCCGCGCGCCGCGAAAAATGATAGACCTCATAAAGCCGCCCACGATAACCGCCGACACCCTCGCCCGCGATATGCACGACGGCGTGGAGCGCGCCATCGGCCGCGAGCAAAACTTGCAGCGCGTAATAGGCGCGGCCGGGCAACGGAAACGCGATCACCAGCTCGGACCACGTGAGGCCACCATCCGTCGAGCGCAGCACGGAGACGGAATCGCTGGCGGGCTTGGTGATGGCGTAGTTTTCCAACGTGCCGTCGGCGCGGGCGACCAAGCAGGATTCGTTGGTGAGAGCCTCACGGAGGATCACCGGCGCAAAGATCTCGCTCACCGGTCGCGTTGCAGAGGCTGCAGGCGCCACCGCCGGAGCACTCAAGCCCAAGGCGGTGGTGAAAAGTAGAACGAGGAGAGAGCGCACGGGGTTGGCCAACGTTTACAGAATCCGCCGGGCGCCCACGGGCAATCAGAACTCAGTGCGCACACCGAGGGTCACGAGCGTGCCGAAGTTTTGGTAGGATTGCGGACGTGTCCAGGCGGGCGTGCCGGGGCCGGCGCGTTCGGTGCGTTTGTTGGCGCCGTTCCAGTTGCGCGCGCTCCCGTAGAAGGAGAAGCGCTTGGAGAATTTGTATTGGAACGACCAATCCTGCGTGATCTGCGGCGCAACGTAGGAGGCGGTGCCAGCCGGGATCGTGGCGCTCGCGGCGACCAACGCACCGGTGACTTTGTAAGCATAAGCGACGTTCCAGCGGAACGTGAAACCACGACGCGCGTAGCTGGCGCCCCAGTTGATGTTCTTATGCGCGAAGGGCGTGAAGGCCGCGGCATCGTTGCCGCTCACGTGGGATATGGTAGCGTTGACGTAGGTGGAGAAACCCTTGGCCCACGACGGCAAGAAGTAGAGCGACTGACGCCAGCTGGCTTCGTAACCCTCAATGGAAGCATCACCGCCATTGGTTTGGGTGATGATCGTGTAATTCAAGTATTCGTCGCCGAGGCCGTAGCTCTGCAACAAGGCCGAAGTGGCGGGAATCTGCGTCGAAGAGAAGAAGCCGGAGATGTCTTTGCGGAAGAGACTGAGCGCAACCGTCGCGCCCTTGAGGCTGTAGGTCTCGAGCGAGAGATCGTAGTTATCGGCGGTCCAAGGTTTGAGGCCGCTGTTGACGATGGTGGCGGTCGGATTGGCGACCGCGGGATCGGTCACAGAGATGCCGGGAATGATGGAGGTGAGATTGGGCCGGCCGATGGTCTGCGCAAACGCGGCGCGGGCGACGAGGGACTCGTTGAAATAGTAGGTGGCGTTTACGCTGGGGTAATAGCCGGAGTAGTTGCGCTTGGCCTCGGCGCCGCGCTCGGTGTAGCGGAGCTTGGCGGTCGCGAGCGCATCAGTGGTGACGGGAATATTTTTGCCGGCGGCGTCTTTGAGGAGATTGCCCGAGGCGTCTTGCTTGAACGTAGCGCGCAGGTCGTCGAGCGGGCCTTGGCCGAAGTCGTCGGTGCGCTCGAAGCGGACGCCGGCGACGAGCCAGAGTTTGTTATCGAGCAGCTTGATGTCGTCGCGGATGTAAGCAGCGGAGATGGTTTCCTCGAAGTACTTGGAGTTGGTGACGCCAGATTGATACGTGGCGGTCTCGCTGGTCGTGAACCAGTCGGGATGAGCTTTGAAGAGATTAAAATACTTGGTGGGGCTGACCCACTTGACCTTGAGCGTGTCGTTGAAGAACGACTGGGCCGAGAGTGAATCGTTGGTGAGGTCGTAGTCTTTGACGAGACGGCTGGCGGTCGCGGGCGGGGCAAACGTCCACGTGGTGAGCGCGGAGGTGTTGTCTTTGCGCTGCTGGTTGACCGAGAAGCCGACCTTGAGGGTCATGGGGACGACGAGATTAAAGTCGCGGGAGATGTTGGCCGCGGCGCTTTTCATGTCGGAGGTGATTTCGTTGGGCTGGCTCGTGGGGTTGAGCGGAGCGAGCTGGGCGTTATCGTAGGGGTCGAAGGCGGCGCCGGTGCGGGTGGTGGCGGTGAGTTTGGGCGCGCGGCGGTCGTAGATGCCGCTGAGACCATCGGCGCGCACGATGAGCGAGCCGACTTGGAAATTGCCGATGGTGCGGAAGAAGCCGTGGTTGATGTCGTCGCGTTTATCCCAGCTGCGGGAGAAGTTGGCGTTGGCGTCGATCTTGTAGAGTTTGCCGTCGTGGACGTAGTGCAGGACCGCGGAGGACGTGCCGCGCGTGCGGTCGCCATAGGTCATGGTCTGGCGGATGATGTCGTTACCCGCGGAAGCGCCTTGAGTGTAGTCGGCGTTGCCGGTGGCGCCGGCGCCCCACACCGTCGTGAAGACATTTTGACGAGTGGGCGTGTTGATCTGGACGTGTTCGACGTTGAGGCGGAAAGAATTTTCGCGGTTGAGCTTCCAATCAAAGGAAGCCGCGGCGAGTTGGCGCTCGGTGGTCTGGAGGACGTTCTGCTCGAGGTTGGTCGTCTGGATGCCCTTGATCATATCCCAGGTGGGCGAGTCGTAATCCATGTCGTAGACGCGAGTGAGCTCGCTGAGATTAAGGGTGAAGGCGAAGGACTTGTTAACCGGTTGAGCGTAGCTGATGTCGATGCCGGGCTGGATGGCGCGGGCATGAGAGTGACTGTCGCTGCCGACCTTGTCGTTGAGGCCGGGCGGGCTGAGACGGTTGTCGGAATTATAAGCGCCGTATGTATTGATCTTGAGGCTGCGACGCGGGCTGCTGAAACCGCTTTTGCCGATGATGTTTACGGTGCCACCGACGGCGTTAGCCGGGCGATCAGGCGTGGGGACTTTGGTGATTTCGACACGGTCAACGCTGCCCGAGGAACTCGCCGCGAGATCGAAGGAACGATCCGCCGAGGGCGAGGAAACCTCTGCGCCATCCACCATAAACACCACGCCGCTCGAGGGCAGGCCGCGGATGGACATGCTCGCGGCCGTTTGGGGGCCGGACACGATGGAGACACCGGGCGTGTATTTGAGGTACTCGCCGACGTTACCGTCGCCGAGGTCGCCAATCTCTTCGAGCACGACGATGTTTTTGATGTTGGGGGAGAACTTCTGCTCGTTGATCGCGGCGGCGGCGGCCGTCAGCGCGGTGGTTTCGACGACGAAATTTTCGAGCTTAACGACGCTCTTGTTATCTTGGGTCGTCTGATTGAGCGGAAGGCTCAGCTCGAAATCTTGGCGAGCCGTGGCCGCGGGTGCGACGGTGACCTTGGCTGTCTGCGTCTCTAACCCCGTGTAACTGACGCGGACCAAAGCAGCACCCGCCGGAACGTTGGCGAGACGAAACGTGCCGTTCGCATCTGTGAACGTCTCCAACCGTGAGCCGTCGACGGTGACGCGGGCGTTATTGAGGTAGGCGCCATTGCTCACCCCGAGCACGGTGCCCTCGATGGTACCGAGCGAGGATTGGGCTTGAGCCGACGCGAAAGCCACGAGCGAGATCAGCACCAACGCACGCATCCAACCTAGGCATGAACGCGAAACCAAATCACCGAGGAGCCGAAGACCAGCAGAGATATTTTTCATAAAACGATGAGAAGAAGGAGCGAAAAAGACCGCCGAGCGGCGGAGTGTTTGTGCACCGAAAATACATCCTCGGCGGCCACCACATCCGAGTCGATTAGACAGGTAATACCTCCTTACCACGAGGGCGATTGCCTCGCGTTACATTAGCGAAACAAAGCCAGCGGGAGCTTCCTCATGCGCAGTCTCGCCAAGCGATTTTTATCCTGCTCGCCACCGGCGCAATAAGCGAGAAGCACGGCGTCGGCCGTGAAATGTATCGCGGTGTAAGAATACCCCTCATCGACGTCCCCCAGCCCATCCAACAAGGCCGCTTTGGACCACGTACCCGCGGGCGAGGTGCCGAGAGCAAATACCAAAGGCGTGCGGTCTCCACCGATCCGCTTGAGGGCGCGGGTCTCATAAGCCGGGCCCGGATTCCACAGCGCCAGCAGGCGCTCGGTGCCGGGCACCCGTTTCATGGAGAGTGGTGCATTGGGCGACGTGAAACGAGACGGCGCGGGCACGCTCCACGTCTCGCCGCCGTCGTGGGAAAACATTTCATATTGCCGCCCGAGATCGGTGCGCGCCCAAGCCCAGAGCACCCTAGTGGGTAGTTCAATCACCCCGGGTTCTTGTAATCCGCTCCGCGTGTGCGCGACCAGCAGCGAACCGTAGCCTTTGGCTTTACGCCACGTGCGGCCATCGTCGTCCGAGAGAAAAAACTCCGCCAAGCCGCGCCAATCGACCGCCGAGGATTCATTGCGATCCGCCAAGCTGCGGTGCAAGGCCGCCGGAATCACCAAACGCCCCGAAGCGAGGCGCACGACGCGGTCGTTATTCACCACGTAATAACCAGCCGCCGCCATGCAGCACACGGGCGAACTCCAAGTCTGGCCTTCATCACTCGAACGCCGGCACCACATCCTCATGTCGTGCCAACTCCGACGTAGTAGATAGAACAAACCGATATCGCCATTGCCCAAGCGGACGAGCGAGACGCTCATGACGTTCATCACGTCGTTTTCCTCGGGAGTCGCGATCCACGCATCGCTCGACCACGTCTCGCCGCCGTCGACCGAAGTGCGCGCCGCGAGTCGGGCCTTCGCGGCGTCCGAAAACGATTCACCGAAGAAATGACTATAAACAAAAAGGATTTTGCCGTCTTTCAGTTCGAGGAAAGCACCCTCGCTGTTGCGCGGATTACCGGGCCCGGGCGCCAACTCCAAGACCACGGGCGAGGTGATGCTGCTTGGCAACGCGCTCGCACCGAAAGCAGCGACACACATCAACAGCAGAGGACAAACCCGCAGGAGCAGGGAATACTTCATAAGGTGGATGGTCTTAAAATATCGCGAACGAGCGGCTCAACGACGGTGATAACCCTTGGGGCCAACTCGGCGTGACCGGCGGGATTGGGGTGGCAACCGTCGGTGGTCCACTCCTGCACGCGTTGACCGCGAGCTTCAGCCTGTGTCCAGGCGTCGAAATGATCGACGAGCGGCACCTGCACCTCGCGGGCGACTTGGCGGCAACGTTCCATGAACGGCGCGAGGCGCACGTTGGGATCTTCGCCGAGGCCGTTGCGCGGATTTTTATCTCCGAAGCGCGGCGCCGTCATGAGCACGACACGGATGTTGGCTGCGGACAAACGTGCGACCAAGCGCCGGAGGTTAGCGGTGAATTGCTCGATCGAGACCCGCGATTCCTTCTTTCCGGCATCGACCCAACTATCATTGGTCCCGTACATCACCGTCACGATGTCGGGACGTTGCGAGATGACGTCGCGCGCCAAACGTTCGAGCGCCTGATCGGTGCGCTCGCCCCCGATGCCGACGTTGTGTACCTCGGCCCGCAGGCCGTGGGCTCGGAGGCCGGCTTGGAGCAGCGCGGAGAAAATCTGCGTCGGTGCGACATTGGGCCGCGCGCCTTTGGTGATCGAATCACCGAGGTCGAGGATGCGGACGGTGCGTTCGGCCAGCGGCGCGGACGCAGTCGGGACTTTGGGCGTGAGGAAATCGTTTTCGGCGAGCGCCACGCGCAAGCCGCCTTGCATCGTCGTAATCCACAACTGTCCCGGTAATGGCTCGAAAATATAGGGATACGCCAACCAGTGAGCCGACTCGCGGGCGCCGACTGGCACGGGATTGCGCGCGATCACTTGCGGGACGGTCCACGTCAGGCCATCGTTGGCGGAAAACGCGAGGGAGAGTTCCTCGCGACGACCGTGGCGCGTGGTCGGTTCGCGGAATCGGTTCCACACGAGAGCGACGCGGCCACTCGCGAGTCGCACCATCATCCCTGGTGAGTCACTGGCTTCGAGGGTCGAGGGCGTGCCCGGGCCCCATTTGAGTCCACCGCGCGAGGTGAGCTCGTGAAAATAGCCATGCGGCACGCGCAGGAGCAGTTTCAGATCACCATTTTCTTTTTCGAGCACGGTGCCTTCGATCGCGCCACCATGCGTGGCGCCGCTCAAGCCCGCGACGGGGGCGCCATAATTGGCGCTTCCACCGAAGTCGATCGGATCGGACTTCTGCCACGTTTGCCCGAGATCATCGGAGACATAGATCCACGTGACGTGGCGACCGGGATTGGCTGCGGCTTGTTGGCTAACGAGGACGATGCGGCCGGATTTCAACTGGATCATCTGCCGCACGGCGCCGCACCAACCTTCCTGCAACAACGCAGGCGCGGCCCACGTTTTACCGTCGTCTGTGCTGCGCATCACGTAGACCGGAAGTCGGCAGCCTTCCTGCGGCCCGCCTTTTTTATCGTCCCATTTAAAGTTCAATTCCTTTCGGTTTAAAAACGCGTAAACGATCACGCCCTCTTTCGTACGCAACAACGCCCGCTCGCCGCTCGCCTCAAATTTTGTCGCATCGAACAGCGGCTGCTCCTGCCAAGTCTGCCCCTCGTCGCGCGAGAAAAACGCGGCCTTGGGGCCGACCCCGACGATGCTGCCTTCGGCCGTGCGCACAAACGGGCCTTGGGGCAATTGCGGCCGAGCGTGGACGTTCGTGGCCAGCGCGATATCCCCGCGAGCCACGCCCGAAGTAAACACCACCAGCAACAAGGCCAAAAAAACGGTACGCATGGGGTAAAAATTTCTCACGTGAGAACTATCAGCACTCGACAGGCTGCACCCAACGAGAGCGAATTCAAAGTATTGGTAAGTTACGCTAGCCAGCTAAACGGCGTTGATCCGCGCCGCATTCCGCGAATGGTGACTGAGGTTCACGCTTAATCTTATTCGCGCCTTTCGCCCATGAAACTTCGCCCCAGCCGCATCCTTGCCCAACTTCGCCGGAACCAGTTACCGACGAGCTTTAAGGTTAATCTCAACGACCCGCGCGTCATCGAAATCGCCGGGCTCAGCGGCTGTGACGCCGTCTGGATCTGCCAGGAACACGTGCCCAACGATTGGTCCAATCTCGAAAACCAGATCCGCGCCGCCCGCATCCACAACCTGGACTCGCTCGTGCGCGTCGCCAAAGGCAGCTACAGCGATTATGTCCGCCCGTTTGAGGCCGATGCGACGGGCATCATCGTCCCGCACGTGACCACCGCCGACGAAGCCCGCCAAATCGTCGCGTGGACTCGTTTCCATCCGATCGGCCAACGCGCGATCGACGGCGGCAACACGGATGGTCGCTACTGCCTCATTCCCCTCGCCGATTACCTGCGTCACAGCAACGAAGAGCGCGTCATTATCCTGCAAATCGAGTCGCCCGAGGCCCTCGCCAACGTCGAAGCCATCGCCGCCGTTCCCGGTTACAATGGGATCATGTTTGGTCCCGGAGATTTCAGCCACCGCATCGGGCTAGCTGGCCAGATCAATGCGCCGGAAGTCGTCGCCGCCCGCAAACACGTCGCCGCCGTCGCACGCCGCCACGGGAAATTTGTGATGACCTCAGGCTTGTTTGCACCCTTCGAAGAACTCGTCGCCGAAGGCCAACAAGTCTTCAACGTCGGCGCCGACGTCCTTGCCCTCGGGGCTTACACCCAACAACGACTCGAACTCGTGAGTAATTCGATCGATGCGTTGCCTGAAAAACTCAAACCCTCCGATCGCACGCCTTACGGTTGACTCGGCTTCGGCCGTTACGCCTCAAGGTTTCTGAGCCGTGCGCTGGTAAATAAAGTACAGGAGCGCCGCACAGACGGCGATGCTCCCAGCGCCGAAGTGGAAGATCGTGCTAACGTCGATTTTTGCGTCACGCAATGCGCCGCCGGCGTAAATCGTCAGTCCACCGACCAGACACGCACAGAGATTAAGCACCCCATAGCCCGTCGCCCGATAACGCCGATCTGAAATCAACGTCAGAATCGGCATCATGTTGGCATCGGAAAAAGATTTGGTCAGACCGAACACCATCAACCCACCGATGGCCAACGGTAGATAATCGGTGCTCGTCGCCAACAGAATCGCGGGCGCCGCGACGATGAGCCCGATCAAAGGGACTAGCACGGGCGAATTTAAACGCGTCCGACTCCAACGATCGGCCCAGTAACCACCGAACAAGACGCCGACGATCGACGCGCCCTGATAATAACCCGTCGCCGAAAGCCCCGCGATCCCCTGCCCCAGCGAAAAATGTTCCTTGAGATAGGTCGGCATCCAACCGACCACGGCCCACACGCTCATCCCCAACAGGCCCCAATGGCCCAGCGCCATTAAAAAGGCCCGGCTGCTAAATAAACTCCGTAAAGCCTCTCCCAAATTAACCTTTTCCTCCGGCATCACATCTCCTGACGACGGCCCAACTCCAGCGCGCACATCCCGCAAAAAAAACGCCGAGACCATCGCGAGCACGACCCCGATTTGCCCAAACCAAGCGAACGCCTGCGCCCAACCATGACTCTCCGCGATCATGCCCCCGATGCCGCCCATACCCGCGCCCACCATGACACCGCTCAAGTGCACACCATTGGCCAACGACCGCGTTTTCGTTCGGTGATAATCCGCGATCAAAGCCAAAGCGGCCGGGATATAACACGCCTCACTCACGCCCATGAGCGCGCGCGTCGCGAGCAGCTGCCCGTAAGTCGTCGCATGCGCCGTCAACCAGGTGATCAGCGACCACGCGATCAGGCTGACCAAAATTACATGACTGCGATTAAAACGATCCGCCAGATAACCGGCAAAGGGGCTCAATACGCCATAGACGATCAGAAACACCGTCGTCAGTAATCCGAACTGGGCATCGGTCATAGGAATCGCATCCATGATCGACTGGCGCATCGTGGTGATCATCACCCGATCCAGATAATTTAAAAACCCGACGCACCACAGCAACGCGACGATTAACCAAGCGCGCAGCGGCGTGACTTCGATGGAGCTCATGGATTAACCCCCGGTTTCCATGACCACACGTTTTTTGTCCGCACACCGGCCATGATTTCACCGGAGACGATCCACCACTCGCCCCCGAAGGCAACCGCAGGCGATGTCACCACGGGGTCGGGCCAACGCGCCTCCAGTGTTTTCCACTGCTGAGACGCCACATCGAAATACATCATGTGATCCGGCACCCGCGTCTCACGCGGGACCTTGCCGACCAGTCGGCTATCCACTCCGCCCAACACATATACCCGCGCGGGCGCCACCGTCACGGGCGCCGGACTCGGTGCCGCGATCGCCGACCACGGCATATCCGGCAATCGCTCCCAACGATCCGCTCGATAACGATACGCATCACCCAAATAGTTTGGCTTAGCTTTCCCCTCGGCATCGACCGTCATTTCCAAACCACTAAATAAATAAACCGCGCCCTCCAGTGCCGCCATGACAGCTTGCGCGCGGGTCGGACCCGGCCACGTCGGCAACGCCTGCCAATGCCTCTCGCGCTCGGCCAGATCTAGCCGCCAAAAATCCCCACTACTCAATCGCACCGTTCCGGGCGCATAACCGCCCGCCACATAAAGGCTCCCGTCGAGCCACGTCGCCACCGCACTCGTCCGCGGCGCCGGTAACTCCGGCCCCGCACCCACCACGACAGTTTTACCATCCCAACGCAGCAGCAACGTATCTTGAAAAACATGCTCGGAGTTTTCCCCTCCGATCACCCAAACGCCCTCCGCCGTCGAAACCACCGCCGAGTAAGCGCGACCCGCAGGTAATTTTCCTGCCGCCCGCCACGCCGTATCGCCCGGCGCCAACACGAAGATCTCGTCGTAATAAATCTTCTTCCCACCGTCCCATGGCATCTTGTCCGGGAAATTCGCCCCACCCGCCGCGATCAACACCCCCGCATGCGCTCCAGCGATGATGCCCGCCATGCCTGGAGACAGCGGGTAGGTCGGTTGTTGCGTCCACGCCAAAGCCGCCGCGGAAGCAGAACCCGTCGCCACGGCGAACAGGGGCGCAAACGCGAGACCACACGGAGCGAGAAAACGAAACATGGGCGAAGGGGGATGGGGCGACATATACGTCTGCAATATTTTGCCTGAGCCGCGAGATCGTTTCGCGACGCCTTTTTCTCACGCTCATCCTCTTATGGGACAACGCTCCTCCACTGGTCATATCACATGCCACCGATTCCCCGATTGTCCTGAGAGTCTCACTCCGCCAATTCAACTCTCTCAAATCTCATGCGCCCTTCCCTCATCCGCTCCCGTCTTCGTCAAGGTCTAGCCGCTCGCATCGCGTGCATGTATTACCCGACCACGATGATGCCCGCTCACGCCGCCAAAGCCGGTTTTGACGCCATCTGGCTCGACAGCGAACACAGCACTTGGGAACGCCACGAACTCCAGCGCATGATCGCGATGCACCACCTCGCTAACATCGACTGCATCGTCCGCACCGGCAGCCGCAACGCCACCGATCTCTACCACCTGCTTGAAGACGGCGCCACGGGCCTCATGATCCCACTCGTCAACACCGCGGCCGAGGCCGCGTTTCTCGCCCAAGCCGTGAAATTCCATCCGCTCGGTCAACGCGGCCTCGACGGCGCCGGCCTCGACAACAATTTCTACCTCGACGGCACACTCACCTACCCCGCCGCCGCCAATGCCGAGACGTTTCTCATCGTCCAAATCGAAACGCCCGAAGCCCTCGCCAACATCGACGCCATCGCCGGCACGCCTGGCATCGACGGACTCTTCATCGGTCCCGGCGACCTCTCGCTGCGCCTGGGTTGCCCGCTCGATTGGAAAAACCCAAAAATGATCGCGGCCCAAGCCACCGTCGCCGCCGCGGCCGCCAAACACGGTATCGCTTGGGGCCGTCCGTCCGGCACCGCCGAAGACATCGCGTTGCTCAAAAAACAAGGCGCGCAACTCATCGCCCACGGCAGCGATTTCGGCGCAGTTATGAAAATGCTGCCCGCCTTCGCCCAGACGCTCAACGACAGCCTCGTTTAAAAAACTAAAGCCCGACGCGCACCGCCTGCGCAAAATCCGCAAAGCGCTCCACCAGCGGAGTCGGCGCCTCGCCCGTCATCCGCATTAAGGAGCGTTCATCCTTAAAGCCGCTGCCGGTGACGAGACACACCGCGTGCTCGTCGGGTGCGATTTCGCAGCGCGCTACGGCTTGCTCGACCCCCGCGAGCGCCACCGCTCCGGCCGGCTCGGAAAAAATGCCTTCCTCGCGCGCGAGCCGCGCTTGCCAAGACCACACGGTTTCATCGGCCACGACATAACCCGTGCCGCCGAGCCCACGACACGCCGCGATCACTGCATCGCCGTCGAGCACGCTCCCCACCTGCAAACCGCTGATGCTCGTCGTCGATGGCGTGGCCACGGCGTGATTCGCGCCTGCACGCAACCGGGAGGCGATCGTGTCATTCCCCGCCGGTTGCACGCAATGCACGCGTCCGGACCCGCCCCAAGATTTCACGCCACGCGCGACCGCCAAAGTAAGTCCACCGCCACCGGCCGGACTGAAAACACTGAAACGTTCACCGGCCAGCGCCTCGGCGATTTCCAGTCCCATCGTTTCCACGCCCGCCATACCGCGCGGAGAAAAACAAAACGCACTCACTTCGAAGCCCGCGCCCAGTTCGCTCGCGAGGCTGCGCAAGCCCACCATCACTTCATCAATGACTGCCGGTGATGAGCCGAAATTTTTGATGCGAATCAACTGGGCTCCGTAGGCGCGCATCTGGCGCAGTTTTCCTTCGGGCGCGCCTTCGACGATGGCGAGAAAGCAACGAATCCCCGCACGCGCGCAATACGCCGCCAAAGCCGCGCCCGTGTTGCCGCTCGAAGTCCCGAGACACGCCACGCGACCCTCTCGTTTCAAATGCGTCACCGCCGCGGCGGCGAAACGATCTTTGTACGAGCCCGTGGGGTTGCCGCCTTCGACTTTGAACCAGAGGTTTTTCAACCCGAGCGCCGGACCAATCACGCGCGAGCGCACCAGCGGAGTCGCGCCTTCGCCGAGGGTCACGGCGTCTTCGCGGGGCGGCGCATCCCACTTCGTGGCGTGTTTCCAGAGATTCATCGCGCCGCCTCCGCCTTTGACCAAGCGCCCCGCGGCGTGGTGACAAAACCCGTCGTCATCGTCGTCGTAACCGTACCGCGCGCCGGCACCGTAAGGACCGCGCCCGCCCGCAATAAATCGGGCCAACGCCCCACCGGCGACGTGCTCGGCTGGAGCGTGATGATGTGGCCTTCGCCCCAGAGCGGATAGTGTTTCACGCCTCCGCTACAATTCCACGACCACGCGTATGGAAACGTTTTCAAATCCCACTCGAGCGCAAAACCGAGCTGGCGGCGCTGGTTCCACACGCAGCCCCAACCGGCCTCGAAATCCGTCAACTGCACCGAATGGTCGCGCCCGCTGCCTGCCGGCGGCACGAGACTACAATCACGCAATTTTCCCCCGACTCGCTCCGGCACAAACGGCCATTGCCCCCGATAACCGGCACGGAGTTGCAGCTCTTCCGGCGCATCGGCCTTGAAGACGTTCACTTTTCTCGCCGGCGTGATTAACTGTGCGCCGTCCAAGAGCGGCCCGCCCCAGGTCGGATGTTGCAACCACGCGACCGGCAAGGGCTCCGCCCAGCGGTTTTCCAAAGTCTCCCGCCAATGCATGAGCGCGCAGTCACGGCGCAAGGTCAGTTCACGGCGGTAAATAAGCGGCGTGCGCACCGAATGACCGACCAACGTCACTCGCACCTCTTCGCTCGTCGCGAGCGTATCGGTCACGGCCCAGGGCAAGCTGCGCAATTCACCATGCGTGCCGAGCGGCGCTCCAAAATAATCGCCGGCAAAAAAACCATTGGGCAACGAGACATACCAACTGCCGTCCATGACATCATACAAATCGCTGCCGTTACGTGTGGGTTGATCGAGCACACGCGACCGCGCGGGTTGGCCGTAAGAATTACGCCAGATGATGTCCACGCCACTCGCCAGATCGATGTAGCTCACGATCGCGCCACCCATCTCGGGCCAAAGCGCGATGCGACAAAACGCGTTTTCCAAGACGAGTAATTCACGTGCGCCTTCCGTCATCCAGCGCACAACTGGTTTTCTGCGTTGGCCAGTCACGCGGGGTTGCGCCACGCGGGGTTGCGCTCGTAGTTTTTTGCGCGTCGTCGTCTTTGCTTTTTCCATGGATTTATCCTCGTCCACATTTTCCGTCGATTTTAAGCGGCTGTCACCTGGCTTTCACCAGCGTAGAATTTCTGCGCGCGGCGTAGGCTTCGACCTGTTCATCTGGCGCGGCGGCGACGGTCCCGTGCTGGTGCTCAACGGTGCCACCCACGGCGACGAATACGAAGGCCCCACGCTTCTGCGCCAATGGGCCGAGCACTGGCGCCCGAAATCGCTCTGCGGCACGGTGGTCATGATCCCCGTCTTGAACGAGGCGGCTTACTACGCCGGCCTCAGGTCGGCGCCCGCCGACGACGTAAATCTCGCCCGCGCGTTTCCCGGGAAACCTCGCGGTAGTGTCACACAGCGTCTCGCGCATCTTTTCGACACCCAAATACTCGCCCAAGCCACGCACTACGTCGATTTGCACAGCGCTGGCCGCGCGTACGAATTGCTGCCGTGGACCGGCTTCATCACCCACGAGCCCACGCTCAATCGCACGCAGCGCACGATGGCCGCGTGTTTCGATGCGTTTTGGTGCTGGGAGGGACCTTACCTGTCGGGTCGCACGCTGAGCGCGGCGTACAACCGCAATCTCCCCGCGATCTACGTCGAGTGTCGCGGCACCGGCGATGTCGATCCGCGCGACCTGCGCGCGCTCGACCGCGGGCTGCACCACTTGCTCGCTGAGCTCGGTTGCGTACGTTCCAAACGCATCGCTAAGTTGCGCCCCCAAATTCTGCGCACGACCCGCGATGCCGATGAGGCGCATCTGCAAATCCATCATCCCGCGCCGCACGACGGGCTTTTTGTCCCGAGCGTCAAAGTTGGCGCACACGTCCGGCGCGGTGCCAAGCTCGGCCGCGTGCATCCGTTGGGGAAACGGGGCGGCTCCACGATTCAGGCCGAACGCAAGGGCCGCATCGTGATGTTGCGCATCCAGCGCTCGGTCCGCGCGGGCGACGCGTTGTGCACGCTCGCTCCGATCTGAGCGAAGCCTCATGCGAGCAAGCCGCCGTCCACGACCCAGGTGACGCCGGTCACAAAGCGCGCCGCCGGCGAGCACACAAAAGCTACAGTCTCTCCGATGTCCGTGGTGCGCCCCCGACCCAGAGGCGTCTGGTTAACGACATCGCCGCCGGCTCCTTTCGCCGCAATGGCGGCATCCACTTCCGCTGTGTTATCGAGCGCGATATCACCCGGAGCGATGGCCACCACACGAATGCCATCGCCCGCGAGTTCCTTGGCCATGGATTGCGTCAACGAAGTCAGGCCTGCCTTGGTCGCAGCGTAAACGACCGCACCCATTTGCGGCCGCAGGGCATTGATGGAGGAGATGTGCACAATGACGCCGCCACCCGCGGCCTTCAGATGCGGCACCGCAGCTTGCGAACAAAACAAGACGCCGCCGAGATTCACGCGCACCACGTTTTCAAAATGTTCGGGCGTGATGTCCGCGAGGCGTGCAATCGCCGCTGGCCCCGTGACCGCGGAATTATTGACCAACACGTCGAGCCCACCCAACGCCGCCGTCGCTTCATCGACAAAACGTCGGCACTGCGCCGGATCGCTCACATCGACGCGAAATGGAATCACACGATCGCCATAACGCGCGACCAACGCGGCTGCCGCCGCGAGATTACGTTGGCCGATCGCCACGCGACCGCCGCGCGCGAGAAACGCTTCGGTGATGGCCCGCCCGATGTTGGCCGCACCACCGGTGACGATCACTCGCAGCGGTTTCACAGCATCCTCAAGGAGTGGCGTCGACATGGTTAAATTTTAATGAGCCGATCCGGTCTGACCGCAATCTTTCCTATTCAAGCCGAAGCGGCGACGATACGCTCGATCGCGGCGCGGCAATCATCAGTGAGCGGATAACCGAGAAAATTCGCCGAGGTGGAGAACAAGCCACGACGCACCATGTAGTGCTTCAAGCCCGTCAACCAGCAGGCGATTTTCTCGCCCCCGTAGATATCAAAAAGCGTGCGCTTCATCACAGCTTCGAGCGCCCGCGCCTCCTCAAGCCGCCCCGCGCGAAACAATTCGCCGATGCGGCGCAATTGCGGCGTCACCGCCACGGCGCCGCCAAACAACACACTATCGTAACCTGCTTCGAGATACTCGACGCAGCGAAATTCATCGCCGTTAAATAAGCGAAGCGCCGGTTTTTCAGCGCGAGCTGCCAGCGCGATTGCCCGCCGCTCGGGCATCCCGGAGCTGTCTTTCACCAGCTTCACTTGCGGCAACAAATAAATCTCTTTCAACCGGTCCTCAGGAATCATGATCGGGCGATGTTTCCCCAGATCGTAGATGCCCACTGGCAACGGACAACGCTGCGCCGCCTCGGCAAACAGCGCCGTGATCCGCTCGGGCGTAGCGTTCAACAACGTAGCCGGAGGCGCGATGATCGCAAAATCCACGCC
>CANFSZ010000060.1 GCA_947449835.1 Opitutia bacterium
CTGGAAAGGTACGCCCGAGGAATTCCGCAAACTCCACGACTATGCTATCGATGCCGTGCGTCGTGCGTTGCCTTCGGCCCGAGTCGGCGGCCCTGATACCGCCGGTGATGGCGGTAAGTTCATGCAGGATTTTCTCGAACACGCCCTGCATGGTAAAAATTTTTCGACCGGCCAAATCGGCACGCCGCTGGATTTTCTCTCCTTTCATGCCAAGGGATCACCCACGTTTATCGACGGGCACGTGCGTACCGGTCTCGCTGCCCAACTAAACACCATCGACAAGGCCTTCGCGCGCTTTGCCTCTTTCCCCGAACTCAAAGGTAAGCCCATCGTAATTGGTGAGTCCGACCCTGATGGATGCGCAGCCTGCCAAGGTCCACAACTCGCGTACCGAAACACGACGATGTATTCCAGCTACACCGCCGCTGCTTTCGCGCGCAAACACTTGCTCGCTGAAAAACACGGCGTGAACCTTGAGGGCGCCATCACCTGGGCTTTCGAGTTCGAAGACCAGCCCTACTTCGCGGGCTTCCGCGTCATGGCGAGCAACGGCCTCACGCTACCGGTCTTCAACGTTTTTCGCATGATGGCCAAAATGTCTGGCCGCCGTCTCTCCGCTGTGAGCTCAGGGGATCCCGGGGTCGAATCCATCATCAAAAACGGCGTCCATGGCGCCAGCGCCGATGTCGCCGCACTGGCGAGTCTGGACTCCGACCGCCGCCAACTGTGCGTTCTTGTGTGGCATTACCACGACGATGATATCCCCGGCGCCACGGCCGAGATCGAGCTCACCTACGCCGGGCTGCCCACCGAAGCCGCCGCGCTGCGTCTCATGCACTACCGTGTCGATGCCAACCACAGCAACGCTTACGCTCTGTGGCTCGCCCTCGGCTCGCCCAACGCGCCCACCCGCGCGCAATACGCTCAACTCGAAACCGCCGCCCAACTCGCCCAGCTGGAAACCTCTCCCAGCAGCCTCAGCGCTGCCGGTGGAGTAGCCACGTTAAAATTTCCACTCCCACGCCAAGCCGTTTCACTGCTGATTTTAAAGTGGTAAAATTAACTTAGAAAAACCCCATGTCTTATTCCCTACGCACCCCAAGGCTGATTTGCTTTCTCTGCATGGTCGTTTGCGCCCACGCCGGCGATGCCTTTACCCTGCCGCCAGCACTCGCGGCTGCGCAACGCGTCGTGATTCTTGGTGATAGCATTACCTACGGCGGAGCGTACGTGGATTTTATTGAAGCAGTCATCCACACCCGCCTACCGGCGTGGCGTGGCGAAATTATCGATGTCGGACTTTCGAGCGAGACCGTTTCCGGCCTCTCCGAAACCGGCCACGCCGGCGGTAAATTTCCTCGTCCTGATCTCCACGAACGCTTGGCGCGCGTTCTAGCACAAACCAAGCCCAACGTCGTCCTCGCCTGCTACGGCATGAACGACGGGATTTATTTTCCCTTATCCGAAGAGCGTTTTGAGCGCTTCCGCGACGGCATGAATCGCTTGCACGATGCCGTCGTCGCGGCCCACGCGACCTTGATTCACATCACCCCGCCGGTTTTCGATGCACGACCAATCGTGTCCAAAGTTCTGCCCGCTGGGCTCGAAGCCTACCCAACGCCGTTCGCCGGTTACGACGAGGTGCTCACGCAGTATTCGGCGTGGCTGGTCGCGCAGCGCGCCCGCGGTTGGGACGTGATCGACGCGCACACGGCGATGACCCACACGCTCGCTCAGCTACGCACGCGCGATCCCGCGTTTAGCTTTTCTAAGGACGGTGTGCACCCTGACGCCCTCGGACATGCCGTGATGGCCCGCGCGATTCTCAATGCTTGGGGCCTGCGCCCTGACGACGATGAGCTCCTAGGGCACATCGCCACCAACCCCGACGGCGAGCTGATAAAACTCATCCGTGAGCGTCGTAAGCTCCGCATGAATGCGTGGCTCACCGCCACCGGCCACCACCGCCCCGGGGTCGCAGCGGGCCTCCCGCTCGCTGAGGCCGAAAGCCGTGCAGCCGTCCTCACCGCGAAGATCCGCGCTTTGCCCTGAGCCGCACCGTGTGCGTTAATTCGTCCGCTTCCGCCCCAGTGGCGCTTTCTGCGGAAAATCTCGGCAGCAGATTTCAGCATCCACCGCTGGCGCTAAATCGTTTTTCAGCGTTCTGTGCAAACAACCATGAGCTCTCCATTTCCTCACCTCCTCGGCGCCTCGTTGCTTGCGCTCGCCACCGTGCTCGTCGGTTGCGCCAGTTCGCCTAAGCTCCCGCCGCTGCGGACGGTGCCGTTTGTCGACCTCGAGCGCTACACCGGCCGTTGGTATGTGATCGCCAACATTCCCTACTTCCTCGAGCGCGGCAAAGTCGCCAGCTACGACACCTACGCCCGCCGCCCCGACGGCACCTTTACCAACGACTTTACTTTCCGCCGCGGTTCCTTCGACGCGCCGGAGGTCACGTGGCACGGTACGGCGAAAATCAAAAACCGCACCACCAACGCTGAATGGGCCGTGCAGTTTATCTGGCCGCTCAACGCCGACTACCTCGTGATCGATCTCGACCCCGACTACCGCTGGGCCGTCATCGGCCACCCTTCGCGCAACCTCCTCTGGGTCCTCGCCCGCGACCGCCAGCTCCCCGAAGCCACCTACAAAGCCCTCGTCGCCCGCACCGCCGCCCAAGGCTACGACCCGACTCGGATCACCCAAGTCCCGCAGCCGACCAACTGATCGTCGCGCCGCGGCCCGTTCACTTTTCGTCTTTCGTCGTATCCGCTTTTTTCGGCGGGTTGCTGATGAGGGTAATCGTGATTTCTACCTTGCGGGCGAACCACTGGCAAAGATGACGAACGTGTTTCAGGTCATTTCGCCGGTACTTTGTTCAACGAGTAAGCAATCGCCGGATTCAGCGGCGACTCGCCCTGCTTGGACGTGAGTCCACTAAGGTTGAAGTCGTAAATGAAGCCGGGCTTCAGGTCGGCGAACGCGACCTCGGCGCTGAGTCCATCGGCGCTCACGGTGACTTTTGACGGCGTGATCTGGGTCAACTCGGTCTGCGGCGAACCGTAGGGCTCGTGGTATTTGTAGTAATAACGGCGCACCGGCCACCGCGCGGGCTCGGCCGCACCGGCAGCCAGCGGAGCGGTGAACGTGAAACGGAAACCGTCCGGCGTCGCGTGCATCGTGAGCGCTTCAAATGGCGTCTTCGTGAGCTTCACCGTACCGATGCCTTCACCGCCAGCCCAGATGAGATGGGTGCGGCCGACATAAAGCGTGTCGCCGACAAACAGCAGGCGGTGGATGCCGCCGCGCAACGCTTGGCTATCAACGAAACTCACGCATGCGCCTTGCCACACGCCGTCGACTTGCTCGGGCAGGAGCCGCAGCACGCGCCCGGAATTCATCTCGCCCACAATCATCTGTCCGCCAAATGGACTCCACGCCGCCGTCTGTGGGATGAGAATCATCGCGGTCGGCGAGCTCGCGTAGAAACTGTGCGGTAGGTTGATCGCCGCCACCGTGCGCAGGGCGTTGAGTTTCTCGATCGGGAGCTTGAGCGGCTCGGTGCCTTCCCAGTCGGGCCGCCAAACGAGACTCGCCGGATGGCCGTAAAAACCACCGCGCTGGACCACGTGCACGGGACTCGTGCCGCGCCAATCGCCTTGGTTGTCATTGACGAAAAAATTGCCCGCCGCATCGAAGCCCATGCCGTCGGGCGAACGAAAACCCGTCGCAAACAACTCCGCCGCGCCCGTGGCTTCGTCGATCTCCATGATACAGCCGCGCCACTTCACGCGGCCATACATGCGGCCCGCCGCGGTGGAGTTTTTCTTCCAGTCCGCGACGTCGTAGAATTTTTCGCGCGACAAACCGATCGGGCTCCATTCGCCCCGGATTTCCTCGCGGATGGTGTCGCCCGCGGAAGCGAGGTTAAGGCTCACGTAGAGTTTGCCGTTGGGCCCGCGCACGGGGCCGAAGGCGAACTCGTGGTAGTTGCCCGTCATGCCGAAGTCTTCCCACAGCGCTTCGTAGCGGTCAGCCACGCCGTCGCCGTCGGTATCGCGCAGGCGGGTGAGCTCGGGGCGTTGCATCACGAGCAGGCTGCCGTCTTGGCCTAGTAGCAGACCGAGCGGCTCGTGCAGACCTTCGGCGAAGATTTTCCAGTTCAGCGTCTTGAAATCATAAAACGCGACTTGGCCGTGGTGAAACGCCGCCGCGAGTCGACCGTCGGGCAACAGCGCGAGGCCGCCGAGCTGCGGGTCGACCCCGGGAGGCGTGGAAATTTTTCCGATGGCGTAGTGTTGAGCAACGCGCGCATCGGCCGGCGGCGTAGTCTCGGCGGCGCTGGCAAACGCAGTCACAGCGAAGAGCGCGAGCATGTGGGAGCAAAGTTTCACGAGGTTCATGGCGTGCAGAGCGCGGAGGTGAGCGTGAGGGTGACGTCGGCGGCTTGAGCGGGCGTAAGCATGAGCACACCGTCGCGCCACGTGCCGGCCGAACTGGTCCACTGGGCGTTGGGATCGGCCGCGGTGCGGTAGAAAACCAGGCCAGGCGCGCGAGGGATTTGCAGACGTAGCGCGATGCCGGGGCGGCCAGCGGCGGGTAACACGTGCTCGTAAACCTCGGTCACGCCGGCGCGATAGTGAAACACCGGGCCGGTGGTCGTGGCGGCGTAGCCGAGGAATTTGACCTTGGGCGCAGCGGAATCCACGGCGCCGAAGCGCAACGGGAAATCGTCTTTGAGGGCGCGCCACCACGGCTTGGTCGGAACGATCGGCAAAATCTTGCCGTTGCCCGCCCAGTTTTCAGAAGCGTCGATGAAGCTGCCCTGCCACGCGTAACGGAGGCGACACTGGCCGGCGTCCCAGCACACGTTTTGACTGCCGACGAGTGCGATCGCGACGGCGGCCGGACCGGCGTCGGGCATAAAAATACGTTGGGCAAAGGGGCGTTGTCCGCCACCAGCCACCGCGCCATGTGCGACCATCGGCGGTAGGTTGGGGTCCTTTTCAATCGGCGGGGGCGTCACGCCGGCATAGAGCGCGCCGTACATGATCATGCCATGCCCCGGAAACGTGCAGACGTAGGGATAAATTCCTGGCGTCGTCGGCACGGTAAACGCGATCGAGCCGGAGCCTTCCGCGGCGAGCAGCCGACTGTGCACCAGCACGTCAGCGCTGGGCGGCACATATTCTAGCACCGGGCCTTTTTCGGCCAACGCGAGGCCCGCCTGCACGACGGCATCGCGGGTGCCGGGACGAAGCAGCACGAAATTATGCGTTTGATCCGTCGAGTCGTTGTTTTCGATTTCAACCACGATCTGCTCGCCGGGCTCAGCGACCAAACGCGGCGGCTCAAAACGGAGCCCGTCGCGCATGAACATCTTCACGATGCGCGGCTTTTTCGCGGGTGCGGCCTTGGCTTTCGAGGCTGGAGCCGGCTGGGCCAAAAGGCCGGACGACGTCAGCGTCACAGCCAGAACAAGGAGGTAAAAAAATCTCATGAGGAAACGCTGAAGCGTTCGCACAACCGTCAGGCCGGCAAGCCGAGCCTCACGAAATTTGATCGCGGGTGCTCGACTGGAACAAATCGGAGGCTTGAACGAGTTTGCCGCGCGCCCCGCCCGAACTCACTTGATCGGCGAAAAATCGGTCGGCGCGAGGAAAACGGATTTAACGCCGTCGGCGATCGTGAGCGGACCGCCCGCGGCTTTTTCGGAAGCGGCTTTGGCGGCGACCCAAACGGGATCGGCGCGGAAGGCGGCCCATGATTGGGTCGCGGCTGCACGGTTCGCGTGGGCGAGAAAATAGATCAGGGTCTGGCCGGCGCCTTTGTCGGCGTCGGTGGGGTGATAATAACCTAGGTTGGTCATCCCGTGTTTCGCGAAGAGCGCGATGGTGTGGTCGCGGAAGCGCGCATCGAGGGCGGCGATTTTTCCAACGGGCGTCGTGTAAGTGCGCAATTCGAAGAGCCGCGGCGCGCCTTGATACTTGGCGACGGTCGGAGAAAAATCGGCGGTGGTGAGGAAAACGGATTCTACTTTGGCCACGATTTTACCACCGACCTGGCTTTTCGCGCTCACGTCTTTCCACTCGGGATCCGCGCTGAAATTTTTCCAGGATTGCTTCGCGGCCTCGCGACTGGCGTGCGCGATGAGGTAAACGAGTTTCTCGCCCGCGCCATCGGCTTTGTCGGTGGGGACTGAGTAACCGATATTTTTCATGCCGTGTTTCTCGAAGATACGCAGCGTGTGGTCGCGGAAGCGCGCGAGCAATTTGTCGAGGTTGCCGGGCGTGGCCGTGTAGGTGCGGAGCTCGTAAACGGTCGTGTCTGCCGCGGGCTGCGCGACAGCGGGACTGCCGAGAAGACCGAAGCAGGCGACCAAGCGGAGGAGGGTAATTTTCATGGGGAAGTAAAAGCAGGCGCGGAGCGGGCGCGATTTGCGCTCAGTTCGACCAGAAACCGCCTTGGTGTTTTTCGGCGCCGGCGCCGGCGAGTTCGCCGGTTTCAGCGGAGGCTTCTTCGGGCGGAAGTTCTTCCATCGGGGCAAAGCGTTCCGACGTGAAACCGAGCTCTTGTTGACCTTGGTGAAAAGGATCGGGCGGGTTGGTGAGTTCGGTGAGCAAGAGGCCGACGGTGGCGCTCTCGCCGCCTTTCACGATTTTCTCGCGACCGAGGAAGACCTCGCGGATCGTGTACGTGTTACCTTTGACCGGAAGCTGTTTGTAGAGCGCGCGGATGAAGCTGGAAAACGTGTCGTTGATGCAGACGACTTTCTGACCTTTGACCATGGTGAAGGAGGAACGAGAGGCGGGCGGGGACGCGAGGAAATCCGCAAAGAAGATCGCGGCTTATTCGATCCGGCCTTCGTCGAAATCCATCAAGTCGGCGACGCAGATGATCTGTTCGGTGCGATCGGCGCAACCCATGTTGGTGAGCGCGGTTTTAAGAAAATCGCGGCCGGAGGGCGTCATGCCTTTCTGCACGTACTCGCGGTTCCACTTGGCTACGCGCATATCGGCGGGGAAAAGTGCGAGTAAGCGGCGGTCACGCTCCGTGTCGGGCAAGTCCGCAGCGAGGCATTCGTGCACGATGGTTTCCACGGCAACCGGATCGACTCCGAGATGCAGGCACAGAAATTTATCCATACCGCGCTTGTAGTTTTTCGCGTAGCTGGCGGGCAGCGCGCCGTGCTCCTTCACGTAACGGCATTTCGCGAGAAACCGCGGAAGATGGAGCAGACCCGTGGCCGCATGCGGCACGTAGGGCGAAGGCAGGCTCGTAAGAATTTCGCCGGAGGAACCGGGGATAGGTTTCGAAGACACGACGGAAAACAAACGCAGTCGAAGCGTACGCGCCAGCAAAAGCGCGTCTTGCGACCTGCGCACGCAACCCCTGACATCGTCCTTCACCATGGACAAAGCCGCGCTGCGCCGGGCCATTCTCGCCCAACTCGAGGCCGAACTCGCCACCCTCACCGCCGCGGCGCACGACGCCCACGCCGAGGCCACCGACGAGGAAAACCGCGCCGAGGATAAATACGACATGCGCAGCCAGTCCGCCGCTTATCTCGCGGCCGGTCAGGCGAAACTCGCCACTGAGCTAGGAGCTGCAATAGGCGCATATCAATCGCTCGCGCTGCCGGCGTTTGGACCCGAGGATGCGATCGCCACCGGCGCGCTCGTGACGCTCGAGGTGCGCGGGCAACCGACGCTCTATTTTCTCGGACCGCAACGCGGCGGACTCGAACTAACCGTCGACGGTGTGACGGTGCTCGTCGTGACCGCCGCCTCACCGCTCGGTCGCCAACTGACGGGGCGGCGGCAGGGTGAGAGCGTGATGCTTCCCGGCCGCGGCGGCCCAGCGTTGCAGACGATCCGCGCGGTAGCGTGATCGCTCACCGCGCGGCCGCAGAAACGAGTTACGGTAAATCGGTCGAACCCATCAGGTAACGGTCGCACTCGCGCGCGGCGCCGCGGCCTTCGTTGATCGCCCAGACGACGAGGCTTTGGCCACGACGGCAATCGCCAGCGGCGAAGACGCCCTTGATGCTCGTTGTGTAGTTCTCGTGCTCGGCTTTGATGTTGGAGCGGGTGTCGGTCTCGAGGCCGATTTCTTTGACGAGCGCTTGTTCGGGCCCGAGGAAACCCATCGCGAGCAACACGAGTTGCGCGGGGCGGACTTTTTCGGTGCCGGGCTGTTCTTTCGGGATGAACTGACCCTTTTCGTTTTTCTCCCACTTGATCTCGACGGTGACGATCGACTGGAGATTGCCGGCGGCGTCACCGTTGAATTTTTTTACCGTCGTGAGATAGACGCGGGGATCGGCGCCGAACTTGGCGGCGGCTTCTTCCTGGCCGTAGTCCATCTTGTAAGTCTTGGGCCATTCGGGCCAGGGATTGTCGGCGGTGCGCTCGAGCGGGGGCTTGGGTAAGATTTCGATTTGGACGATGCTCTTGCAGCCGTGGCGCATGGAGGTGCCGACGCAATCGGTGCCGGTATCGCCGCCGCCGATGACGATGACGTCTTTGTCTTTAGCGTGGATCGGGCAATGCTCGGCGCCGCCGTTGAGGACAGCTTTGGTGTTGGCGGTGAGCAGCTCCATCGCGAAGTGGACGCCCTTGAGGTTGCGGCCCTCGATCGGCAGATCGCGCGGTTGCGTGGCGCCGGTGCAGAAAACGGTGGCGTCGTATTCTTTGAGGAAAATCTGCGGCTCGACGTTGGCGCCGACGTTGGCGTTGCAGATGAATTTGATGCCGGAGTCTTCCATCAACTTGATGCGACGGAGAACGACTTCTTTTTTATCCAACTTCATGTTGGGGATGCCGTACATGAGGAGCCCGCCGGGACGGTCGGCGCGCTCGAAGACGGTCACGGTGTGGCCGGCTTTGTTGAGTTGTTCAGCGCAGGAAAGGCCGGCGGGGCCGGAGCCGATGACGGCGACTTTCTTGCCGGTGCGGGCGCGGGGCTGCTCGGGGAGCACCCAACCCTCTTCCCAGCCGCGATCGGTGATAGCGGCCTCGATGTTCTTAATCGTGACCGGCGGGTTGTTGATGCCGAGCACGCAGGAGCCTTCGCACGGGGCGGGGCAGACGCGGCCGGTGAATTCCGGGAAGTTGTTGGTCTTATGCAGCCGATCGAGCGCTTCTTTCCAGAGCCCGCGATAAACGAGATCGTTCCACTCGGGGACAAGGTTGTTGATCGGGCAACCGCTGGCCATGCCACTGATGAGTTTGCCCGTGTGACAGAACGGGACGCCGCAGTTCATGCAGCGCGCGCCCTGATTGCGGAGTTTTTTCTCCTCCATGTGGACATGGAATTCCTTCCAGTCGCGCGTGCGCTCGGACGGCGCGCGGTCGACGGGAAGTTCGCGGAGGTATTCGATGAAGCCGGTGGGTTTGCCCATGGGAGGAAGGTGCTGTTGCGGGGAGACGCTGAGGGTTTAGTTGCCGCCGACGCGCGAGAGGTCGCGGGCGTTTTCTTCGAAGGCGGCCATGACGGCTTCGTCGCCGGTGAGGCCTTGCGCCTCGGCTTTCTCGATACAGGCGAGCATGCGCTTGTAGTCCTTGGGTAAGACTTTCACGAACTTCGACACGACGGTGTCGAAGCGCTTGAGGACGTCTTGGCCGCGGGCGCTTTGCGTGTAATCGACGTGGCGTTGGATGATGGCGCGGAGCTCGGCGATTTCGGCTTTGGTTTCGACCTTTTCGAGGCCGACCATCGACGGATTAGCCTGCTGGGCGAAGGTGCCATTTTCATCGAGCACGTAGGCGACGCCACCGGACATACCAGCGGCGAAGTTGCGGCCGGTGGGTCCGAGGACGACGACGCGACCACCGGTCATGTATTCGCAGCCGTGGTCGCCCACGCCTTCGACGACGGCCGTGACGCCGGAATTGCGGACGCCGAAGCGCTCGCCGGCGCGGCCGTTGACATAGATCTCACCGGCGGTGGCGCCGTACATGGCGACGTTGCCGATGATAATGTTGTCAGCGGCTTTGAAGCCGGCGTTGGCGGGCGGGTGCACGATGAGTTTACCGCCGGAGAGGCCTTTGCCAAAATAGTCGTTGGCGTCGCCCTCGATGGAGAGGGTCATACCGCGCGTGACGAAGGCGCCGAAACTCTGGCCGGCGGAGCCTTTGAAGAGGAACTGAATCGTGTCTTCGGGCAGGCCTTTGGCGCCGTATTTCTTGGTGACTTCGTAACTCGTGATCGTGCCGGTGACGCGATTGACGTTCTTAATCGGCAGCTCGGCGATGACTTTTTCGCCGCGCTCGATCGCGGGTTGGGCGAGACCGAGGAGCGTCGTGAGGTCGAGCGACTTGTCGAGACCGTGGTCCTGCTTAATGGAGCAGAAACGGCCGACTTCGGGACCGACGTCGGGCGAATAGAGGATCTTGGAGAAATCGAGCCCCTTGGCTTTCCAGTGATCGACGGCGCGCTTAGGCTCGAGCCGATCGGTGCGGCCGACCATCTCTTCGATGGTGCGGAAACCGAGTTGGGCCATGAGTTCGCGGACCTCGGTGGCGATGAACGTCATGAAATTCACGACATGCTCGGGCTTGCCAGCGTATTTAGCGCGAAGCCGTGGGTCCTGCGTGGCGATGCCCGCGGGGCAGGTGTTGAGATGGCAGACGCGCATCATGATGCAGCCCGTGGCGACGAGCGGCGCAGTCGCGAAACCAAACTCTTCGGCGCCGAGTAGCGCAGCCATGATGACATCGCGGCCGGTCTTGAGCTGGCCATCGGTCTCGACGGCGATGCGTGAGCGGAGGTTGTTCATCACGAGCGTCTGGTGCGTCTCGGCGAGACCGAGTTCCCACGGAAGACCGGCGTGCGTGATCGAAGTCTGCGGCGAAGCGCCCGTACCGCCATCGTAACCGGAGATGAGGACAACGTCAGCGTGGGCTTTAGCGACGCCGGCGGCGATGGTGCCGACGCCGACTTCGGAGACGAGTTTCACGCTCACGCGGGCGTGGCGGTTGGCGTTCTTGAGGTCGTGGATGAGCTCCGCGAGATCCTCGATGGAATAGATGTCGTGATGCGGCGGGGGCGAGATGAGGCCGACGCCGGCAGTGGTGCCGCGGGTCTTGGCGACCCACGGATAAACCTTGGAGCCGGGCAACTGACCGCCTTCACCGGGCTTAGCGCCCTGGGCCATCTTGATTTGGATTTCGCGGGCGTTGGTGAGGTATTCGCTCGTGACGCCGAAACGGCCCGAGGCGACCTGCTTGATGGCGGAGTTTTTGGAATCGCCGTTGGCCATCGGGATGAAGCGCGCGGGATCTTCGCCGCCTTCACCGGTGTTGGATTTGCCGCCGATGCGGTTCATGGCGATGGCGAGCGTCTCGTGGGCTTCGCTGGAGATGGAGCCGTAGGACATGGCGCCGGTCTTGAAGCGCTTCATGATCAACTCGAGGGATTCGACTTCCTCGAGCGGGATCGCGGTCGAGGTCTTGAACTCAAGGAGACTGCGGAGCGTGCAGAGCGCTTTGCCCTGCTCGTTGACGATCTTGGAGTAGTCCTTGAACGCCGCGTAGTTCGTCGTGCGCACGGCTTTTTGCAGGCGGTGGATCGACTCGGGCGTGAAGAGATGCGCTTCGCCGCCGCTGCGCCATTGGTATTGGCCGCCGGAGGGCAACACGGCGGCGTTGGCCGTGCGCTCAGGATAGGCCGCGTGGTGGCGGGCGAGAACTTCCTGCGCGACGACGTCGAGGCCGATGCCGCCGACGCGGGAAGGCGTCCACGTGAAATAGTGATCAATGACGTCTTGGCGCAGGCCGAGCGCTTCGAAGACTTGCGCGCCACGGTAGCTCTGAATCGCCGAGATGCCCATCTTGGACATGACTTTGACGACGCCCTTGGAGGCGGCCTTCACGAGATTTTTGCAAGCGGTCTTGTGGTCGATGCCGGTGAGCAACTGCTCCTTGATCATGTCGTCGATCGTCTCGAACGCCACGTAAGGGTTGATCGCGGAAGCGCCGTAGCCGATGAGCAACGAGAAGTGATGCACTTCGCGGGCATCGCCCGTTTCGATCACGAGCGAGGCGCGCGTACGCAGGCCTTCGCGGATGAGATAATGGTGCAAGCCGGCGACGGCGAGGAGCGCCGGGATGGGCGCGAATTCCTTCGTCACGCCGCGGTCGGAGAGGATGAGGACGTTGACCTCGTCTTCCTCGATGTGGCGGCGGGCCATGGCGCAGAGTTCTTCCATGGATTTCGCGAGGCCCTTCTCGCCGCGCGCGACGCGAAAGAGGATCGGCAACACGGCGGTCTTGAGTCCGGGCAGATCGGTGCGGCGGATTTTGGCGAAGTCTTCGTTGGTGAGAATCGGGTATTTCAACTCCACGCGACGACAGGCGGTCGGCTGCGGGTTGAGGAGATTACCTTCGGAGCCAAGTCGGGTTTCCGATGACGTGATAATTTCTTCGCGGATACAGTCGATCGGCGGGTTGGTGACCTGCGCGAAGAGCTGTTTGAAATAATCGTAAAGGAGGCGGGGCTTGTTGGAGAGCACCGCGAGCGCGGCGTCGTTACCCATGGAGCCGGTGGCTTCGACGCCGTCCTTAGCCATGGGCATGAGGATGATGCGCTCGTCTTCGTTGGTGTAGCCAAAGGCGATCTGGCGCTGCAGCAGCGTGGCGTGATCAGGTTGATCGATCTTGGGCGCCTCGGGCAAATCGCTGAGGTGGACGAGGTGCTCGTCGAGCCACTGGCGATAGGGACGCGCGGTGCAGATTTCTTTTTTGATCTCTTCGTCGGAGATGATGCGGCCTTGCGCGGTGTCCACGAGGAACATTTTGCCGGGTTGCACGCGGCCTTTTTCGACGATGTCTTCGGCGGGAATGGGCAAGACGCCAGCCTCGGAGGCGACGACGACAAAGCCGTCTTTGGTGACGTAGTAACGCGAGGGGCGCAGGCCGTTGCGATCGAGGACGCCGCCGATCTGGGTGCCATCGGTAAACGCGATGGCGGCGGGACCGTCCCACGGTTCCATCAAGCAGGAGTGATATTGGTAAAACGCCCGGCGCTCGTCGTCCATGGTCTCGTGGTTGGACCACGGCTCAGGGATCATCATCATGACGGCGTGCGCCAGAGGGCGACCCGCCAGGACCAAGAGTTCGAGCGTGTTGTCGAACATCGACGAATCGGAGCCGTTGGGGTTGATGATTGGGAGGATCTTTTTGATGTCGTCGCCGAAAACCGGGCTATCGAAGAGCGCTTGGCGGGCGTGCATCCAATTGATGTTGCCGCGCAGGGTGTTGATTTCGCCGTTGTGCGCGATGTAGCGGTACGGATGCGCGCGTTCCCAGCTAGGGAAGGTGTTGGTAGAGAAACGCGAGTGGACGATGGCGAGGGCCGATTCCATCGCGGGATGCGCGAGATCAGGGAAGTACTGGCCGACTTGCTCGGTCAGGAGCATGCCTTTGTAGACGAGCGTCTTCATTGAGAGGCTCGCGACGTACCAGGCTTCGGCACCGGCGATGGTAGAGGTGCGGATATCGTTATAGGCGCGCTTGCGGATGACGTAGAGTTTGCGCTCGAAATCGAGGTCGGTGGCGATGTCGGGGCCGCGACCGATGAAGACCTGACGCATGAACGGCTCGCAGGAAATCGCGGTGTTACCGAGAGTCTTGTTGTCGGTCGGAACGGTGCGCCAACCGAGGAAAACTTGGCCTTCGGATTGGACGACTTGTTCGAAGACTTCTTCGACTTTACGGCGGACGTTGCGGTTGCGCGGGAGGTAGATGAGGCCGGCGCCGTATTGGCCGGGCTCGGGGAGAGTGATGCGCGCCGCTTTGGAAACTTCGGCGAAAAACTTGTGCGGCATCTGGATTAAGATGCCGGCGCCGTCGCCGGTGTTAGGTTCGCTTCCGGCGGCACCCCGGTGATCGAGATTGGTGAGCACCTGGAGGGCATCAGCAACGATCTTGTGCGTTTTGCGGCCCTTCATATCGACGACGAAGCCGACGCCGCAGGCGTCATGCTCGAAGGCGGGGTCGTAAAGTCCCTGTTTACCGGGACGCACCGTGGTCGGGCGGTTGTCGTCGAGGGGATCAGGGGTGGCGGTGGTGTCGTTGTTCACGGAGTGGAAAAGGATAGTAAAAAGAGTGGCGGGGGACGGGTGACTCGGCCGAGGCGCAAAAAAAGGGCCGTCCTCGCTGGTGCGAGAGCGGCCCAAGAGTTATGTGCGGGATGCTCTCAGCGTTAGAAAAACCGGACAGTTTTAGGAGCCATTTTAGCGTGTTCTTCGTCGGAGCAACCGGCGTTCAGCGCGGCGCCAGCGGGAGCGGCGTTGGGTTTCACGAGATCGTTGCTGAGCATGTAGTTCTCGACTTCTTCACCGGAGATATCAGCCAGCATGACGCCGTCGATTTCCACGCACGGGGAAAGGGGTTGGCCGGACTTGGCGACCATCTCCGCGTAGTTGGCGCGGTTGTTGATGATGTCGATGTCCTCGAATTCGAGACCGTGCTTGCGCATAACGGCGCGGACACCATTGGACCAGCCGCAGGAGGGCTTGAGATAGGCTTTGATCTTCATGGAGTGAACGTGGATGAGAGCTAAGGAGTGGCAAGCAATAGGGCGGCTTTTTGGCCAATCAAGCACGCTCTTAGTTTTGGGCCATATTTTTTGTGGTAGCTAGCATCAGCAAAAACGATGCCGGCGACCGCGTGGTCTTTTTCCTAGCCCCGCCGCCCGCCACGCGCTATCGGTTGAAACAATGAAAGTGCTCGTGACCGGCGCCGCCGGCTTCATCGGATACCATGTCGCTCGCCGCCTCGCCGAAACGAAGCGTTGCGAGGTGCTCGGCGTGGACAACCTCTCCGACTACTATGACGTCGCCCTCAAGCGCGCCCGCCTTGAGCAACTCGCCCCGCTGACGGATTTTCGTTTTTTGCAGGCGGATTTCGCCGACACCGAGAAATTCGCCGCTTTAGTGGCGCACTTTAAGCCCGACTACGTTGCCCACCTCGGCGCCCAACCCGGAGTGCGCTATAGCCTAGAAAACCCTGGCGCCTACACGCACAGTAACCTCGTGGGTTTCACCAGCGTACTCGAAGCCTGCCGCCGGACCCGCCCCAAACACCTCGTTTACGCCTCCAGTAGCTCAGTCTACGGCGCCGGCGCGAGCGCGCCCTTCCGCGAAGACGCCGACACGGACCAGC
>CANFSZ010000061.1 GCA_947449835.1 Opitutia bacterium
AACGGTGGCTTTGGCTCCGGCGTCACCATCCCTGGCACCGGCATTCTCATGAACAACGAAATGGACGACTTCACCTCGAAGATCGGCGTCAAAAACATGTTTGGCCTCCTGCAGGGCCCCGCTAACGCCATCGCCCCGGGCAAACGTCCGCTTTCATCCATGACACCTACCTTCGTGCTAAAAGATGGCGCGCTCGTGCTGGTCACCGGCAGCCCTGGTGGCCCCACGATCATCAACACTGTGCTAGAGATCATCACCAATGTGCTCGATCACAACATGCCCGTCATGCAGGCCGTCGAATTCCCGCGCTTCCACCACCAGTGGCAGCCCGCCGACATCAGCTACGACCGTTTCGGTATGAGCCCCGACACGACCGCGATCCTCACCGCCAAAGGCCACAAACTTAACGAACGCCCCAGCGTCGTTGGCGGCGACGGTGAGACGATCATGATCGACCCGGTAACCAAGCTGCGCCTCGGTGCTGCGGACCCCCGCAAAGCTGATGCCAAAGCCGTCGGTTACTAAATAATTCTGCGCTCCCATCGCGCCGCTCTTTTTAGCTAGCGCCGGCCTCACCGCCGGCGCTTTTTTTTACTTCCAGTCGCCGCGCCCATCTAGAGCGACGCCTCGGGTAAAACGAATCGTTTATTTTTGCCACGCGGCACGCAACTGGCTCTTCGGGCTCATGCGTTTTACCCTCTCTGCCACTGCGCTAGCCCTCACATTGACCGCTACGCTGCTCGCCCAGCCCTATACGACCAAGCCGTTACCCACCGATAAATTCCGCCAACTCGAAGAGCTTCTACCCACGCCCAACGCCCAACGCACCGCCTCTGGCGCCCCCGGTCACGCCTATTGGCAACAACGCGCTGACTATGTCATCGACGCTACTCTCGACGACGCCAAGCAATCTCTCGCCGGCGCCGCCACCATCACTTACCACAACGCCTCCCCTGACGCCCTCGCCTACCTTTGGCTCCAACTCGACCCCAATATCTTCGCCCACGACTCTGATAACCGCGTCACCTCCGGCAGTCCCCGTGCCACGCCCGGAGTTAACCCCCTAGATAAATTTCCGTACGCCAGCCTCGAAGCGCTCCTCCTCCAAGAAAGCTACGACAGCGATTTAAAAATCTCCGCCGTCACCGACGCAGCGGGTGCCGCTCTCCCGCACACGGTCGTGAAGACCATGATGCGCATCGATCTACCTACGCCCCTAGCTCCCGGCGCTAAGACCACTTTCAAGGTCTCCTGGTCGTACCTGATCAATAACGCCAAGCTGCTCTCCCTGCGCTGCGGCTACGAATATTTCGAGAAAGACAAAAACTACCTTTACGAAATCGCCCAGTGGTTCCCCCGCATGGCCGCCTACAACGACACCATGGGTTGGCAGCACAAACAATACCTCGGTCGCGGCGAATTTACGCTCGAGTTCGGCGACTACTTGGTGCGCCTCACCGTCCCCAGCGACCACATCGTCTCGGCCACCGGCGTCCTGCAAAACCCCGAACAAGTTCTTAGCGTAACGCAACGCGAACGGCTAAAAGCTGCCGCCACCGCCCCCAAGCCCGTCTTCATCGTCACTCCCGCTGAAGCCAAAGCCGCCGAAACCGGTAAACCCAACGGCACCAAAACCTGGATCTTCAAAGCCGACAACGTCCGCGACTTCGCGTTCGCCTCCTCGCGCAAATTTATCTGGGACGCGATGGGTGCACCCCACCACGTCTCGCCCGACCCCAAACAGCCCGTCATGGCGATGTCGTTCTACCCGAATGAAGCCGAGCCGCTCTGGTCGAAATACTCCACCCACGCCATCATCCACACCCTTGATATTTATTCGAAGCACACCTTCGCCTACCCCTACGCCGTCGCCCAATCCATCAACGGCCCCATTGGCGGCATGGAATACCCAATGATCTGCTTCAACGGCCCCCGCCCCACCGAAGACGGCACCTACTCCAAGGGCACCAAGTACGCCCTCATCTCCGTAATCATCCACGAGGTCGGCCACAATTACTTCCCCATGATCGTCAACTCCGACGAGCGCCAATGGACCTGGATGGACGAGGGCCTCAACTCCTTCGTGCAAACCCTCGCCGAACAACAATGGGAAAAAGACTACCCCTCGCGCCGCGCCGAAGCCCGCGACCTCGTCGGCTACATGACCGGCGACGGCCAAGTCCCCATCATGACCAACAGCGAATCCATCGCTCAACTCGGCCCCAACGCCTACGGCAAACCCGCCGTGGCCCTCACCATCCTCCGCGAAACCATCCTCGGCCGCGAACTCTTCGACCACGCCTTCAAAACCTACGCCCAACGCTGGGCCTTCAAACGCCCCTACCCCGCCGACTTCTTCCGCACCATGGAAGACGCCAGCGGCGTCGACCTCGACTGGTTCTGGCGCGGCTGGTTCTACACCAACGACCACGTCGACCTGTCCCTCGACGCCGTCCGCGCCTACACCCTCGACACCCGCGACCCCGCCATCGAGAAACCCCGCGCCAAACAAGAAAAAGCCGACCGCCCCCGCACCCCCGCGCAGTCTCGCAACGCCACGCTGCCCAAGCGCATCGACGCCTACCCCGAGCTCCGCGATTTCTACAACGACTACGACGAAGCCACGATCCTCCCCAGCGACAAAAAGAAATACGAGGAGCTGCTCAAAACTCTCGCCAAAGACAAAATCCGACCCGACGTCCTCAAAACCAAACGCAACTTTTACCTCATCGAATTCAGCAACGTCGGCGGCCTCGTCATGCCGATCATCTTAAAAATCGACTACACCGACGGCTCCACCGAAGAACTCCGCATCCCGGCCGAAATCTGGCGCATCGACAACGCCAAGGCTGCCAAACTCATCATGACGCAGAAGGAAATCAAATCCCTGCAAATCGATCCGCACGAAGAGATCGGCGACGCAGACGTCGAAAACAATTTCTGGCCGCGCCGCGCCATCAAGAGCCGCTTCCAACTCTTTAAAGAGCCCATCGACACGAGCCCCATGAAAGAGCTGAAAGAGGAAGCTGAGAAAAACCAAAAAGCTGCAGCGAAAAAATCCGACGCAAAAACGGACGAAAAAAAGCCCGAAGAAACCAAGTAAAGCCTTTCCGGGCGGGCCCACCAAGCCCGCCCTTTTTATTTCCACCCAACAAGCCGTGGCGCCGTCTTAAACTTGTCCCCGCTCCTCGCGCGGACATCCTCTCAGGCAACCCCGCCGTGGTAAAAAAACTTCTGAATCTCCCGCGCCTTTTTTTGCGCTACGGCGCCCTTTACCCGGGGGTATTTCTCGGGCTCGTCCTCGCGTCCAGGTTTACGTCCGCCGTTCACGCGCACCCGATTCGCACCAGCTACGCCGAAGCCGATTTCCGTCCCGAAACCCAGAAATTCGAAATCGCCCTGCGTGTTTATCCTGACGATCTCGAGACCGCGCTTAGCGCGCACGCCGGCCACCCCATCACGCTCGCCCACACGCCGCCGCCCGTGTTCGACCTCGCCCTTCTCGCCTACCTCCGCGCCACGTTTCTTCTGCGTACAGCTGACGGCACTACACCCGCCCTCCATCTCCTCGGTCGCGAACTCAAAGATAACGAGCAACACCTCTGGATTTATTTTTACTGCACGCTACCCGGCGGCCCCGCCGGAGCGCGCCTCGCCCACCGTTTCCTGCGCGACGCGTTTCCCGATCAACTCAACGCCCTCCGCTTAGGGCAAAAAGGCCAGACGTTGCTCTTCCTCAACGACGCCGAAAAAGAACTCGCCCCAGCGCCCGCTAAACCATGAGCGCGCTATTACTGCTCGCGCCGATTTTTATGCTGTTTGAGTTGGGGCAGCTCTACCTCAGCGAACGCTACCTCGGCATTAAACAAATCGCTCGCGGCACCGATCCCCGTGCGCTCGGCCTCGGTGAATTCACCGCCTTCTGTTGGAGCGCCGGCCTCATCCTCTACGGGCTGTGGATGCTAGCTTTACTCACCATCAGCTTCGGGCGCGTTCATGGACTTTGCCTGTTGGGGATTCTCGGCTTGGGCTACAGTATCCGGCGCAATTGCCGCCTTTCCTGGGTGCTTGTCGTGCTCACGCTCGAAGGCGCCATCCGCATCGGCTTGCTCGTCTCGCTCTGCGCGCTCGCTTGGCGCAAACTCTGAGACCCTGTTTCCGCCTTGAGCATCTACGCGCCGACGCGCACAACGTCCCCATCGCTACGGCCGGCACCCTCACCCCAACCGCCGCCCGTCCGCCGCCATTTTCCATGAAGTCCCACGCCTCGTCCTCCGCTAAACTCCCGCTCTGGATCTTCTTCGTCACCGATGCCGCGCTCCTCGGTGCCGCCGCCTTCCTCGCCACCCGCGCCGCCCGCCCACTTTCCGGCGAGACCGTATTTCTCATCACCGCCCTCGTCCTCGCCGGCGCCCTCGTCGCCCTCGTCCCGCTCGTTGCCCGCTACGAACGCGTCAAAAACGAAACCCTCGACGACCGCCAACGCGCCCTCGAAACCCTCGCCCGCACGCTCACCGCCGCCGCCGAGCAGATCAGCATCGCGACCGCCGGCCTCGATGAAATCACCGGCCTCACCCAAAAAAATCTTAAGAAAACCGAGCAACTCACCGCCGCCTTCACCGTCAGCGCGACCGGCGCGCCCGCGACCGAAAAAACCGACACCGGCTCGCACGACCAACTCGCCGCCGCCGCGAACCAACTCACCCAAGCTACCGCCCGCCTCGCCCAACTCGAGACCACCACCCGCGAAACCCTCGCCCAAATCGCTGCAACGCCCGACCCACTACCCCTCGCAACCACGCCGACCGGCCTCGACGAGAAACTCGCCTCTACGCTCGCCGCCCTCGACGCCAAAATCGCCGCACTCTCCGCCGCCGCTCTCGCCCCGACCGCCCCCGCCGCGGCCGAAACCAACGAAACGCGTCGCCCGCGCAAAGTCCGCCGCGAAGAAGCGCCCATCGAACCCGTATCCACTTCGGTCTTACCTGAATCGCCCCCCGAACCCGTCGTCACGCCCCCTGCTCTCGTACCCGTCGAGCCGGCGCCCGCTCCTGCCGTAGAATTCACCGCTACCGCACCCGATCCCACTCCAGAACCCACGCCCGCTCCCGTCGTAGAACTCACCGAACCCACTCCGGCGCCCGCGAACCTTTCGCCCGAAATCATTCCCGCAGCCGCCGCCGCCGAAACTCCCGCGTCCGCTCCGGCTCCGAGCTCCACCAGCGAACCCACGCCAGCGCCCGTGCTCGAAAACCTAGTCGCCGAAGCACCCAAAACTCCCCGCAAACGCGCACCCAAAAAACTTCCCGCGCCTACCGGCGAAACCGCTTCGGCCTCAACCGCCGAGGTCGCGCCCGCGCCCGACGCTGCACCCCGCCCTGTTGAAATCGCCACGCCAGCGGAACCCATCGCAGCGGATTCCGTGGTCGCGGACTCCATTCCACCGACGCCCGAGCCTGCGCCCGCACCAGCGCCTGCGCCGGCCGTTCCGCCCGCGGTGGATGAATTTGTCCAATTTGCCCCCGACGAATTTCCTTCGTCCTCGCCCGCCGCCGAATTCAAACTCCACAGCCCCGACGCGACCGTCTCCTCGGTGACCGCCGATGGCGCGACGCGTCTGCTCGCCACGGCTTACATCGGCATCGGCAACCGCCTCTTTATCCGCGGCGAAGGCCCCGGCCTCTCTTGGGAAAAAGGCATCCCGCTCACGTTTGTATCCATCGGCAAATGGCGTTGGGAAACCACCGAGACGGCCGCGACCGTGACGTTTAAACTCTATAAAAACGACACCGTTGAATGCACCTCGCTTGGCGAGCAATCCATCGCACCCGGCCACCTCACGGAAGTCACAGCGGCTTTCTGATACCCAGTGCGGCGAGGAGGTTGAGCCGAGTCAGCCGGTAGATTTTTTAGTAATGCGGCGGACGCTCGTCCTTGAGGTCGCTGCCTTCGTCGCGGCCGACGCTGGAGCCGCTCTCGCTCGCGCGTTCGCGCAGCATCCGGAGCTCGGCCCGCAAGCGCACCACGGCGTCGCCCAGCTCGAGCATGACCTTATCCTGCGCGGTCACATGGCGCTCGAGGTAGGCGACTTTTTCCTCTAGCCGCACGATGCGTTCGTCATTCATACGCGTAACCCGTGGCGCTTTTTCAGCCTCGGGCAATGCGCAAAAATCCCCCACGAGTTTCAACCTCCCAACACTCGCCGTAATTCCGCAGGCTCCACCACGGGCAACTGACAGGTAAAGTCTTCGCACACGTAAGCCGCCGCCCGTCCCGCCAACGGCCCCATCGGCGCCGTCCACGCCAACACGGCGTCCGCTCGCACCAACGTGCGGCGTGGCCCAAATTTCTCATGCACCACCGCCGCCAGCGCTCGGAAATCTTCCGCCGCTGGATCACCCGCAAGCACCACATGACGCGGTGGTAAAAACGCCAACTCCAGCGCGCACAACAGCTGCGGCAAACCCTGCGGCACCCGAGTCCATTGCGCCCGCAACGCCGCCACGGTCGCCACGCCACGCCGCCGATAATCGGTCGGCGCCGCCAAGTCGCCGAGCAACGCCGCCAACCTAAAAAGATTCATCGCCGCGACCGAACTCGGAGCCGGCTCGGCGCCGTCGTAGTCTTCCTTGAGCCGCACAACGATATCCGCCGCACCCGCCGCCGAGTTAAAATAACCGCCTTCGGCTTCGTCCCAAAACAAGCAATCCATCGTCGCCTGCAACCGCTCCGCCCAACGCAGCCAGCGCAGCTCAAACGTCGCCTCATACAAATCGAGCAACCCTTGCACGAAGCACGCGTAATCTTCCGCGAAGCCCTCGCTCGCCGCCCGCGTGCCGCGCCACGAGCGGTACAATACCCCGCGCGGCTCATCGTAGAGTTCCCGGGCAACAAATTCCGCCGCACCGCGCGCCACCGCGAGACAACGTTCATCGCCGAGCACCTGCGCGCCGCGCGCCAACGCCGAGATCATGAGCCCGTTCCACGCCGTGATGACTTTGTCGTCCAACAACGGTCGCGGGCGGACGGCGCGCACCGCTTTCACTTTCGCCAAAGCCGCGCGCAGGCGTTCGCTCGCCTGATCGGTGGTGAGTCCTGCGGCCCGCGCCGATTCCGCCAAGGGCCGCACCTGTTGCAGAATATTTTTCCCTGTGAACTCATTTTGCGGATCAAGCTCCGCCGGCACATTTCCTTCGGGCCGCACGCCGAAATGCGCGCAGAAAAAATCCGCGTCCGCGCCCAACACGTCGCGTAATTCCGCCTGCGTCCACACGTAGAAGGCCCCTTCGGCGTGCGCTCCGTCGGTCACACCGGGCACCGTGCTATCAGCATCTTCGGCCGAGTAAAATCCGCCGTGCGGGCCCGTGAGTTGCTCCGCGACGTAGTCAAAAATATCCCGCGCAATCCACGCAAAACGCTCGTCGCCGCTGGCCTGTTTCATCTCGAGCGCGTTGAGCGCGATCTGCGCTTGGTCGTAGAGCATTTTTTCGAAATGCGGCACGAACCACGCCTCATCCACGGCGTAACGGTGAAAGCCGCCGCCGACATGATCATGAATCCCGCCCTGCGCCATTCGCCGCAACGTGTGGCTCGCCATATCCGTCGCCGCTCGGCCCAACTCCGAGACGACGCCTTGCTGCGCCGCGCAGCGAAACAAAAACGCGAGATTGCTCGCGCGCGGAAATTTCGGCGCGCCGCCAAACCCGCCGTGCGTTGGATCAAACGCATCGTAATAATACTGGAAGCCCTTTTCAAACGCTGCGCCCGCGGCCTCGGCCAAATCCACCGCGGGCTCACCGGCTTCGGCCGAGGCTTCGCTCGCTCCTCGGGCGCGCAAGGCGCCAAGCACGCGCTCGCTTTCGGACACGAGTTTGTCGCGCTCATTTTTCCAACCACCCACAATCGCTCGCAAAATCGACGTGAAACCCGGACGTCCTTGGCGATCCTGCGGCGGAAAATAGGTGCCACCGAAAAACGGTTTTAACTCCGGCGTTAGCCACGCCGAGAGCGGCCAACCGCCGTGGCCGGTGAGCGCCTGCACATAAGCCATGTAAACTTTATCCACGTCGGGCCGTTCCTCGCGGTCCACTTTGATCGCGATAAAATGTTCGTTGAGCAGCGCGGCCACTGCTACGTCTTCAAACGATTCGTGCGCCATCACGTGACACCAATGACACGTCGCGTAGCCGATGCTCAGGAAAATCGGTTTTTCTTCGGCGCGCGCGCGGGCAAAAGCGGCCTCACCCCACGGTAACCATTGGACCGGGTTCTCGGCGTGCTGGAGGAGATAGGGCGACTTTTCGTGGGCGAGCGCGTTGGGCATGCAGGCAAAGACTCCACGAAACTAGGGCGCGACACGAAAACAAAAAAGGAGCGCCGTTTGGGCGCTCCTTTGAAATTCGAACGTGGCTTAAACGATTAACCGCTAAGGCGACTTACTTGCCGAGGACCCAGTTGAAGATCAACGGCGCGACGATGGTCGCATCGCTCTCGACGATGAATTTCGGCGTCGAGCCGGCGAGTTTGCCCCAAGTGATTTTCTCGTTGGGGACGGCGCCGGAATAGCTGCCGTAGCTCGTGGTCGAATCGCTGATTTGCGCGAAGTAACCCCAAAGCGGGACGCCGTCGCGGCCGAGATCTTGGTGCAACATCGGCACGACGCAGATCGGGAAATCGCCGGCGATACCGCCGCCGATTTGGAAGAACCCGATCGAACCTTCGCCGTTCTTCATGAGTTTCGCCGTGTTCGTGTACCACTCGGCGAGCCAGGTCATGTATTCGATGCCGGTGCGCACGGTGTGGACGTTTTTAATTTCGCCGGTAACAACGCGACCGGCGTACATGTTGCCGAGCGTGGCGTCTTCCCAACCGGGAACGATGATCGGGAGGTTTTTCTCGCAGGCGGCGAGCATCCAGGAATTTTTTGGGTCAATCTGGTAGCTTTTCTTGAGCTTACCGCCGCGCAGAATTTTATACATGAACTCGTGCGGGAAATAGCGTTCGCCGGCTTGGTCGGCCTTGGTCCATTCGTCGGCGACGACGGCCTCGATGCGGCGCATGGCTTCCATCTCGGGGATGCACGTGTCGGTCACGCGGTTCATGTGGCGCTTGACGAGTTTCACTTCGTCCTCGGCGGTGAGGTGGCGATAGTTCGGCACGCGCTCGTAGTAGTCGTGCGCGACGAGATTAAAAATGTCTTCCTCGAGATTCGCGCCGGTGCAGACGATGGCGTGAACCTTGTCTTTGCGGATCATCTCGGCGAGGGAGATTCCGAGTTCGGCGGTGGACATCGCACCCGCGAGCGTGACGAGCATCTTGCCGCCGGCTTTGAGGTGAGTCTCGTAACCCTTGGCGGTGTCGAGGAGCGCGGCCGCGTTGAAGTGGCGGTAATGCTGCGCGATAAATTTAGAAACCGGACCTTTCTTGGCCGCGAGGGCGGCGTTGATGTCTTCCGGGCGTTTGGTCTGGCGTTTGGCTTTCATAAAGGTGCAGCGAGAAATAGCCGGGCGTTGAAACGCAACGCCATGAAAAAATCTTCGCTTCGGCGCGATCCTTCCGTTCACGTGACGCCCCGCCGATGCTCGCCGCGTTCCTCGCCGCCACTTTTTTCGCGCTCAACGCCACCTGCGCGAGCCAGAGCGTGCGGGCGAGTGGCTCGGCCCGCGCCAACCTCGGGCGGCTCATCGTCGCGGCGGCCGTGCTCGGTCTTTTTGCGCACACGCTCGGGCAGGGTTTTACGAGCGCGAGCGTGGTCTGGTTTTTCCTGAGTGGGTTGATCGGTATGGGTTTGGGTGATCTGGGTGTTTATGGCGCGCTGCCGTTTCTAGGGTCACGGCTCACGGTGTTAATGACGCAATGTCTCGCCGCGCCCATCGCCGCGCTCGGCGAGTGGCTCTGGCTCGATACGCGCCTCACCGGCGCGCAATTGCTATGGGGCCTCGTGGTGCTGGCGGGCGTGATCGTGGCATTGCTGCCGAGCCGCGCGCACCCGCCGCAGGTCGCATTTAAACCCATCGGATTTCTTTTTGGCCTACTCGCCGCCGCCGGCCAAGGCCTCGGCGCACTCATCAGCCGCAAAGGCGGACTCGTCGCCGACGCCGCCGGTGAACTTTCGCACAACGCCACTTTTGGCCTCAACGCCGCGTACCATCGCATCCTCGCCGGCCTCGTGTTTACCGCGCTGTGGTTCCTGGCGCTCCGTTTTTTAAGAAAACTTCCCCCGCGACCCGAGCCCGACGCCACCCCACCCGCCCGCCGCCGGGCCCGGTGGTGGATCTTGGCCAACGGCCTCGCGGGGCCGGTGCTGGGCGTCGGATGTTACCAATGGGCGCTCGCCACCACGCCGAGCGGCATCGTGCTGCCCATCGCGGCCACCGCCCCGCTACTTTCCATCCCGATCGCATTTTGGCTGGAAGGCGACCGCCCCACCCGCCGCTCCTTGATCGGCGGCGTGATCGCCGTCGCCGGCTGCATCGCACTCACCCTCCAGCGCTAAAACCGAGGGTCACCTATTTGGTGACACTTTTGCGACGTGAGAACCGCGCCATTGACGGCATGGCGGAGGATCGCGTTTATTTGCGGGTTCTCATGCTCACCATCGCCGACGTTTCCAAGTCCTACGGCACCCGCGAACTCTTCTCCGAAGTCTCGCTCTTCATCGCGCGCACTGATCGCCTCGGCTTGATCGGGCCCAACGGCGCGGGCAAATCCACCCTTTTCGGCCTCATCCTCGGCGAGGAAAAACCCGACACCGGCACCATCGAATGGGAACGCGGCGCCGACTTCGGCTACCTTCCGCAAGAAAGCGCTCCGGCCGGCGACGAGACTATTCTCCACATCGCCACCAGCGGCAAAAAACTCGAGCCCGACGAAGACGACTACGACATCGACTACACACTCGAGCCGCGCGCGAAAAAAATCCTCGCCGGTCTCGGCTTCAAAGAAGGCGACGCGCTCAAGCTCGCCAAAACGTTTTCCGGCGGCTGGGTCATGCGCGCCCATCTCGCCCGCCTCCTCGTGGCTGAACCCGCGCTCCTGCTCCTCGACGAACCAACCAACCATCTCGATCTCGAGGCCCTGCTCTGGTTCCAGGAATACCTCACACGTTACCCCGGTGGCCTTGTCGTCATCTCCCACGATCGCGCCTTTCTCAACGCCCTCTGCACCGGTATGCTCGAGCTCCGTTCTGGTTCGCTGAACTACTACCACGGCAACTACGACAACTACCTCACGGAAAAAGAGGCCCGCAAAGCCCAACAAGCCGCCGCCTTCAAAACCCAGCAACGCGAGATCGCCCACCTCCAAGTCTTCGTGGATCGCTTCGGCGCCAAAGCCTCGATGGCCTCTCGCGCGAAATCCAAAGAGAAACAAATCGAGCGCCTGAAAGAAGCCGCCGTCGAGGAACCCACCGAGGAACTGCGCAAGATGAACTTTAAGTTCCCGCAGCCTCCGCGTTCCGGCCTAAAGGTCATCGACCTGAAACACGTCCGCCAGTCCTACGGTTCGCACGTTGTTTACAGCGATCTCAACTTCGCCGCCGAGCGCGGTCAGCGCATCGTCTTGGTCGGCCCCAACGGCGCCGGCAAGTCCACGCTCCTCAAAATCCTCGCCGGCGTCATCGAGATCCAAGGCGGCGAGCGCGACCTCGGCAGCAACGTCGTCCCCGGCTACTTCGCGCAAAACCGCCTCGATAACCTCGATGCCGACGCGACCGTGTTCGAAAACGTGATGTCGCTCCGCACGAACGAGAATCAGCTCACCGAGCAACAAGCTCGCGCCATTCTCGGCGCGTTTCTCTTCCGCAAAGACGACGTCCATAAACCGATCTCCGTGCTCTCCGGCGGCGAAAAGTCCCGCCTCGCCCTCGCCCGCATCCTCGTGAAGCCGCCGAATCTCCTCCTCATGGACGAGCCGACGACGCACTTGGACATTCAGTCGATCGACGCCCTCGTCCATGCACTGAAAAACTACGAAGGCACGCTCATCTTCATCAGTCACGACGTGCACTTCATCCGCGCCCTCGCGCAGAACGTCCTCCACGTCCACAGCGGCCGCCTCACGCCGTACTTCGGCGACTACGATTATTTCCTCGAGAAATCGAAAGCCACCGATGCCCGCGCCGCCCTCACCGCAGGCTTCACCGACGGCCGCCCCAAACAAGCCGCCGCGCCCGCCAAATCTGCCACGCCCGTCGCCGCCCCGGCCGCGAAAAAACCGACGCCCAACGAAATCCGCAAATTCCGCGAAGAGGTCGGCGCGCTGGAGAAAAAAGTTTCCGAGCTCGAAGCTAAACAAGCCGAGATCACCACTGCTCTCGAGGATCCTGCTTCCTACGCCGACAAGGGCAAATTCCATCACCTCAACCGCGAGCTCAGCGCCGTCGTCGACCAACTCACCGCCGCCACCACGGCTTGGGAAACCGCTGCGACCAAGCTCGCCGAGATGGAAAAATAATCGGCGCTCAGCCGATCATTTCATCGATCAACGCCGGTGTCGTGCCCGCGACGTCACCGACGCGGATCGCCTGCGCCAACATCACCTGCGCCGCCGCCAACGCTTCGGCGTCGTTCGCGTGAATCACGCCCAACGTCGCGCCCGCGGCGACGGGTTCGCCCACTTTCACGAGCTCGCTGAAACCCACGGCGTGATCGACGCCATCCGCCGCCTTCACGCGCCCCGCGCCGAGGCGCAACGCCGCGAGCGCCACGCCCATCGCGTCGACATCGTGCACGAAGCCCGCGCGCGTCGCCGCGAGTGCGACTTTAAATTTAGCCTGCGGTAACCGCGCCGGTTCATCGACGACCCGCGCATCACCGCCCTGCGCTGTAATCATCGCGCGGAATTTTTCGAGGGCCGCGCCCGATGCAATACTGTGCGCCAACGCCGTCCGCGCTTCGGTCGCCGTCCGCGCCACGCCCGCCAACACCAACATTTGCTCGGCGAGCGCGTAGGAGACTTCCATCGTATCGGCCGGGCCGTGACCTTTGAGGCACTCGATGGATTCGGCGACTTCGAGCGCGTTGCCGACGGCGCGACCGAGCGGTTGCTCCATCGCGGTGAGAATCGCGCGCGTGGGTTTGCCCATCGCGGTCGCCACCGAGACGAGTGCCTGCGCGAGTTCGCGTGCCTGCGCTTTTTCTTTCATGAACGCGCCGCGGCCGAATTTCACATCGAGCACAAGCACGTCGATGCCTTCGGCGAGTTTTTTGGCGAGGATGCTGCCGCAGATCAGCGGGATGCACTCGACGGTCGCCGTCACGTCGCGCAGCGCATAAAGTTTTTTGTCGGAGGGCGCCAATTCCGCCGTCTGGCCGATGAGCGAGAGCCCGATGGTTTCCAACTCCGCGCGGTATTCCGCCATCGTGAGGTTCACACGGAAACCGGGAATCGATTCGAGTTTATCGAGGGTGCCGCCGGTGTGACCGAGGCCGCGTCCGGAAATCATAGGCACGGCGACGCCGCAGGCCGCGACCATCGGCGCGAGGTGGAGCGAAACTTTATCACCCACGCCGCCGGTCGAGTGTTTATCCGCCTTGGGCCATCTCACGCTTGAGAGATCGGCGACGACGCCAGAGTGCATCATCGCTTCGGTGTAGAGCGCGGTTTCCGCGGGCGTCATGCCGCGCAGGTAAATCGCCATGAGCAACGCCGAGAGTTGATAATCCGCCCAAGAGCCATCGGTGGCGCCCCGCACAAACGCTGCGATCTCGTCGCGACTCAACGTCAGGCCGTCGCGTTTTTTGGCGATGATATGTTGGGGAAACAGCATGGATTCAGCCCAAACACCCCGCGCACCAAAGGCAACCGCGCGGCCACGCGGGCGAAACGGGCTTTTCCTTGGCACGCTCGGAGCTGCGTGTTGAATGGCACGATGTTTACCATTCTTGGCGCCGACGGTAATGAATATGGCCCCGCTTCGCTTGCGCAGGTGCGTGCGTGGATGAACGCCGGGCGCGCCAACCTCGACACGCGCGCCAAATTACCGGGCGAGACCGAATGGCGCCGACTCGGTGACATCCCGGAGTTCAACGGCGAAACCTTCGCGTCGCTTCCGCCCACGCTAGACGGCAGCGCGCCCGCGGCTACTACGCCGGCAGCTTCCGAACACCGCGAGCCTGAACCCGCCGACCGACTGACACGACTTACGGCGGTGTTAGTTGATACCTTGATCGGCGCCGTGGTCGCGATTCCGGGCGGACTGATCCTTGGCGGAGCGTTTCTCGAGGCCGTAGTCGGCATGCTACGCGGACAAGAACCGGATTTTTCCGAGATCGAGCCCGGACGCTTGTTGATCGGCCTCGCGGTCCTGGGCCTCGCCACGTTTGCGCTGCAACTTATCCAAATTTACCTCATCTCCACACGCGGACAAACCCTCGGCAAACGCTTTCTTGGCATCCGGATCGTGCGCGCGAGCGATGGTTCTAATCCTGGCTTCGCACGAGCTTGGCTCCTGCGCGCTTTGATGCCCGGAATCATTGGAATGCTACCGACTATCGGAAACGTGTTCACGATCGTGAACTACAGTTTCATATTCCGCGCCGACCGCCGTTGTCTTCACGATCTGATGGCTGACACGTGCGTCGTGAAAGTGAAGCCGCCGACAATTTGAAAAGTCTGCGCATGCAAGTAATGCGACCGGGCATCGCGTTAAGTTCTCTAA
>CANFSZ010000062.1 GCA_947449835.1 Opitutia bacterium
ACCTTTAACCAATCCAAAACCATCATGGCCAGAATTTGTGCAATCACCGGTAAACGCCCCGTCAAGGGCAGCAGGATCAACCGCAAGGGTCAGTCCAAGAAGAGCGGCGGCATCGGCACGCACGTGACCAGCATCACGAAGCGCAAGTTTCGCCCCAACCTCCAACGCATCCGCGTAAAACTGCCCAACGGCGGCACCAAGCGCATGTTGGTCTCCGTCAAGGCGATCAAAGCCGGTCTCGTCACCAAGGCCTAAACCTTACCGTTTTCAATTTAAAGCCGCAGCCTTAGGGTTGCGGCTTTTTTTATTTACCCTGCCCGCTGCGACGCGGCTAGGCAGCCCGTTTTAGATCACCTCACTCCCGACTCGCGCATCGTCGCAAAGCTCGCCTAACGTTCCTCCGTGCTCACCGAACTTAAACGCGAGGCCTACGAGGCCAACCTCGCCCTCCCGCGCCACGGCCTGACTCATTTTACTTTTGGCAACGCTTCAGCCCTGGACCGTGCACGCGGCATTTTTGCCATCAAACCCAGCGGCGTGCCTTTCGAAAAACTCCGTCCTGCCGACATGGTGCTGATCGATCTCACGGGCAAAAAAATCGAAGGTAAACTCGCGCCTTCGTCCGACACGCCCACACATCGCCGACTCTACCTCGCGTTTAAACAAATTGGCGGAATCGTCCACACGCACAGCTGCCACGCTACGGCTTTCGCCCAAGCTGGCCGCGCGATTCCCAACCTCGGCACCACGCACGCCGACTATTTTTTCGGAGAAATCCCCGTCACGCGCAAACTCACGAGCGCCGAAATTTCCGGCGACGCCTACGAATGGGAAACGGGCAACGTCATCGTCGAGCGTTTCCTAAAAGACTCCCTCGCACCCCTCGATCTTCCTGGCATCCTCGTAAATCGCCACGCGCCGTTCACGTGGCACACATCCGTCGCGCAAGCGGTGGAAATCGCCGTCGCGGTCGAATACTTGGCGCATATGACGTTTCTATCCCTCCAACTCGATCCGCGCTTAAAACCGATCGAGCCCGCACTCAGCGCCAAACATTTTTCCCGCAAACACGGCCCCGCGGCCTATTACGGGCAAGCGTCTAGTCGTTGAGAAGCTGGCGCTCCCTGCGCCCATCGTCGCCTCGGGCGCGACGCCCTCGAATCACAACGCGCGAAACACAATCGCCGCGTTTTGGCCGCCGAAGCCCAGATTATTGCTGAGCACCGTGCGCACGGACGCCTGCCGCGCGGTGTTGGGTACGTAATCGAGATCACAGTCCGGATCAGGATCCTCCAGATTAATCGTCGGCGCGATCATGCCGGTCTGAATCGTTTTTACAGCGATCACCGATTCGATGCCGCCAGCGGCGCCGAGCAAGTGGCCGGTCATCGACTTGGTTGAACTGATCGGTACGTGACGGGCTCGTTCGCCGAAAACTTTCTTGATGGCGAGCGTCTCAAATTTGTCGTTGTACGGCGTCGACGTGCCGTGCGCGTTGATGTAATCCACGTCTTCGGGCGTAACACCGCCGCTCGCCAGCGCGCGGCGCATCGCAAGCGACAAACCTTTCCCCTCGGGATCGGGCGAGGTGATGTGATACGCGTCACTCGTTGCGGCATAGCCGGCGAGCTCGCAATAAATCCGCGCGCCGCGAGCCTGCGCGTGCTCCAACGATTCCAAGACCAGAATACCCGAGCCTTCGCCCATGATAAAACCATCGCGGCCGACATCAAAGGGACGGCAGGCGCGTGCCGGTTCGTCGTTGCGCGTGCTCATCGCCTTCATCGCGCAAAAACTCGCGTAGGAAAACGGCGTGATCGACGCTTCGCTACCGCCCGTGACCATCACATCGACATCACCGCGGCGGATCGCGTGCGCGGCTTCACCGATCGCGTGCGTGCCCGTCGCGCAGGCGGAAACAATCCCGAAGTTGGGCCCGCGCGCCCCGAGGTCGATCGCAACCAAGCCAGCACACATGTTGCCGATCAATGAGGGAATCGTGAACGGAGAAACTTTGCGCGGGCCACGCTCGGCCAGCACGCGCAACTGCGATTCGTACGTGAACATGCCGCCGATACCCGAACCGATGATGACGCCAACGCGGTCACCATCTTCCTTCGTCATATCCAGAGCGGCATCTTTTACGGCTTGGCGCGCGGCGACGTACCCAAAATGCGTGTAACGATCGTTACGGCGCGCTTCCTTGGGATCCATATGCGAGGCCGCGTCCCAATCGCGCACCTCGGCGCCGATCTGCGAAGCGAAATCCTTGGGATCAAACAAACGGATCCGATCGATGCCGGAGCGCCCCGCGATCAAGCTGCCCCAGAAGGCGTCAACATCATGTCCGATTGAAGTGATCGCACCTAGACCGGTGACGACCACACGACGCGAAGGAGAAGCGGGAGGAAAAGCCATAATTCAGAAACAGGTCCGTCAGTCTCAGAAAACAAAAAGGCGTCCCGCCAGATATTTCCTCAGCGGAAACGGGCGGGACGCCAAAAATTAAAAACCCTGGCTGATTAAGCAGAGCCGGCTTTGGCCTTAATGTAGTCGATGACTTGTCCCACGGTCTGGAGCTTTTCAGCGTCGGACTCGGGGATCTCACCTTTGATCTCTTCCTTGAATTCTTCTTCGAAGGCCATGATGAGCTCGACGGTGTCGAGAGAGTCAGCGCCTAGGTCGTCGAGAAAGGAAGCGGTCGGCGTGATTTGCTCTTCGTTAACGTTGAGCTGGTTCACGATGATCTCTTTGACGCGTTGTTCGATGGTTTTTTGGTCAGCCATGGGATCGGAAATTGGGTTACATGAGAGAGTTCACATCGCCATGCCGCCGTCAACGGCAAAAACTTGGCCGGTTACGTAACCTGCTTCTTCAGAGCAAAGAAAGACCGTGGCGGCAGCGATATCAGCGGCCTCGCCGAAGCGTTTAAGCGGCACGGCTTCGAGGATTTTGGCGGAAACTTCGGGGTTGTTCACGAAGTCCGTGGTCATGTCGGTCTTGATGAAACCCGGGGCGACGGCGTTCACAGTGACGCTGCGGCCGGCGAATTCGCGGGCCAAGGTCTTGGTGAGGCCGATCATGCCGGCTTTGGCAGCGGAGTAGTTGGCCTGGCCGGCGTTGCCCATGATGCCGCTCACGGAGGTGATGTTGACGATGCGGCCCCAGCGCGCACGCGTCATCGGACGAGCGAGGTGCTTGGTCCAATGGAAGCAGCTCGAAAGGTTGGTGGAGATGACGTCGTTCCAATCCGCTTCGCTCATGCGAAACAACAGGCCGTCACGCGTGATGCCGGCGTTGTTGACGAGGATGTCGATCACCGGGAATTCCTTGAGCAATTCCTCGGCGGCCTTGGCGACGGCGGCACCATCGGCGACATCGACCGCGAGGGCCTTGGCTTTGCCACCGGCGGCGATAATGGCCGCGGCCGTGGCGCCGCAGGAATCAGCGGATTTGGAGACGCAGATAACGGTGACTCCGTGCTGGGCGAGGCTTTCGGCGATGGCTTTGCCGATGCCGCGGCCCGCGCCGGTGACCAGTGCTGTGCGATTAGTAAACGTCAGGCTCATGAAGGGAAAGAGTGCGAAGGGAAATGCGCCACAGCGCAAGTTTTCCAGCCCAAATTATCGCGGCCGCTGCGACCGCTCAATAGACGTCGCGCTGGTAGCGTTTGTCTTTCTTGAGCAGTTTCACGTAATCGGCGGCGGCGGCGGGCGTGAGATTGCCCTGTGCGGCGATGATTTCGTGGAGCGCGAGATCGACGTCTTTGGCCATGCGTTTGGCATCGCCGCAGACAAAGAACGAGGCCCCACCCTGCAGCCATTGCCAGAGCTCGGCGGCGTTTTCGCGCATGCGATCTTGCACGTAGATTTTAGCCGATTGGTCGCGCGAGAAGGCCGTGTCGAGGCGGGCGAGCTGGCCCTGGGTCAAATAATTTTGCCACTCGTCTTCGTAGAGAAAATCAGTGGCGCGTTTTTGGTCTCCGAAAAAGAGCCAGTTGCGGCCCGTCGCGCCGGTGGCGACGCGGTCCTGCAGGAACGCCCGGAACGGCGCGACGCCCGTGCCCGGCCCGATCATGATGCAATCTTTTGCGCCGTCTTCCGGCGGACCGAAATGTGAATTCGACACGAACACCGGCGTGGGCGTGGAACCCACGAGCGCGCGGTCGGCCAAAAACGTCGAGCACACGCCAGCGCGCGCGCGGCCGTTCGTCTGATAGCGCACGACGGCTACCGTGAGGTGGATTTCTTGAGGATGCACGCGTGACGACGAAGCGATCGAATACAGACGCGGCATCAAACGGCGCTGATGATCCACAAATTCCTGCGGAGTTAATTTCGCGCTGGGGAATTCCGCGAGCAAGTCGACGAACTCACGATCATCCAAAAAGGCCGCGAGCGCTTCCTTCGATTCGGGCGCGAGCAAAGCGGTGAGTTTTGCTTGTTCCGCGGGCGCCGTGGCCTTGGCGGCGAGCGTCTCGATGATGCGGCGCGGCGGCCCAGCCAAAGCGACTTTGTGCGTGAGCACGTCGCGGAGCGGCAACGGCGCGGGCAATTTCAGCGCCTGCGGCGCGACGAGTTCGTCGCCGGTCGCGCCGAGCCGTTGGATGATTTCCGCGACTTCTTCGGCTCGGTTGCTCGGGAAAACGCCCAGCGAATCCCCCGCTTTGTAATGCAAGCCGCTACCGGCGAGACTCACGACGAAGTGGCGCGTCTCTTTCGCCGAGCCCGGTTGGGTCAGCATCCGATTCTCGGTCAAAAACGCCGGAAAGGGATTGTCTTTGGAAAAAGCCGAGGCGTCGACGGGTGTAGACATAGCTAAAAACACAGGAAGCAATTCGCGTTGCGCACTGGCAAGCCGCTTTACGCTGGTGCGCAGGCTTGCACGCTCGGGACATTTCCCGCCAACTGACCCTCTCCATGAGCGCCGAACCCATCCGTCTGCAAAAATTTCTCGCCGAGGCCGGCATCTGCTCGCGCCGCGCGGCCGAGGCGCTCATCGCTCAACACGAGGTCTGGGTAAACGGTAAAGCCGCGACCTTGGGCCAGAAAATCACCCCCGGGGTCGATAAAATCACCGTGAGCGGCAAACCCATCAAAGCTGCCGCTCAAGAGTTGATGACGCTCGCGGTGCACAAACCCCGCGGCTTGATTTGCTCCAACGAGGATCCGCACAACCCCGAGACCATCTTCTCGATGTTGCCGCGCGAGCTCGCGCGTCTGCGTTTCTTCTGCGCCGGTCGCCTCGACAAAGACAGCGAAGGCCTCGTGATTCTCACGACCGACGGCGACCTCGCCCACAAGTTGATGCATCCGTCCAACGTGGTCGTGAAGCGCTACCTCGTCGTACTCAAACAGCCCTTCCCGTCCGCCCGCTTGCCCCTGCTTATCAAAGGCATCGTCATCGAAGGCGAGCGCCTCAAAGTCGAACGCGCCGCCCTCGTGAACGCCGGCGTCGCGGGCAACGCCTCCAGCCTCGATGTGCACATGCACCACGGCAAGAAACGCGAAATCCGCCAACTCTTCACGACGCTCGGTTACGACGTGAAACGCCTCAAACGCTATCAGATCGGCGCGCTGCAGTTGAAAGGCATCCCGATGGGCGCCGGGAAAAAATTATCCGGCCGCGAAATCAGCATGCTGTTTCATACGCCGCTCACGCCCAACGCGCCCCACCAAGCCGCCGCCAAAAAATCCCCCGCCCGCTCCGCCGCTGCCTTTTCCGATGAAGACTAAACTCGCCTCCTTGCTTCTAGCATTGGCCGCCACGACGGCCCTCCGCGCCGCTCCGCTCACGGAGACCACCGCCGTCCACGCCAAGCCCGACGCCGGTTCCACCGTGATCACTTATTACAAAGCCGGTACCGAACCCGCCCCCGCTGGCGAAACCGCCAACGCGACCGCCGGCTGGATGGCCGTCGAATTACCCGGCCCGTTCGAAGCGTACGTCCTCAACAAAGACCTCACCAAGAGCCTCGACGTCGTACCCGGCGCGCCCCTTACCCTCACACCCAAAGTCGGCGCCCCCGTCCTCACCACCGCCAACGCCAACGACAAAACCACCGTCACGGGTCTGTTTGGCAAATGGACGCAGATCAAGTTGGAGCGAAAACTCATCGCCTACATCCCGACCAAAGAAAAATCCGGTTCGCTCGCCAGCGCCGGCAGCGCGCCCGTTGCCCAAGCGACCACCTCAGCTCCCGCTCCGTTTGCACCCGCGCCCGCCAATCCCGTCGCTTACGGCACGGGTGGGGCCGGTCGCGCCGCGCCGATGGTGAATCTCGGCGACGGCGGTTCGAGCACGCTCCCGCGCCAATTCTCGGGCAAATTCGTTTCCACGCGTCGGCCGTTCACGCCCCGCCGTCCGTATGATTGGGCGCTCAATGACGATGCCGGCCGCCGCTACGCCTATCTCGACGTCAGCAAATTGCTCCTCACGGAACAGATCGACAAATACATCGACCACGCCGTCGTGGTTTATGGCTCCGCGAAAAACGCGAACGATGGCAAAGACATCGTCATCGAGATTGAGTCGCTGCAGTTGCGCTAATTCGTCGTCGTCGCCCGCACCGTCGCTTTTTCAAAAAATATCCCGCCCGCTCCCGCTATGGAACTCATCGACGGCAACGCGATCGCCGCCGCCCTCATCGCCGAATTAAAAACCACGGTCGCCGCCCTCCCCGGCCGCGCCCCGTGCCTCGCGCTTGTGCGCGTTGGCGAAGATCCCGCATCGGTTTCCTACGTGCGCAAAAAAGAAAAAACGGCCGCCGAGATCGGCGTCACCAGTCGCATCATTTTACCGCCGATCACCATCACGCAGGGCGAACTGGAAACGCTCATCGACGAACTCAACGCCGACGCAGGAGTTGACGGTATTCTCGTCCAATCTCCGTTGCCCAAGCACCTCGACGAACTCGCCATTTTCCGGCGCGTCGCGCCGAGCAAAGACGTCGACGGTTTCCATACGCTCAATCTCGGTAAAGTCGCCCAAGAGGATCCCACGGGTTTCGTGGCCTGCACCCCCGCGGGCATCATGGAACTCCTCGCCCGCAGCGGCGTAGATCTCTCCGGTCAACACGTCGTCGTCCTCGGCCGCTCACTGATTGTGGGCAAACCCGTCGCGCTACTCGCACTGCAAAAAAAAGCCGGCGCCAACGCCACGGTTACGATCTGCCACTCCGGGACGCGCGATCTGCCTTCGATCACGCGCCAAGCCGATGTTCTCATCGCCGCCATTGGCCGCGCCGAGTTTGTCACGGCCGAGATGGTGAAACCCGGCGCCGTCGTCATCGACGTCGGCATCAACCGCGTCGCCGATCCCACCAAAAAAACCGGCTACCGCCTCACCGGCGACGTGCATTTCCCGAGCGTGAGCCCGCTCTGTTCGCGCATCACGCCCGTGCCCGGTGGCGTCGGCCCCATGACGGTCGCCATGCTGATGCACAACACGATCAAAGCACGGCGCCAAAACGCAGCCGCGCCATAAACCGTTAACCGCCGACGTTATCATGTCGCACCTCGCCTTTCTCGGAGCCGGCAACATGGCCGCCGCCATGGTGGACGGACTCATTGCCGCCCGCACCGCACCCGGGTCGATTACTTGTCTCGGAGGCGCCGGCCGCAGCGCCGCCACCCTCGCCGCGCGCACCGGCATCACGCTCGCGCCCAAGGTCGAAACGTTGCTAGCCGACGCCGACACGTTGGTCGTCGCGTTCAAACCCCAGCACCTCGCCGCCGCTGATCCTCGCCTCGCCGAACTCACCACTGGCAAACTCGTGATCTCAGTGTTGGCCGGCAAACGCCTCGCCCGCCTCGCCCAAGTTTTCCCGCGCGCTCGCAATTTAATCTGGGCCATGCCCAACACCCCAGGCCAGATCGGCGCCGGCATCACGGGTTGGTGCTCCCTCCACCCGCTCACCGCCACAGATCGCGCGACCGTGGAAAAACTTCTCCAAGCACTCGGCCAACACGTGGAAGTCCCCGAATCGCAGATGGACGCCCTCACCGCCGTCAGCGGCTGCGGCCCTGCCTATCTGTTTGAATTTGCCACCGCTCTGCGCGACGCCGGCGTCGCCGCAGGCCTCGCGCCCGAAGTCGCCCAAAAGTTGAGCGTCGAAACGCTCCTCGGTGCCGCGCGCCTCCTCGCGCACCGCAACATCGAGCCCGAAATTTTGCGCAACCAAGTCACTTCGCCCAACGGCGTGACCTTTGCCGGCCTGAAAAAAATGGAAGCGCGCGATTTCCGCGGTCTCATCAAAGACACCGTCCTCACCGCCAAAGCGCGATCCGAGGAAATGGCAAAAGACAGCTGAAGCCTCTCCCCCGCCAGCCCCACCCGCCCGCCCCGCTCTCATGCCCCGCGTTTATATTTACTCCCGCTCCGTCGGCCGCCGTCCGGAAAACTTCAGGCTTCCGCCGGCAGCTCGTTGCCCGATGATTTCGCTATGAACACGTTGAACGGACGCATTCTTGTCACGGGTGGAGCCGGTTTTATCGGCAGCGCTCTAGTCGCCGCCCTGAACCAACGCGGTCACCGCGACATCGTCGTCACCGACGTGCTCGGGTCCGACGAAAAATGGCGCAACCTCGTGCCGTTGAAATTTTCCGACTACGTCGAGGCCGGCGATTTCCGCGCCCGCATCGCGCAGACGCCGGACGCCTTTGGCCGTTTCTCCGCGGTGTTTCACCTCGGGGCGTGTTCGGCCACGACGGAAAAAAACGCGAGTTACCTGATCGATAATAATTTTAACGTCACCAAGGAGCTAGCCACCTGGGCATTGGCGCAAAACGCCCGGTTTATCTACGCCTCCTCGGCCGCGACCTACGGCGACGGCGCGCAGGGTATGGACGACCAAAACGCGGATCTCCACCGTCTGCGTCCGCTCAACATGTATGGTTATTCGAAGCACCTCTTCGACCTCCATGCCCAACAACACGGCTGGCTCGAGCGGATCATCGGCGTAAAATATTTTAACGTCTTCGGCCCCAACGAAGACCATAAAGCCGACATGCGCTCGTTGGTGAACAAGGCCTACCAACAAATCCAAAGCAGCGGCCAAGTGAGTCTCTTCAAGAGCCACCACCCCGACTACAAAGACGGCGAACAGATGCGAGATTTCCTCTACGTGAAAGACGCCGTCGAGATGACGCTGCACTTCGCGGAAAAAGCCCCTCACGTCGGCGGGCTCTACAACCTCGGCTCCGGCGACGCCAACACCTGGGTCACGCTCACCCGCGCGATTTTCACCGCGCTCAATCGAGCCCCGCGCATTGAGTTCATCGACATGCCCGAGGTGCTCCGCGGCAAATATCAATATTACACGCGCGCCGACATCTCCAAGTTGCGCGCCACCGATTACACCCGCGCCATGACGCCGCTCGTGGAATCCGTGCGCGACTACGTCCAAAATTACCTCGTGCCCGGCAAGAAACTCGGCGAATAAACCGGCCTGACCGCGGCAATTACGGCGCAAAAAAACCCGACCAGTGGTCGGGTTTTTTAATGGTTTCAGGCGGCGGAGGCCCGCAAGCGCCGTGGCGGTAAAGTTACTGAATCTTCAGTAATTCTTCGGCGGACCACTCTTTGCGATCGCCTTCCTTGGTGCGGACGGCGGTCACGAGCTCGGTCGAAATGGGACCCGATTTGTTGCCCCATTCTTGGCGCACGTAGGTCAAGACGGCGGCGATTTTCTCGTCGCTCCAGCTGTAACCGGAACCCGCGACTTTACCGAAGACAGGCATGGCCGCAGCGGAATATTCGACGCCCAAGACTTTGATCGGGCCTTTGAGGCCGTGAAGCACGATGCGAACGAGGCGCTCTTCGGACCCATTGACCCACTCCGAGCCGGCGAGCGGCGGATTCACGCCGGTCAGGCCCTTGCCGTCGGCTTGGTGACAGGCGATGCAGGCGGCGGCGTATTGCTTTTTACCGAGGACGATCGGGTCGATCTTGGCGACGACTTCGGCGCCCGTCGAAGGATGGGAATTTTCGTCGAAAATCTTGCCACTGAACTGGCCCGAGAAGCGGTTCAAATACGTGCCGGCCCAGAAAATCAGACCGCTGAAACCGAACAACAGAGCGAGCGGTAAAAGTTTATAGTTACCCTTTTCGTCGGCTTGTTTGCCGGCGGCTTTTTCGTGCGCAGCGAGCAAACTCGTGTCGCTAGCGGCCGATTGGGTGAGGCGAGGATCTTGATTCGATGACGTGCTCATTTGTGCGCCCCTTCCGCCTGCGCTGCAGCCTGAACCACAGGGCGCGACTCGGGATAATCGTAAACGGTGTTTAAATTAAGGAGGTAGGCGACCAAGGTCTGCGCTTGTTCGCTGGGAACGATGGCGTAACCGGCGGCCGGGGCCGCGCTGCCCGTGAGTTTCAGGGCTTTCGCGGGGACTTCGCCCGTGACTTTGACTTGGTTAAACAAGAACGCGTGCGCGGGCATGGCGCCTTGGCCAGCGTAGAGGAGATTCATCAAATCTTCCGCGTCGAGCGCACTGGGTTTACGTCCGGCGGAATTGGTCAAATCGGGGCCGATGCGCATCGCGCCGAGTTGCGGGAAGGGTTGGAAAATATAATCACGAGCGACGCTTTGGCGTTCGCCCCAACCCCGGGTCTGATCGGCACCGAAACCCGGACGACGGACTTGCTGCGTGTGGCACGAAGCGCAACCGAGATCACGGTAGACGAGTTGACCGCGAGCGGCGACGCCGGGCATACGATCCGGGAAGGCCTTACCTTCGCCGTCGTCAAAATAAGGCGTCAACGCACCGAGCTGGTGGTTGGCGAGCAGCACCACGGCAAAAGAAACCGTGAGGGAGGCAAAAAGTCCGAGGAAAAAGAGCGTGCCGTTTTTCATTACGCAGTCTCCTTGATGTCGCTGGTGGCCTGGAAAAGCGCGGCCGCTGGGACGGTGGGCTTGGCCGCGAGGGTTTGTAGGAAATTAACAACCAACATGAGATTGCCGACTAACAACACGGCGTAAGCGGCCGTCGCCAAGAGCAACCAAGGGCGCGTAGCCGCCGCGATTTCGGGGAAGGTGACCGCCGGTTTGAGGAGCGCTTGGCCTTGGGTCCAACCCGCCACGCCGAGACTGATCACGAGTAATAAAACACCCAAGATCGCCGTAGTCGCGTGACCACCGATGAGCGCGGCCGAGGCCCACGTTTTACCCGTCAGGCGCGGCACCGCAAAATAAAGTACGCCGAAGAACAACATCGAGACGCCGCCATAGAGGGCGAGTTGCTGTTGAGCCTGCGTGAAGTAGGTGAACTGCGTGATGACGGCGAAACTGCGAATCGAGGTAAACGCATCCGCGCAACCGCCGATGACGTAAGCCAAGAGGCCAAACGCCGTGAACTTCATAACCGCGCCGCCATGACCGAGTGCGCCTTTGAGATTCAGCCAGACCACGAGGTAGTGAAAAACCAGCAGCGAGCAGGCGACGATCGCGAGCGACGAAATCCAAGCTGGCACCGGACCGCCGATCAGGTGACGTCCACCGGTCCAAGCCCCGACGACGATCAACACCCAGAACGCGAGCGATGCGAATTGATACGCGGGCAACACGCGGCCCGTGACTTTTGGCACGACGTAATACGCCGCGGCGAGGGCCAACGGCGCGAGCCAGAGGGTAAACACACCTTGGGCGAACCAACCGGCGATCACGGCCTGCATCACGCCGCGCATCGGCAACACGAAAAGCGTGAGTTGCGCGACCGAAAAGAGCCAAGGAAACAGAAAGAGCGCGGCAAACACATACCATTGCGAGGCGTAGCTCGTTTCGTTGCGGCGGCCCGACCAAGCGAGGACACCAGCGACGGCGATCGCGCCATAAGCAATTAACAAAAGCGGCTGCACGTAGCGCGGGAGTTGCAGGAGGCTATGACCCGTGGCGTCACCGGCGACGATGCCGACCAACGCGAGCGTCACCCCGAGATTCCAAAACAGCGCACCGACCGTGACCCAATTACCGGCGCGCAGCGCTTCGCCGCCGAGGCGGGTCAAAACCCAGAGTCCGAGCGCCAGTCCGGCGTTGGCGAGCCAACCGTAAACAAACGCGGTCTCTTGGAGCGCTTGCATGTGCCCGTACGTGAACCAGGCGCAGCTCGCGAGGAACGTAGGCGTGTGCAATTGGACGGACGCGATGAGCGCCAGTACGCCGCTGAGGACGAGCCAAACGAGGCCGGAGCCCAGCAGGAGCAGCAGCGGCCCGCGGGCGTGGGCGTCGTTGGCGGAAACTTCTTGGGTGTCGTGGGACATCTCGTTCAGAGGGATATAGGAGGCAGACAGTTTATTTGCGGGCGCCGTTTTCCTGCACGATTAATTCCATCGCGCGGGTGATGGGGAGCTGGACAACGCCGGCCTTTTGATCGACCCAAGCGTAGGAGGTGGCTTGCTTTTGCGCGGTCGCGCGGATTTCGGCGAGCACGGCGGCTTTCGAGGTCGGTGTGGCTTTCCAAGCGAGATCTTCGGGGAGCTTCTCGGCTGCGACAGCATAGGCCGCCGGCGGTGGTGTTTTTGAATAGCCGTAGTAAACGACCAACAAGAACACACCGAAGCAGCCCATGAGGGCGAGGACCGTCACGATCGAAACCGGACGGGGAGAATGGGCAGAGGAATCACTCATGGTAGGTGAGACATTCGCCGATGCGCGGATCGCGGATCGGGATGAGTTTGGTCGTCGGGAAGCTCTTCAAATAAGACCAGATGCAGATGCCGCCCACGCCGACCACGGATGTGAGCACCCACAGAAGGTTGAGCGACAGGAAGGGCAACGGGTCGCCATGCTCGTCTTTGAGCGCGGGCAAAATGTTGTAGCAGAGATCGACCAAGATCACGCCCAAGATCCAGATCGCCGCGGGGCGAATGTAGGCCGGCGTGACTTTGTGTTTGTAGGACAACAGATACAGGAAAGGCGCGAAGAAGTGGCCGAAGAGGATGAAAAGACCGACGTATTTCCACTGGCTCGGCGTACCGTCGGCGTGGATTTCGCGGAGGTTATACCAGAAAGTTTCTTCGGGGACGTTGGCGTTCCAGATCAAGAAATACTGGGAGAACGTGACGTAGGCCCAGAACACCGTGAAAGCGAACACGAGCAGGCCGATGCTGTAAAAATGGTTTTTGTTTACGATGCCGCGGTAATCACCTCGGGCGATGAGCCAGATCATGATAAGCACGCCGCAGGAGAGCGCACCGCGCACGCAGTTCGCGAAAAACCACACGCCATACATCGTCGAGAACCAGTGATATTCGAGGCTCTTAATCCAGTAGATCGCAGCGAACGAGAGTGACAGGGCCAGCAGCGGGATGCCGAAGGCTGCGGTCTTGCGGTTCATGCTGGTCCACTTCAAGTCGCCATCGGCGTCTTGGTTGAACGAAGCTTTACGCAGACGCGCCGCGAGCCACATCCAAATCACGAAAAACGCCGCGGTCATGCCCGTGAACATGTTTAAGTTCAGGAAGCTGGCTTTTTTCGTGTAGAGAACGTCTTGGCCGACCGTGTGCGCGCCGTGCATGACGTGATTCAGATTCATCCAGGGCCAGATGAGGTCGCTTTGGTAAAACACCGAGGCGAGCCAGAGCGGCAAGAACAGCAGCGCGAGCCACTTAAAAGCCGAGATGCCGTGTTCGAATTGGCGGCGGATGAGCACCGACCAGTTCGCATCAAAGACGTGGTGAATCAAAATCAGCATCATCATGCCGATAGCGATCGCCGCCCAGAAGGTGAAACCGACGAGATAAGAATACGCGACGTTTTGGGCGCCCGAGACGACCAAACCTAACGCCGTGGCGGCGAGACCGGCCACGCCGATCACAAGGAATTTTCCGGCGGCGGGCGTAGTGGAAGAAGATGCGGCGGGCGTGCTCATTTTAGGCCAAGCTCAGATTTGTGGGCACCGGGGACATCGGCGGTGGAGCCGGTCTGCGCACGTTGGAGGGCGCGGACGTAGGCGATAACGGCCCAGCGGTCAGCTGGAACGAGTTTGTCCGCATAGGGAAACATGGTGTTTTTCCCGAGGGTGATCGTGTTGAAAAGTTCGCCTTCGGGCATCTTGCGCAGGCGATCATCGTGGTAGCTGGGCGTCGCGCCCATGCCGTATTTCTTGGTGATGCCGTTGCCGTCGCCGACGTTTCCATGGCACGGGGCGCAGTAAATCGTGTAACGATCTTGGCCGCGCTCAAGCAGCTTGAAATCGACGGTGACATCGCTCGGGAAACCGCGGGCAAAGGAGCCGTCGGCGTTCTTGCCGTGATTGAGGTGGTCGTTTTCACGGAGCATCCCGCGCTGGACCGTACCCGCGACCGGCACGCGGTCCGCGCGGCCATCCGCGAAAAACGCGCTCGTACCCTGCGAGTAGGGCTTGGGCTGGTGCTTCATGCCGGGGAAGGCCCACTCGGGGAACACATCCATCGGGGCCGAAGTGAATTTGGTGCCACGGAATCCAAGAATGGAAACCGCCAGCACAACGACGAAGAGAGTGACGAGGTAGACGTGGCGCATGGCTCAGGCTTCCAGCTCCGTAATGGCCTTGCCGCCGGCCTGCTCGAGGAGGGCCTTGGTGTTGGCTAGGTTAAAACGCGGATCGCGCGCTTCGATGACGATGAAGAA
>CANFSZ010000063.1 GCA_947449835.1 Opitutia bacterium
CGTTCATCGTTGTCGCTTCGCCACCCGGGCTGACGCCCGTACCGCTATCTTCGATTACATCGAGTCCTTCTACAACCGCTCCCGTCGCCACTCCTCACTTGGCTATCAAAGCCCGCTCGACTACGAATCCTCTCTCAGCTAACAAAACATAACACGCCCAACGCGTGTCCGTCAGACCCGGGGAAGCACAGTTGACGCTGCGTACGCGTTGCATCGACTTCTGCGGTTAAACCCACTCAGTTTCTCGTCGTGCCTTCTGCTGAATCCTCGCTCTCTCCCCTCCTCGCCTTCGGCGCCCACCCGGACGATATCGAATTCGGCGCCGGCGGTATCATCGCCCTCGAAACCGCCGCCGGTCGTCCCGTACATTTTGTGGTCTGCTCACGCGGCGAAGCTGGCACCCACGGCACTCCCGCCCAACGCACCGCAGAGGCCGAAAAAGCTGCCGCCCTACTCGGTGCCACTCTGGAATTTATCGACCTCGGCGGCGACTCCCACTTTGTGCCTTCGCTCGCGCACTCGCTCACCCTCGCCGCGATCATTCGCCGCGTCCGCCCGAGTCTCGTCCTAGCCCCCACCGTCAACGAAAACCAACACCCCGATCACGCCGTCCTCGGGAAAATCGTCCGCAACGCCGCCCGTCTCGCCCGCTACGGCGGTCTCGCCGAATTACGCGCCACGCCCGCGCACGCGATTAATACATTGCTCCACTACGCGATAATCTCCGACGCCGAAGCCCGCGATGCGTCGCCCGTGCTAGTTGACGTTTCCAGCGTCGTGACCACTTGGACCGCCGCGATGGCCGCTCACGCCTCGCAAGCCGCCACGCGCGACTACGTCGAACTCCAACTCACCCGCGCGCGCTTTCACGGCCTCCGTGCCGGCGTCGCCCAAGCCATCCCACTCTGGCCCGCCGATCCACTCGTCGTTAACTCCCTCGCCGTACTCAGTCACACCGCGCGCCGGTTCTAAAACACCATGGCCGATTCAGCCCCGCTCAAAATCGGCATCACCTGCTACCCCAGCGTCGGAGGCAGCGGCATCCTCGCCACGACCCTCGGTGAGGAACTCGCCGCCCGGGGCCACGAGATTCACTTCATCAGCTACGAGCGTCCCTTTCGCCTTCCCACCGACACCGCGCGCATCCACTTTCATCCGGTCGAGATCAACAGCTACGGTCTCTTCAAATATCCCGATTACACGCTGCCGCTCTCTGTGAAACTCGCTGAGGTTTCTCGCGACCACGGACTTGATCTCATCCACGCGCACTACGCCGTGCCACACGCGACCGCCGCGCTCCTCGCGCGCGACATGCTGCCCGAGCATCGGCGCCCCAAAGTCGTCACCACGCTCCACGGCACTGACACCACCTTGCTCGGCCGCGACCCCGGCTACGGCCCTGCCATCCGCCACGCCCTCGAAGCTGCTGATGGCGTCACGACCGTCTCGGCATTTCTGCGCGCGGAAACGCAGCGTCTCATCGGCGTCAAACGCCCGATCGAGGTCATCCATAATTTCTTCACACCCCGCCCGCCCTCGCGCACCCGCGTTGACGTCCGCCGCAAACTCGGCATCGACGACAACGAGTTTCTCCTCTTCCACTCGTCGAATCTCCGGCCCGTAAAACGCGTCGATCTCGTTCTCGCCGCCTTCGCCGAAATCGAACCGCGCACCAGTAAATTGCTCATCCTCGCAGGTGGCGATTTCAACGACTTTCATTCCGACGTAGTGCGCCTGGGCCTCACCGGTCGCGTGATCGTCCGTGAAAACATCACCGCCATCGAAGATTACCTCCAAGCCGTCGACCTCGGCCTCTTCGCTTCCGAGAGCGAAAGTTTTTGCCTGAGCATCCTCGAAGCGATGGCCTTCGCGTGCCCGAGCGTATCGACCTCCGTCGGCGGCATCCCCGAAGTCATCGCGGATGGCGAATCCGGCCTGCTTACGCCCGTGGGCGATCCCCAAGCACTCGCGTCCGCCGCCACCGCGCTCCTCGCCGACCCTGCACGCCGCGCCCGCCTCGGCGCCGCCGCGCAACTGCGTGCACGTGAAAAATTTTCCGCGCCCATCATCGTCGAGCGTTACCTGAGCTTCTATCGTGAAGTCTGCGGCGCCGGTACCTTACGTGACGGCGCGGGCTTGTAAATTCGCTGCGCCGGTCGCACGGAACAGAGATTTACGCGAAGGCTAGCGGAGGCTCTTGATGAAAAGAATCAACGAATCGACCTGCGCCTCCGATAATACTCCGGCGTAACTCGGCATCGCGTATTCACCTTTTTCAAAACCTGCCGCGATTTTCTCCGTGGGCTGAAGTATCGATTCGCGCAGGTAGGCTTCGTCGGCGGTAATTTCCGCAGGTTTTCCCGCTACGAAAACCGGCCGGCGGCGCCCAAAAAGTCCGCGCCACGTCGGCCCGGATTTATCGACCACTTTATCCTCCGCCGCGTGACAGGCGACGCAGCCGAAAAGTTGCGCGAGGCGTTTGCCTTCATCGGCGCTGATGAGTTCCTGCGCCGCCGCGATGGCAGCACGCGGCGTGAGATCGACCAAGATTTCACCAAAGCCCTCAGACTTAGGATTAAAATGCGCGAGCTCGTAAGGCGTCGTGTAGGCGTTTTCCGCAAAGGCCGCTCCGGCCGCGGTGGCGAGCGACCAGCCCACGCGCAGTTGCATCACCGGTTTCATGCCGGGGATGGCCACAAACACGCTGCGTCCGTCCTCCGAAAGATATGCCGCACTCGCTGGCCACGCATCTTGCCCGGGCGTGCCGTCGGCCTTGTATTGGGGCGAGCCATACTTGTACGTGCGTTGGTAATCCCAGGTCTGGATCGAATAACTCGCGGGATCGCGCGCGCGCGCAGGATCGAGTGCGACTTCGAAGCGCAGCAACACGCCTTGATCCATGGGTACGACTTCACGCGGAAGCGTCACGGGCGCGCCCGTGAAGCGAATCCGGCCAATTCCCGATAGAGCGTCGTTCACGTTGCCCCAGCCGATCACCTGAAAACCCGCGAGGTAAAGCTGGCCGTCGACGGGATTCACCGCGCCGTTCAACGGCGTGAAATCAAAGGCTCGCGTCACGCTGATGACGGCGGCTTGAAGTCGTGCAGCGCGTTCGTTAAAGCGCACGACGAAAAGTTCGGGGCGATTAAAACCGATATGGACCATCGCGTCGTTGAGCGGGCCGAGTTTCGCATCGAAGAGCCAGACTTGAGAAAGCGCCGAGGCGTTTACCGGATGCGGCAACCACGTCAGAGGCTCGGCGATGGGCGCAGGATATTTTTCTTTGGGTAGGAAATCGGCGAGGAAGCCGTAGAACTGGCCGTCACGCACGAGGTGCAACGGCGTCGAGGGGATGTATTGGCCTTGTTGGTCGCTAGCGGTAACGAGACCGGTGCGAAGATTCACGCCGATATTGGGCTGGCGAAAACCGTAGCCGAGCACCGTCGAGCTGCGTCCATCCGCGGCGATGCGCAGGACGCTGCCGTTGTGTTTGCCGAGCGTCGTCGCTTGCTGGCCGCCCTTGGCGATCACGAACTCACCGCGCGGGGCGAGGCGGAGCGTTGAGGGGAATTCGCGCAAATCCGCCGTCTGCGCGAAGGCGTTGGAAAATAATTCATGCACGTCGGCTTCGCCGTCGCCGTCGGTGTCGCGCAATCGCCAAATGCCATTGCGATCAAACACGTAAATCTGCCCATCGCGAATCGCGACCGACATCGGTTCGTGCAAGCCCGAGGCAAAGCGCCGCCAATGCACCGCGTGCGTTGCATCGTGGAGCCCACGCGCGAGCCAGACATCCCCATCAATCGTGACCACCACGCCGGTGCCGTCCGGCAGAAACTGAATATCAGTGGGACGCACTCGACGTTGCCACGGGTTATTGACGGGCAACGTCACGCTATCGACGACGTAAGCTTCGGGCGCGGTGGAGAGTTTCACCGTGGTCACGACATCGTGCGGCCAACGCGTCATCGGGACCGCGGAAAATGACTCCGCGTCACGCGCAGCCCCATTTTCCATCGCCGGGGCGTTGTCGTCGGCCGCCAGATAAACCGTGAACCTTACGGTTTCAGCATGCGCACGCACGCGCACGTGCCAAGTGCCGTTGGCGTCGGCGAGGGCCGCGACGTCGGTGGCATTCGCATCATTTTTCAGTGAGAAAGAAACCTCGGTGGCTTTTTTTCCCAACACCAGCCACTGCGCGCTGCGCGAGGGCGCGACGGCAAACATCCGAGCGATAATCGGTCCACGCGGACCGGCCGTAGCATTCCAGCGCTCGCGCACACCGACACCGCCGACCGTGTAGTCTAAGACGACACCTTTACCGACCAAACGTAGCGCCTCGAAACGTCCCTGCGTCTCCGCGATTGGCCCACGTCCGACTTCTTCGGGGCTGGGTGCGGGCTCGCGCGGGTCGCTGAAAGAGATACCGTCACCCATTTGCCAGCCGGGATAAATGCCGTTGGCGGACCACAATTTGCCGTCGGGCTCGGACAACGCTTTTTGACCCGCCGGTGGCTTACGCGTGGGATCTTGGTAGGAGCCCATGGCGAGGGCCTTATCGGTGACGCCCGCGCCGCGCCAAACCGCAGCCACGCGCAACAAATCGGGATCGAAACACGCCCAACAATCTTGCCCGAGATTGAGCACGATACCGCGAGGCGTGAGATTATCGGTCGGGAACGCGGCTCCGGCTTTTCGGGCATCGAGCACCGAGGAAAAGAACGGGAAATTCGTTTCCACCCAAGGGGCGACCTGCGCGGAGGGCGGAGCCGATTTCTTTTTTGTTTCCGCCGCCATACCCGAACCGCCGACCACACCGAGCACGAGGGCGATATGAACTCCGAGGCGCGAGCGGTACTGACGAAAAAGATGAGAACGGGGAAATGGGGTCATAGAGGCGAGGCGTTGGTTACGGTCCTGTTGGGGTAAACTGAAAACCACGCACGCCACGATGAATATCCCGAGCGCGGGAGGGCGAGAAAGTAAGTTCAGCCTCATGCGGTAAAACCCGAGATTTGTTCGGCTTAATTTAGAGCCATCGATCGCGTTGACCTCGACGCCTATAATCGACCACGTTGGCGGGGCGCGTCACCCCAAACTCGTATTCCCCATGTCCCAAGACTCTATGTCCGTTGAATCATCTAATAACCCTGGCAAGAAACGTCTCTTCGCCGTCCTCGCTGCTGCATTTTTGGGTTGGATGTTCGATGGGATGGAAATGGGACTTTTCCCACTTATCGCTCGGCCCGCGCTGCTTCAGATGCAACAGGCCCATGGGCTGACGTTGAATGACGCGTTTGTGGCGCAGTGGATGGGCTACGCCACGGCGGCGTTTCTCCTCGGCGCGGCCGGTGGCGGCGTGGTGTTTGGCTGGCTCGGCGACAAGATCGGGCGCGTGCGCGCGATGGCGGCGAGTATTTTGGTCTATTCCGTGTTCACTGGCCTGATCTACTTCGCGCAAGAACCGTGGCACTTGTGTGCGTCGCGCTTAGTAGCCGCGCTCGGCATGGGCGGAGAATGGTCGCTCGGAATCGCGCTGGTGATGGAGGTGTGGCCGGAAAAGCACCGTCCGCTCATGGCCGGCATCATCGGCGCGGCGGCCAACGTCGGGTTCGCCCTCATTGCGATTTTTGCGATTTTCTTCAAGGTCACGATCGATTCGTGGCGTTGGGTCGCCCTGATCGGCGCGGCGCCGGCGATGCTGACGTTTGCCTTCCGCATCTTCGTGCCAGAATCGGAAAAATGGCACGCCGCGGTAAAATCGAGTCCGGAAAAAATCCAGCCGTTGAAAGAAATTTTTGGGCCGAAACTTTGGAGGCACACGTTGATCGCCACCGCGTTGTCTTCGGTCGCGCTCATCGGCACGTGGGGTTCGGTGCAATGGCTCCCGCTGTGGGCGGACAAAATGGCGGGCGCCGCTGATCCCTCGGCGAAGGGTTGGACGGGGATGGCCTCAGGGATTGGGGCGGTAATTGGTTGTTTGCTCGGCGCGTACGTCGGGCGTTACATCACTCGGCGGGCGGCGTATTTTTTCCTATGTTTGGGCTCGTTGATTAGTTGCGCGGTGTTGTTCCGCGGGATCGACACGTATGGGCCGGTATTTCTGTCGATGGCGTTCATCGTGGGCGCATTGACCGCGGCATTTTATGGATGGTTGCCGCTGTATCTGCCGGAGTTGTTTCCGACGCGCGTGCGCGCGACAGGCCAAGGACTGTCGTATAACGCCGGCCGAATTTTGGCCGCCGTTGGTGCATTACAAATGGGCGCTTTGATGCAGAGTTTCGACGGCAGCTACGCGAAGGCTGGCGCGATTATCACGCTCGTCTATGTCTTCGGTCTAGGCCTCATCTGGCTCGCGCCAGAGACCAAGGGAAAACCGCTGCCAGAGTGAACGCGGCCTGTCGGACTAAAGTTTCAACTCCGCCGCGTAGCCGGTGAATTCCATATAAGCAGAGCCCACGTCGCGGCCAGTCGCATCGCGCACACGACAGGCGCCTTCCCAATACGCGATACCACCCAAGCGCCCCTTGAGTTCCTGGTCCGAAGCGAGCGGCTCGAATGTGTAACGCACGGCTGCACCCGTCATCGGATCGGTCGTAGCCAAAGCCACCCGCGCGGGATACACCGCGCCGGTCGCCAGACTTTTCCAGGTATCGAGCACCTCCCAGGTAAATTTCTTTTGGCTCGTCGTCCCGTCCGCCGCCACCCAAGTGAGCGACGATGCCGGATCCACCCCGCCCTCCCGCGTACGCAACTGGTAGAGCATCAACTCGCGACCGTCGTGAAACTGCACCCCCGCCCAGTCCCAACCGACTTGATTTGCATCAAGCTGGCTGCTGCTGATTTCGTGATCCATCCACGCCTCGCCTCGCACCGCGAGTTGCTGAGTTCCCAGCGTCAACCGACCCTCGGCCCGCAATCGCGGAAACGTGAGGTAATGACTCGCTGCCGTCGGGGCCGCGCCTTTGCGGGAGACTCCATTCTCGCCGAATACCACGAGCGGCTTCGCCGGGACCAGCGTGAGGGTGAGCGCGGCTTCCGCCTGCACCCCGCCTTGCAACTCAAAGCGCTCCGCACCCGCCGGCGCGGCCGGATCGCTCAGTCTCAACGACCAGTTGCCTTGCCGCACATCAAGCGTCTCAGTCTTAGCCATAGCGTCCCAGCCGGCCCGGTTTAACCGTTCTTGATGGAGAAACTTTCCCGTCGATACGTCGATGATCGCCATGTGTGCGAGCTGGAGTTGCGTAGTATGATCCGGCGCGGCCTGCCGGAAAAATGTCGCTTGAAACCCAAACCGCCGCGATCCCGCCCCAGCCGTGAATACGTGACCTGTGACATACCACCACTCGATTTTAAATTCCGGGTGCGAACCATGATCGCGCGGAAACGAGAAAATCTTTCCCGCTTGAGGCACGGCGAAACCATCCGTGGTCATGAGCGGAATCTGCGCCCAGATCGACCCCATCAGCCCCACCGCCGCCACAACACTCCGAAGAAAGGACACGAACTGGGAGCGCGCACGCGCACCCGCGCCCAGCTCGATCATCTCGCAGCAGCTACGGCGAACCCGTCTCACCCCGATCTCCTTTAAAATAATTTTCATCGTCATGGTCATTCCTCGCGATCCGCCGGCAGATCTGCGCCCCACCGCCCCACAAAATAACTCACGACCACGCCCGTAGCCACTACCGCCCCCGCGAGTGCCGCGAGCTGCCCCCACGGCACGGCAAACCCGAGCGTCCAGCCGAACGACTGTTTGTTAATCACGTAAATCAAGAGCCACCCAAGCGCCACGCTCAGCACGAGTCCGCCCGCCACCGCCGCCGCCGCGACCACCCCGCCCTCCAGCGCCGCCGCCCCAGCCAACTCGCGGCGCGTAAAACCCAGCGCGCGCAACGTCGTCAGTTCCTCACGCCGATCGAGCAACACGCTCGTCAACGTCAGCGCGAGACCCACCACCGCCACCAAAACCGCGATGACTTCCAGCGCATACGTGATCGCAAAAGTCTGCCGGAAAATTCGCAGCACTTCGGCGCGAAGTTTCACGTTGGTAAATATCGCCAGACCGGGAAATTCCCCAAGCAGCTCGGAGCGCACACCGTCAGCATCGACCCCTGGCTTGAGCCACAAGCTGACGTTGGTGACGCGGTCGTCCCCCATCCATGCTCGGAGATGCACGCGATCCACCATAATAGAACCACGCTCGTTGCCGTAGTCGGCGAAGATCCCGGCTATAGTCAAAGTCTGCACTCCCGCCGGCGTAGGCACGCGCAAGATATCGCCCCTTTTTTTTCCGAAACGCTCGGTAAACGCCTCGCTCACCAAAGCGAGGCCGGCATTGCGCGTCACGTCCCACAAAGCCAAATCGCGCGGCGGTGTCACCCAAGGCAAATCACTGCGCGCGTGCATCAGCGCCAAATCCGTGCCCGTAAAAAGCGTCGGAATACCATCCAGCGACAACGGATAAGCCGTAAAGCGCGCTGCAGCCGCTACCGCCGGATGAGCTGCGATGCGGTCAGCCGCCACCGCCGAAATGAAATTATCCGTCGATGCACTTTGCGCGCCTGCACTCGCGATGTAGAGATCCGCTTGCAGCGAACGCACGATCCAGCCGCGCACCGTGAGCTCAAAACTCGCGACAAGAATCGCCATGCCTGCCGCCATTCCGACCGCGCAGTGCAGCGCCGCCACCGACAAGCGATGCCGCCCGGAAGGCCGCCGTAGATGGCTCAACGCAATCCGCACCGGGGTCCACGCCGCGCCGAGAGCGCGTGCGAGTTTCGCTAATAACGGCAACAACCAGCCACACATCAAACCTCCACCAAAAATCCAGAAAAACGCCGCCGCATAACCCGCCAGCGGAAACCGACCACCGCCTCCCAAGCGCAAGGGCGGTAGTTGCGCCAGCACGATACCGAGCACCACCGCACCCGCGCCGAGCGCGAAACTCTGCTGCCAACGCCCACCCGCTGCAGGTGGCGCGCCGCGCGGCAGCACTTGGGCGGGTGGCGTACGCGCCGCGAGTCGCGCGGGCCACCATCCAGCCAACAAGCTGGCGCCAAGGCCCAAGGCGAGACCAAGACCGAATTCACCCGGGGCCAAACCCGCCGCCTCAAGTGTCGTCGCGTAATAAAGCGCGTTTACCGTCTGCCCCACCGCCCGCACCGCACCTTGCGCCCCGAGCCAACCAAGCCCGACGCCGAGCGCCCCGCCGCAGAGTCCGAGCACCGCAGCCTCCGCCAGCCACGCAAGTTGGATCGCACGTGCTTCGACCCCCAGAGAACGCAAGATAGCGATCTCAGTGCGCCGTCGCACAACCGCGCCGTCGAGGGCTTGAAAAATAAGGTACAAACCCACGAGTAACGCGATGAGGGAAAGAATCGTGAGATTGAGCCGAAAAGCACGAGTCATCGTCTCCGCGGATTCACGGCGCTCTCCCGGCGTCGTCACGATCCAGCGATCGCGGCCCAGCTGCTCCAGTAAAGTCTGGAGTTCACTCCGCCGCTCTGGCGCCCGCGGGCCGGGCTCGACGAGAAACTCCACGCGGTCCACGCGGCCTGTCTTCCCCGTGAGCTGCTGCAGATGCGGCAAATCAAGCACAAGTAAAGTCGCCGGGACGCGCGGCGCATCCTTTGCGGTGGGAATTACGCCTGCGATGCGCAACGTTCGCACGCGCTCATCAATCACCAGATCCAGCGACTCAGGTCGCGTGGGCGCGAAAGCCGGACTCACCCACACTTGCGGCCCGGCCGTATAAGCCCGCCAAAAATCTCCCGCCCCGGCTTGGTCGCCGCGCACACCCCGACCGCCGGTATCCTGGGGTTGATCAAAATAGCCGTGTGGGAGCGGGCTCTGGCTCGCGAGATTAGCGAGCGCCAGCAGATCAACCCCCAACAAGGTGTAGGTCGTGCGGCCAAAGCCCGCGGCCTCACCCGGCGCCTGCGCCCGAGCGGCGGTCGCTTCGATGACTGGCACGATATGCACGGGGCGAGCCCCGAGCGCCGCACGCAGTTCCCAGAGCACACTTTCCGGCAACGTACCCGACGGGGCTTGCACGATGAGATCGCTTTGGCCCGTGAGCGTGTCCGTAAAATGCGTGAAGCTGGAAACCGCAGCTCGGTTGGCGAGTCGGATCGCAACAAACACCGCCACGCCGAGAGCGAGAATACCGACAAGCAAGCACGAGGCGCGCGGAGCGAGCCGAGCGTGACGCAGCGAAAAACGCTGCAACAAGAGACGGATCACTGAGCTATTCATCAACGGGCGACGATGCGGCCGTCGCGCAGTTGGATACGGCGATGGCAAATGGCGGCGGCTTCTTCGCTGTGCGTAACCAACACCAGCGCCGTACCCGTCTCGTCGCTGAGTTCGCGGAGGAGCGAGAGGATGTTGGCGCCGTTGGCCGAATCGAGGTTACCCGTCGGCTCGTCGGCCAGCACCAGACCGGGGCGATGGATGAGCGCGCGGGCAATCGCGACGCGTTGCTGCTCGCCGCCCGAGAGTTGGCCCGGCAAGGCCTCGGCCCGCGAGGCAAGACCTACGCGATCAAGGGCGGCCGCAACACGCACGGCGCGCTCGGCCGCAGGCACGGCGATGAGTTGCAGCGGAATCTCGATGTTTTCGGCCGCGGTAAGCGTCGGCAGGAGGTGGAAGAACTGGAAAATCGTGCCGATTTCTACGCGCCGCAAACGCGCTAGCTCCACGGAATTTAGGGCGTGCACGGGCGCGCCCCGCACGGTGATGGCCCCAGCGTCGGGCCGATCCACGCCACCTAGACAATTAAGCAACGTGGTTTTGCCGCTGCCGGAGGGTCCGGTGAGCGCGACGCGTTCACCTCGGACGACCGCGAACGAAACATCGTCGAGCACGCGCCGCGCCCCGTAATTTTTGATCACGCCAGCGACCGCCAAGACCGGAGATTGAGAGTGATCAGGAACCATCTCTCACCAAGGGAAACGAAGATGTGCCCAAACGCGAGGAACGGACGCAAATTTACTGTTACAAGCCTGAGCGGACCAGAGTCCGCCGCGCGAGCTCACCGTCGCGCGACGGAAAGGCAGACTACAAGAAAAGTCAGCTCACCAGCTGCGTGAGCTCGGGGATGACGCCCAGCGGGAGTTCGCGCATCGTTTCGCCTGAATAAAGGAAAATCGGGCCAGCTTCGACGGTGACTTTACCAGCGTGGATGCGAGCGACGGCGCCATTGCCAACCCCGAGCACCATTTCTTGCGGATTAATTCGGCGATAACCCCGGATCTTCGAGGTGCGCGCCGCATACTCGGGCTCACCGACTTTCGGATGATGCGGGTTGAAAATGCAGGGGAAAAATCCGAGCGCCGCGCGCGTAGGGACATCGACGACGGGAAAATCATTCGTGCAGCCGATGTTGAGGCCAGCGATGTTGCAGCCCGCGCTAGAGCCGTTGAACACGGCGCCGGCAAGGACGCGTTCGCGCAAGAGCGCGAGTTGGCCCGTTTCGTAGAGCTCACGCAGGAGCAGAAACGTATCGCCGCCGCCGACCATGAACGCATCGGCTTCTTCGATTTTTTTCAACGCGGCCTTGCCCGAATAATGGTGAAGCGACTCTGAAGCGTAGCCGTCTTCAGCGAGGAGAGGTTGGAGTTTTTTCTCGGCGTTATCGCGCTCCGCGGGAATCGAAGCGTGCAGGATGAGCAGCACGTTTTTTCGCGCTCCGTAATGCAGCCGGTGCGCGGCGCTGACGGCGGGGAGAAGTTTACCGTCTTTGGTGATTGTGCCGCCGCTCACGAGTGCGGAAACCCGCGGCGAGGTATGCAGATTCGGCGCGGCGGGATACGGCGGGCGATCACCAGGCGCAGCGATCATTCGGCGAGAGAAGAACGCGGCCGCACCAGCAGCGGCGGCGCAGGTTTTCAAAAAAGTGCGGCGATTGGGGGTCATGGAAGAGCAGATATTTGTAGTAAGTTTAAGATTTAACTGCCGATGAGGAGAACCGCTTTGAAGAAGATGAGGATAAAGCCGACGAGCGCACAGCAGCTAATAAAGCCCAGCGTGTCGGCGCGGTCCCAACGAGTGAATTCCCAGTTGGAGCGGGGAAATAGTTTATGATGATCGAACCGTTTCGGGTCAGCGTAGCCGGCTTGCACATCGAGGGCGTCTTGCTCGAGTGTGGCCGCCACGGGCGTTTTCAGGCGCACATAAAAACGACCGACACGAACGGGATCAGTCGGCCGCGTGAGTAGGCTCACGACTAAGATGATCAAAATCGGCAACAGCGCATCGACGACGTAGCGCGTCGTCATGAGTTGCGCGGAGTTAAATGCCGCCACATCGACGCCCAACAACGATACGAGATAAACCTCGGTGCGAAACAGGCCTTTGCCGGTCTTAGGCGAGTTCAGGTCTTTCGGATTCACTCGCGTGACACCTTCTTCGAAGAACACCGAAACCGGTTCGGTGCGCTGCGTGCGTTGAATCGCATCGCCCACGGATTTAGCGAGACCGGCGGCCACATCCGCGGCGTTGGCTCGGGCGGAAACCGTGACCACGCGTTCATGCGTCATGCGAGTGAGCGCCGCCGATTGCGCGAGCGGCGCGATTGCCGGCACCGTCCACGGCACGACAGCCACCAATACCAAGGTCGCAACCACCTGCACGCGCACGGCGATCTCGGTCACCCGGCGCCAGAGAAAAATCATGGTGATCGGCACACCCCAAACCACGAGTAGTACGATGGCAAATTTCAAGAGGACCACGACGCTGTTGAGATAGAGGCCGACCGCGACGCCGCACGCTAAAACAAACGGCACGCTGAGTCGCGCGATGACCATATAATGACGTGCCGATTTTCCGGGGAATAGCGGTTCGTAGAGGTTTTTGACCACGAGTCCGGAAACAACGACCGACTGCGCGCCGAGCCACGCGAGTTTGCCGCCGAGAATACCGGTGATCATGAGGCCGACGAGGCCGACCGGCAGCAACGCCCGCGTGAGCAATCCCCACGCTTGATCGGGATCCGCGAGATTGGGCCCGAAAATCGCGACCGCGATCAAACCGCAGTAGCACCAAGCGATGGTCACGAAGCGCTTGCTGAAACCACCGGTGACAGCGCCCAAACGGGCCGCCATCTCGTTTTTAGCGGAGCCGGCGATGGTCATGTTCGCCTGGGAACCCACAATGCCGACCACCTGGATGAGCAGCAACGCGCCGATGGAATACCACGTGTATTCGCTGAGGCCACCGCCGCCAAAAAGGTTAAACATCACCGCCGGCACTTTCTCGTGCAGGGCCGTGAATCCGCCGAGTTTGATGAGTCCAAACGGAATCAAAATAACCGAGATCACGATGACCAAAACCGCCTGCACGGCATCGACCACCGCCGAAGCCTTGAGCCCGCCGAGCATCACGAATATTGCGACGAGCACCGAGGAAATGAGATAAAATAAAATCGGCCGCAGATACGTGACGTAGGGCTGAAGCTCGCCGCGGGTGTAGGAATCCTTGAGCAATTCATAGCGCGTCGCGGCGGCGGGCGCGAGCGGCGCAATCTGGCGCTGGTCGCGCAAGGAGACAAATTCGTGGTATTCGGCGACCGATTGACGCTCGGCGGGCGAATACATCGCGACTTCTTTGACCATCAACGGTTGCAGCGTTTTCAGTGCGACGACGTTGCCCCCGGCGATACCGACGATCGACATCATGACCGTCGTGATGGCGTAAAACGTCGCGAGAAATTTCCGCCCAAAACGATCTTCAAACAAATCAGCCATCGTCGTCAGTCGGACGCGACGGAACCAAACGTTGCTGAACCAAAAATACGGCGTGAGGAATAACGTGATGAGCGAGAGCCAACCGCCGCCCGCGCCTTGTCGATATACCGAGCTGGCGGTCGTCGTCGCCAAACTAGGGTCGGTCATATTACCAAAGCTGAGGAAAAACTGGAGCCACTTGCCCAGCGAACGACCACCGAGAAAAAAGTCGCCCTGCCCTTTCACGCCATGGGAAAAAATTTTACCGATAGCCAAAACAACACCGACATAAATCAGTACGATCGCTGCATCGAGTGGATGCAGCCCGAGAAGGGTAGAAAACATAAGAAACAGATGGGGTTAAAAAAACGTTAGCGGCGAACCGCAGGCGCTGGCAAGGGCCAGAGGCCCATGGCGGTCAAACGTGGGGCGAGGCCGTGAATTTTAACCAGCTCGTCGACTTCCGCGAGCGAAGAGCGGGTGGCGCTGAGCGCGGGTTCATCGGCGAGAAAAAGCGTGAGCGCACCGATGGTCGCGGCAGACTCAGCGAGGAGTTTCGGATCGCTCTTGTCGAAGGTGTCGGCGACGTCGTGGTAGTACCGGTTGACCTCGCGATCGATGAAGGCGCCGAAGGTGATAACGTTGACGCCGTCGAGTTGGTAAGGCGTGTGATCGCTGGCGAGCCAGGCGACATTTTTCACGCCTTCGCGGAGGCGCTCGACCGGCATCGTAGCAG